>WLLZ01000099.1 GCA_009700485.1 Actinomycetota bacterium | reverse complement strand
TCCTGGTCGGCTGCTTCGGCTTCCGTCTGGGCAAGGCGTAGCCGCCCCGTTTGCGCCTGCCGGATCAGCCCGGCCTGGCTCGAAGCCACCTGGCCCATCACGGAAGCTTGCGCAAGGAACTCAACGGGATCCTCGGCCAGTAACAACCCAAGGGCTGGGTCGATCCCGCCCGACGCATATAAGGAGCGCGCGAGATCTTCTAGCACGGCCTGAGTCTGATTCAACTCCTTACGTTGGCTCTGGAGTCGCCCCTGCACCGAATCCAGCTTTTGCCGAACGGCGCTCAGCCGATCGGCTGCCCGCGAAGCCTCCTCATGTGCTGCGCCCGCCTGCATCTCTAGATCGCGGACCTGCGCCTCGACCTCCCGAAGATCGGCCTGCGGAGCTGCCATTCCCGAGGACGAACCGAGGGCAACAGCGGTGAAGGCCAGGATGCTCACCGCGACCGCGGAGACGAAACGCCGGCCGAGACGGGATTGAGACACTGCGCAACTCTCCTATCGTCTTCTTCAGCTCCAACTTGGTGGCGCCACCTTCTCCTTTATTATGCGGGTGGCATTGCCATGGGCTCGCCAATCTTGTGTCAAGATTCAATGAAGACTTGGTTTTACCGGCAAGAGGGAGCTGGACGGCACAAAGCACGTGGGCGGCTGGCGGCCCCCCTCGTCAGTGACCGGTAATCCCGGTGACCCGCTGGGTGAAGGTGGCCCCGTTGTCGGTGGACTCGTACACAACTCCGCCCGCCAGCACGGCAACCCGGCTGCCGTCGGCGGCCACAGCGGCGGGCGGGCCGGCGACCCGGCCCTTGGCTTGCCAGTTGGCGCCCCGATCGGTGGACTCCAGTACCTGCCCATCGGCTGCGACGCCTACCAGCGCGCGAGGGGTCCATGCAAGAAATGCGATCAGCGCAGGTGCGGGCGCAGCCTCGAACGTGGTTCCTGCGTCGGTGCTGATAACCGGCCCGTCGGCTGTCGTCCCCAGCAAGGTGTCGGGGTTATCCGGAGCCACGGCGAGGTCGAACAGCGGAACGGCACCGGCCGAGGTCCATGAGCGGCCCCCGTCATCGGATCGAAGCAGGGCGTTGTCCGCGGAGTTGATGCCGAACAGTTGGTCGCCGGCAGCGACAAGTCGGTGGAAGTCAACCTCCCCGGAAAGTGCGACCGGGCTCCAGGTCACCCCCTCGTCGGTGGACTCAAGGAGGCCTAGGCTTCCTGGCGCAGTGCTGCCGGCCGCGGGGTGGCCTGAGGCGAGCCATCGGTCACCGTTTTGGGTGAATCCCATGACGTCGAAGGCTTCCTGAGAGACGGCCTTGGGCACCTGCCCGGGTGCCTGTTCCCACAACCCTTCGTGGGTGCCGAAAAGCAGGGTGTCGGCGTTATACGCGAGGTTATGTACATGCGCAGGCAGGGCGGCCCCGTCTACCGCCGGTGCGGAAACTGTTGCGGACGTGGCACCGGTGCCACCGCACGCGGTCAGGATTAGGCCGGAGGCAACGGCCAACGCCGCTGCCGCAACCGCTCGGGCTGGCGTTAGGACCATGCGACCTCGTATCCCTCCTGATCGATGAGCGTCTCGATGAGCTTTGCGAAATCGGCTGATGCCACCGGTTCCTGGCTAATGAGCGTAATCGGTGAGGGGCCACCGGGGACCAGCTCCACGTCCACCGAGACAAAACCCGGTAGGTCAGTCAAGGCACGGGTGACCACGGAGACGCAATGCCCGCATGTCATCCCGATGATGGCGAAGCTCGTGGTCGTGTTCATTGAGACTCCCCTTGGTGGTGATTAATTGTCCAGCAGTTGCTGCATTGTGTCGATCTCCTTCTTCTGCCCGGCGACGACGGCGTCGGCTAAGGCGATCACGTCTGGGTTGGTCGACTCGGCCTTTACCTGCTCGGCCATCTTGATGGCGCCTTCATGATGGGCAATCATCATGGTCAGCCACATGCGGTCAAAGTCGGCGCCGCTGGCGCCGCCGAGCGCACCCATGTCCGCATCGGACATCATGCCGCCGGCGCTCTGCCCGCCCATGTCCATGTCCCCGTGGCCCATGCCGTCCATGCTGTCCATCTGCTCGGGGGCGCCCCACTGCCGCAGCCAGCCGCGCATCTGCCCGATCTCCGGGTCCTGCGCGGCCTTGATTTGGGTGGCAAGGTCGGTGACCTCCGCGGAGGTGGCCTGCTGCAGGGCCATGTCGGCCATTTCCACCGCCTGCCCGTGATGCGAGATCATGAGTTGCGCGAAGGTAACGTCCGCGTCCGAGCCGGTCGCAACCACGGCGCCACTACTGGAAGAATGACCGGCTGGCATTTCCGCTGACGACATGCTCGAGGATGCACAACCCGTCAGGAGGACGGTGGCAGCCACGGTCGCGACAATTAGAACATTCATCTTGCTGGTCATTCTCATGTGCGGGCAATCTCCTTCAGAGCCGAGTTGATAAGGGACTAAACCACTTCATACCCCATCATGGGCCACACTGAGTAGCGCTGCGCTTGAGAATGGATCAAGGTTCGATAAAGGCTCCGTGCGAGACGGCAGCGCGCCGTGACCACTTCAAGAGTCTAAAAATGGTGTTGGCACAATCGTGGTGACGAGGCTGGCGGAGGGATGGATCGTTGATGGCGAATGAACGGTTGAAAGTTTTGGTCGTCGACGACGAGGTGCCATTGACGGGAGTCGTTGGCAGCTACCTCGAGCGTGAGGGGTTCGACGTCGCGGTCGCCCACACCGGACCGGACGCCGTGGCTCGAGCCCGCGCTGACTCCCCGGTGCTGATCGTGCTCGACATCATGCTCCCCGGATTCGACGGCATCGAGGCGTGTCGCCAGATTCGTCAGTTCTCCGACGCGTACATCATAATGCTGACGGCACGCGACGAGGAGATGGACAAAGTCCTTGGCCTATCCATGGGGGCGGACGACTACCTCGTCAAGCCATTTTCTCCACGGGAGTTGATTGCGCGCGTGCGCGCCATGCTGCGACGTCCGCGAGCCGGATCGGATAACGACTCGACCGAGCTCTACACCATTGGGACGCTAACGATGGACGCTCAAGGGCGCAACCTCACCTTGGACGGTAGCGAGATTGAGTTGACCCGCACGGAGTTCGACTTGCTCGCGGCGATGATGGCGCATCCGCGGGCCGTGCTGACCCGAAGGAAGTTGATCGATGCCGTGTGGGGCCCGGGGTGGTACGGAGACGAGCATGTTGTCGACGTCCACATTGGGCATGTGCGCGAAAAGATCGGGGATGCCGCCGCCGAGCCGAGGTTCATTCGAACGGTGCGTGGTGTGGGATACGGCATGGTCGCCCCATGAAGCGTCGACCTCGGCTAGCTGTCCGTCTCATGCAAGCGCAGGCTCTCGTCGTGGGGATAGGGACACTCACCTTGGTGGTGTCTGCGATCCTCGTGGCGCCCACCCTGTTCCACAACCATCTCATTCAAGCCGGGGTCGCTGACGTCACCGTGCAACTGCACGCCGAGGAGGCGTTTGCCTCGGCGTTCGCCATATCCGTGGGCTTGGCAGCGGTGACCTCACTGCTCGCGGCAGGGGCGATCGCATGGCTGATGGTGCGACGGGTCTCCAGGCCGGTCGAGGAACTGGCTGAATCAGCGGAGATTGTCGCGACGGGGCGATACGACGTCGATGTGCCTGACGCCACCTTCAGCAGCGAGCTTCATCAATTGTCGGTCTCGTTCAGCAAGATGGCGCAGCGCCTAGGAGCGACCGAGGCGACACGCTCCCGCCTGCTAGCCAACCTGGCTCACGAGTTGCGCACGCCGTTGGCAACTCTCGAGGCGTATGTCGACGGCATGGAAGACGATGTGCTGCCCCATGATGAGGTCTCGTGGCGAACCATGCGCGATCAGATCAACCGGCTGAGACGCCTTGCCACGGATGTGCGTGAGGTCGCGGCAGCT
Organism: Actinomycetota bacterium; assembly: GCA_009700485.1. GTDB lineage: Bacteria > Actinomycetota > Actinomycetes > S36-B12 > S36-B12. The sequence continues at coordinate 2,377 of WLLZ01000099.1, read as the reverse complement.
GAGGAGCACGCCTTGGGGTTGCGACTGGAGCGGATCGACGCCCGTGACATCGCCCGTGCCGCGGTGGCCGCCGCGGCGCCAAGATTCATTGGCAAAGGCGTCGAGTTGGTCGCCCGGCTCGGTGAACATCCCTGTGCGGTCATGGGAGACGCCATGCGACTGCAACAGGTCCTCGCCAATCTGCTGGACAACGCACTCCGTCACACACCGGTCGGCGGACAGGTGATCGTCGCCGTTGAGCGTGCCGGCTCGAGCGTCCGGCTCACGGTCAAGGACACTGGCGAGGGGATACCGGCCGATCAGGTGGGTTGGGTGTTCGAGCGATTCCATCGCGTCGACCCATCACGGATCAGCACCGACGGCGGCGGCAGCGGGCTGGGGCTCACAATTGCACGTGCCCTGGTCAGCGACCACTCAGGGAGCATCACTGCCGCCTCACCGGGGACAGGGCTCGGGACCACCATGACAATCGAGCTCCCCGCTACCGAAGCAGGGAAACGCCGCGATCCATCTTTCACGTGATAACGCATGGCGAATGAACGAACCACCACCGGGGCGGTTTTTGACACCCCCGTTCACTGCTCCTTCGTGCTGACCGTGCCTGCCTCACTAAAGGCCTCCCGCATGCGGGTATCCCTGCTCGGGTCAGACGGGCAGCAGCAACCCTGAGCGTTGCCGCGACCGCGGTTCAAGAAAAGAGCCAGCGAAACTCCGCCGACCATCACGGTGAGAACGACGAACGGAATCATGCTGGAAGGCTATATCGAGCCACGGACCAAGTCCAGCGGGCGCGTGAGACAAGCTCACGCGGAGAGATACTCGTGTAGTGCTGCGCGTCGCTGCATCCTCGATCCGGCTCCGTCGGGGAAATTGATGTCGATCACAGACTCAGTTACGCATATGGACAAACGTAATGTTCGATAGCGTTGGGCGTATGATGGGGCCCAGTACGGTGGGTCGCGCAACGAGCGGCGCAGTGGTTACCGCTTTTCTTTGCTTGATCTTGCTGAAGGTGCGGATTTCCGGTTTTTCTTACATCCTCTTGTCAATGCAACAGGACCTCGGCTTCTCGAGGGACAGTGCCAACTCCTTGGAATTCACCCCGTCGGCCGCGGGGCTGCTCGTGGTGTTCGTCGCGGGGGCGCTTTCTGATCGCTGGGGTCCACGCCGGATGCTTGCCATCGGGATTACGCTTTTCATAATCGGCGCAGTGATCGTAGGTCTGGCACCGAACTTGATCTGGATCGTCATCGGCCGAATTCTTGATGGCATCGGCATAGTTACCATCGCGATCGTTGCCCTCTCGTTGATCAATACAACGGTGACGGATCCGGGTAAGCGGGCTCGGGTATTTGGCTTCTACGCAGCGGCCACCCCCGCCGTCTTCATGCTGGCCCCGCCCGTGACTGCCCTAATTGTGGAAACGGCGGGTTGGCGGGCGGTGTTGATCTTTTGGGTTGTCCTGGGCCTCATCACGCTGGTGGCAATGTTGCGTTACGTGCCCAAGAGCACGACGAGAGCGGGCGGGGAGATGGTGACGCCACTTTTGGCCGGCGCGGTCTTAGCCGGTGCTTCCCTAAGTATCATCAGTTTGGCAACTAGTGACGACTTCGCGGTGTTCGCCGCCGCGATAGCGGTTGTGGCCCTATTCGCCCTGATCGTCATAATGCGGCGCAGTGCGACAACGACACTTGACTTTCGCTGGTGCCGCGGGCGGGGGTTAATCATCTTGGTCGTCGCCCTATGCGTGGCGTCGATGCCCGATCTCTTCTTCTACACCAATATGCTCTTGCAGTACCGCTACAGCGTGCCAATCGTTTTCATTGCACTATTACTCGTCGTGCCGCAAGGGTTTGCGGTGGTTGGCGGCCTGCTCTCCGGCCCGGTGAGTGCTCGCATCGGACCGGCGAAGGCCGCTCTGATAGCACTCCTAGTCAGCGCCGTTACCTGCTTAGCGACTTTGTTTGTTACCCCGGATGCACCGATCTGGGTTCCCGTGTTGGTGCTTTCGGTGATCGCGGTCCCCACTCTCTTCCTAGTTGGTCCAATCACCAACACTTTCCTGAGCCGAGCACCTGCGGAATCATCTGGTGCTGCGGCATCGATCAATAAGGCCGCAGGAAACATCGGCGGAGTGTTCGGGGGGGCGCTGGTCGGCGCCTTGAGCTTTGCCGCTTACCAGAATCGGATGGCCGGCATCCTCAACGCCGATGGCTTGCCCTTCCCGGAGGCCGAACTAATCGCGGGTGAAATCCGCGGGGGAGCTGCCGTAGCTGAGGTGGCCGCACGAATCTCTGATCCCGTTGCAAAAGACGCACTGGTTTCAATGGGCCCGGGCCTACTTGACGCTCAGTCCTATTCCTACGCTGTTGTCGGC
>WLLZ01000098.1 GCA_009700485.1 Actinomycetota bacterium | reverse complement strand
GCGGGTATTCAAGGTGTTTCAGCGATTGATTTTGAGGCCAAGAACACCACGGAGCACGCGGTGCTTATTAATCAGGTTTTCGATGCCGGGGATATTGACATTGTTCTACTTGCTTTCGGGGTTCTTGGTAGCCAAGACGAAGGTGAGGCCAATCCCGATCTCGCAGTTGAGGTGGCCACGACCAACTACACCGGCGCGGTGAGCGTGGGCTTAAGAGTTGCAGCAAGATTGAAGGGTCAAGGCCATGGGTCACTCGTAGTCTTCTCAAGTGTTGCAGGCGATCGTGCGCGGCGATCTAATTTTATTTATGGGTCCACGAAAGCTGGTCTTGATGCCTTCGCTCAAGGCCTCGGTGACGCATTGCATGGCTCGGGCGCAAATGTTCTAGTTGTGCGCCCGGGCATGGTGCGTACGAAGATGACAACCGGTATGCCAGAAGCACCGATGACGACCGACCCAGAAGTGGTGGCCAATATTGTTGTTGCGGGGTTACGCAAAGGCAAGAACACCGTGTATGCCCCCGGGCCGCTGCGCTTCGTCATGACCGCGTTAAAGACTTTGCCACGCCCAGTGTTCAGGCGGCTCCCGCAATAGCCCGAAGACAACTACGAACCACTAGCAATTCAAGGGAAAGCGAAGGTAGCTTTGACCATTTGATGATCAGATGCTTGATAATCAGTGTTGAACGCCTTGCCAGTTAAATAGATGACTACCTCGTAGTCAATGACCCTTAGCCCGGTGCCGTAACCCATTATGTAGTCGATTCGAGTTGCTTCGCCATTTGGATTTTTCTTGGTTTTGTGAAACTTGTAGGGCGCTGCGGGGAACCCTTGGGCGTCAGCCCCTAACCGTGGGTTGTAATTGATCGTGGAGTACTGAATATTGCGACGCGATCGTGCCGAGTGGGCATCAATCCACCCCGCGCTAGTTAGTGCCATTTGAACGCCGTTTGGTTGCCGCTTTGCATAGGAGTTGAGGTCTGCCATCAAAATCACGGGGGTGTTACTCATGCCCTGGATGCCGTTCATCCAATTCACCCAACCACCGAGTGCTTGGCCTACTGCAACGCGCGAAGTTTCGGCGGTGGCGTCTTTATTTGAATCTAGGTGCAAGGAGATTGCGAGAAATGGCCCAGCGCCATTCTTACCTCGCAGGTAAGCCCACGCCACCGACCGCGCTGCCGATATTGCGTCGATACCAGGTGCGATCGATCCCACTTGAACGATGCCTGCGGATGGCAGACCAGTTGGCGTGGTGACCTGCTCAATCGTCGCAGTGCGGTAAAGCAAAGCTGCGGAGTTGTCGCAAGGTGACGGACCGGTTAGTTCACCTTGGGCATCACGTGGCCTACGACATTCATTCGAATCGACCGTGAAGAAAGGCGAAACATAACCAGCTGGAGCGAGCAACGTTTGAATATCTGCTACTTGGGTTTTAGCCGTGGTGGTTGGATTGTTTGTTGCCTCCTGTAGCCCTACTACGTCGGCTCCGGATTCACCAATGACACGTGCCACCCGATCTCGTCTGATATCCCAAGGTGGAGCTGGTGCCGCACAATCCACTTTACAAACATTAAAAGTCGCGAAAACGAGATTGCCGCTGGCTGCCTGAACTGGCTCAGCCGAGGTAACCAAAACTACTAGCGCTGCAGTCACGCTCAGAGGTGTCAGGAAGCGGACCAGAGCAAGTCGAAGTCGCATTTGGGGTAGAACCCTTTCGTCAGTCTATCCGTACGTCAACTTGTTCAAAAGTACGCGGTGAGACGGCAAATTCTCCTCGGGAGATATTACATAACGCCTAGATTTGCGGCATGGAGTTTTTCACGGATGAGGTGATGCGTGGTCTGCTTAGCGAAAGCCTCGAGACCGCCGAGCTCGGCGCCTAAGGATCCACCGACATCGGCACCGGACCAGGGTCACCCAAAGGCAATTACATTTATCGCGTATCAATCGGGCGCCTTGCCGAGATTCCTGCAGCTACGAAAGCGGGTTACGCAAGTTAGTCAACGCGTGATGAGGGCCTGACCAATGACGGGCGAGCCTGCAGCACCGAGTGACACGCCCCCCCGGCGAGCTAGCCAGTCTTGACGTATTTCGGGCCAGAGGCTAGCCTGAATATATGAGCGTGGTCAGCCCTGGTGGGTCTATAGGCATTTACGACCTCAAGAACCAGTTGTCCGCGGTCCTTGAGGAGGTCATGGAAGGCAAAGAGGTAACTGTCACCAAGCACGGGCGCCCCATCGCACGCATAGCGCCCATCAAGGCGGCTGATCGGGAGGATAGGTCGGCCGCTGTTGCTGCCATCCGCGAGTTGGGTGAGCGAGTTCGCCGACTGCCGGCGGGTGCGACGGGGCGAGAGTTGATCGACGACGGGCGTGCTAGGTGAGCGACCAAGGCGGAGCCGTTATTGATGCGTCAGCTGCCATAGGTTGGGTTCTTCGAGACGGGGACCCTGAAGCCGAAGCGAAGATCGACGATCTCTTGACCAACGGGTTCGCTCTCGTTCCCGAGTTATGGCACGCGGAGGTGGCCAATGCCTTCGGCACCGCCATGCGGGCCGGACGAGTCGATGCTGAGTTCGTGGTCGGCGTTTGCGAACTACTTGATCAATTGGATATCCGCACCGATGTTGTGGGTAGTCAGGTCCAGCGGCTAGCACTCGAGGCGCAAAAGCATGGGCTCACCTCATACGACACGTGCTATTTGCTGCTAGCTAGAGACCGGGGGCTTCCGTTAGCAACCCTTGACCGGGAGCTGGCTAAGGCGGCGGCGGCGGCCAACGTCGCCTTGCTCCTACCTATATGAAGCACACGTCTATTCTGAGCGGGCGACGGGAATCGAACCCGCATATCTAGCTTGGGAAGCTAGCGCTCTACCACTGAGCTACGCCCGCGAAGGCCTTAAGCGTACCGGGCCGGTTGGTGCCGGCGCGAGGTACTAAGAAGTAGCGGCAACTGAGCGGGAGATCAGCACCGTCAGCATCAAAATTGCGAGTAGTACCTGAATCGCCATGATGAGTTTGGTGGGGCGCGACATGACCGCTTCGGAGGTGGGGCCGTAAGTGGAGTTCACGTTGAGTGAGATGAAAAGGTAATCGAAAAGGTTTGGGGTAGGGGCATCTTGGCCATCACGTGCTGGCCAGACGAATGCGCCGCCAGGGGTAGCCAGATCTAGAAGTACGTAAACAAACATGAACACAGACACACTCATGGCGTAGACCGCGGCCACATCCCAGAGGCTGCCTAAGCCAATCCCATCAGTTGTATGCGCGCTGCTGAGCATTGAAATTACATTTGCTACCACCTGCACCACAGAAAAAGTTAGATAGATTGCGGCCACCGGGAACAACGCACGTGGATAAGGCTTGAGCAGAGTAACGATCAGTGCAATTGACGTTATGACGAATAAGACAGTACTCACGGCCTCGAACGTGCGAACGATGTCAGCAGTCGTGCCGGTTACTGCCCCACTCATCTCCAATCGGCGTGTCAGCAAAGTGTCCATGATCCAGATTGTCAAAGTGCCAGCAATTACCGAGTAACGGCCGTGGCCATGGGTGAGCCGCTCGCGAAGGCGATCCGCGGGCCCCGGTGTTACTTCATCAGGTGCGGGATTGATGGCAGGATCACTGTCGGGCATAGTTCGTAGCATAATTGACCCAGTCGACCTATCGGCAATTTAGGCAACACGGAAAAGAAGTGGGGTCGCAGTGGGAGAGTCACTCTCGCCGGTTGAGGTTGCCCATGAAGCCCAACGGCACCAAGAGCACAGCAAGGCCCACGGTCAACCTGCGGGGCACTGGCGCGTTGTGCAGATTGCTGAGGCAGTTTTATTGGCCGCGGTAACTGTTATGGCGGCATGGTCGGGGTTCGCGGCAGCCGCATACGGCACCGAATCCCGGGTGGCTTTTGCTGAATCTTCAACTGCGGACACCGATGCCGATGCGAAAGCGATTGAAGCCAATGAGGTACAGAACTTCGACGAATCAGCTTTCTATGCATGGTTGCAGGCAAGGTCTATGGGCGACCCTGCCGCGATGTCATTCGCGGAGCAGCGCTTTGAGCCAAACTTAGAAACTGCATTTAACGCTTGGCAGGCCACCAACCCTGAGACAAATTTAGAGGCGCCAGCAACACCATTCGATATGGAGGAGTATAAAAGACCACTCCTTGAGGAAAGTGATGTGCTGCGATTAAAAGCTGATACGTATTACAGCGATGGGGTCTTCGCGGGCAACTTATCTGATCAATACATCAGGTTGACGGTCCTCTTAGCCGGCGTGCTGTTCTTGGTTGGTATCGGCAGCACATTCACGATGGTGTCTTTGCGATACGGATTGATCGGGCTGGGCTTAGTCCTTATGATTTTGGCTACCGTGTACCTGGTGCACCTCCCGCAACCAACTTTCAATCTTGGAGTTCCAACCCAATTGGTGATCCATTGATACTTAAGCGCTAGCGTTTATACATGGACCAATTCAATGTGCTGGGCACCGAACTTGAACTGTGTAGCCTTGAACCACTAACGGGTTTCTATCGAGATGGTTACGCCAACACCGGCCCCGATGACCTCGGCTCACATACTGTCTGCGTGGTGGTGACCACGGAGTTTCTCGAGCATCAACAGGCGATAGGCAATGACCTCAGTACTCCGGCGCCCCAATATGGCTTCCCGGGTTTAACCGCCGGAGATCGGTGGGCGGTATGCGCGGGGCGGTGGCTGCAGTCATACTCGGCCGGTGTTTCATCACCGGTGCTGCTTCGAGCAACAAATGAACAGGCACTTCGCATAGTCCCATTGACTGCCCTCGAGGCCTGCGCTGCTGATGCCCCTGACGACCTCTCAGGTTTCAGCTCCTAGATCGACCCACCTGGCACGGCTCGGTATTGGTACCCTTCGCGGGTGCTGCTTTCAGATCGCGATATAAAAGCCGAACTCACTGCCCAACGGGTTGCCATCGAGCCCTTTGATCCTGGGATGATTCAACCATCCAGTATTGACGTTCGGCTAGATCGACTCTTTCGAGTTTTCGAGAATCATCGCTATCCGCATATCGATCCCAGCATTGAGCAGCCTGATCTCACTCGATTAATTGAGCCAGAAGGTGACGACCCGTTCATTCTGCATCCGGGCGAATTTGTCTTGGGCTCCACCTATGAAGTTGTGACCTTGCCTGACGATATTGCCGGTCGACTTGAAGGTAAGTCATCACTAGGACGCCTTGGTCTACTAACGCATTCAACGGCCGGCTTTATTGACCCAGGGTTTTCTGGTCACGTCACTCTCGAACTTTCCAATGTCGCTAACTTGCCGATCATGTTGTATCCGGGGATGAAAATCGGCCAATTGTGTTTGTTCCGGCTTTCTAGCCCGGCGGAGCACCCGTACGGCTCAGAGAAATATGGCTCGCGCTATCAAGGGCAGCGGGGGCCGACAGCGAGTCGGTCGTTCGCGAACTTCCACCGCACTGACGTTTAGCGACTAGCCATCCACAACCCGAATATTCGTGCTGGTGAGTTGGTGAAGGTTCGCTGATTCTTAACGCGTGACCTGGACAATCTCCTTTTATGTTGACGAGTATGGGCGTGTCCCTGTGGACAGATGGCTGAACGAACTATCACCGGCAAAACGTGAATTGGTTGCTAGTTTCGTCGCAGAAACCGTTGAGGTGAGAGGCCCGATGTTATTGGAGACGCCATTGCTTAAGTCATTGGGAAGTGGACTCTCTGAGTTACGAATTCGTGGGCGACTTTCGGGCGTTGGGCAGGAGGCTCTCTTGCGGGTCTTCGTGCATTTTCATGGGAGTCGGCAGGTTCTCATATTGGGTGGCTATGACAAAGGGCGTGACCCAAGTAAGCGACGCCAACAACTCGAAATCGCGACCGCACGGGGTCGGCTCCGGGAATTTGGACAACATTGAAACATCTGATAATATATAGATTTCTGTATAATTAGGGAGGGGTTATGGCGCCTACTTGGCGAAGTTTTGTAGCCGAAGTTGAGGACAGCATGTCGCCCGCTGAGCTACTTGATCACCGCGCGCGCGCGAAAGCCCTGGGCTTGTGCGCCGAATTGGCACATGCGCGAAAGGCACGCCACTTAACTCAGGCGGCGCTGACTCGAATCTCTGGGGTCACCCAGTGCGAAATAAGCCGAATTGAAAGCGGATTAACCTCACCTACCACCGCGACACTGACCCGGCTATTAGTGGCATTAGATGTCGACTTGCGCTTAGTGCCGCATGAGGATCACGTCGAGACGTCAGTTGAAGCGGATTTCGCAGCCCGGGTTAAGGCTGGATAGCTGCTGCTAGCCCTT
>WLLZ01000097.1 GCA_009700485.1 Actinomycetota bacterium | reverse complement strand
GCGGGCGCGAATGCGTTCTACGTCATAGGCCATAGCTTTCGCAGATGTCATGAACACATCTAAGCCGAGACATCCCACCAGATGGTGGCAACCCGCCGCTGCTGGTCAGCCCCTAGCTGAATAAGTGCCGCCGCCACCTCAGCATCACGGTCTTCACTTAGGCAAAGCCTGATGCGGGCGAACTTAATGCGCTCCCCATTGGGCAAGGCCACCCTTTTACCCCAAGTCGCATCCAGCCAAATCTCCATTTGGGCATCGAATCCCATGGCTCTAGCGATTGCACACAAGTCTTCCGCCGTCGGCTGCGTAGGACGATCTAGATCCCAGAAAGTCTTCCAGAGCGGATTTAGATCCGTCAACGGATGCTGAAATGGAATCTCCAGCACCACTCGTTGGTGCGCGTGCGAATTTAGCGCCTGTAAGAAAGGCACAATCTCAGCAACATTGAACGCCACGTGGTGGCACACCACCACATCAGTTTTGGGAACTTCGCCCGCAACCGCCGGCCAATCGCCAAGAAACTCCTCGTGCCGCACCTCGCGCTGCGCCGCGGCTTTCGCAAATTCGTCCAGCATGCCCTGCTGATGATCGACAGCGATTACGGTGGCCGCGGGCGGCACGAGTGCAAATGCTGCGCGCCCACCACCGCTCCCAATATCGAGCACAGTGCCGCCGGCCGGCACCACAGCTCGGGCAACTTGATGCGACATCGAATCCGGGATGATGTCGTCAACAGTGAACATCGCCACGGGATGAACCCAAGGTGGGGTAGTTACCTGGCTCAAGATTTCATCGGGAATAGCCCAGGATGCTAGGTCGGTGCTCCACTTCGCCGCTAGTTCACTCACGTTTGCGGTCACCGCCACACCGTACTCGGCCAAAAGCGCTGACGGTTCGTCGGGAAAGTCTTGGGCCCGAGCCACTACTCTCAAGACCGTGAGTGAGACGAAGCAGCATCCGCTGCAGGCCCTGATCGGCGGCCCCCGAGGCGCGATCGAAAGCATCCTGCCGCCGCTGGCCTTTATTGCCACTTATGTCGCCACCGGCGACAACATGACTTGGGCTGTCAGCGTGGCCGTAGGGCTCGGCCTCCTCTTCGCAATCTGGCGGCTGGTTGAACGCAAGCGCCCAACGCGGGTATTGGGAGCACTGCTGGTGGTAGTGCTGAGCGCCTACATCGCGGCAAAGTCAGGCAGCGCCGCCGCCTTCTTCTGGCCCCGGGTGTTACTAAATGTCGCCTCAGCCTTGGCATTTGCCATCTCGATATTCATTCGTTGGCCGTTACTTGGCGTTATCGTCGGACCGATCGTCGGCACCAAGATGCGGTGGCGGCAAGACCCTGATCTGATACGCGCTTACAACCGCGCCTCCTGGCTGTGGGTTTTGCTGTGTCTAATTCGCGCGGCGGTACTTATCCCCTTGATCGAGAACAATTGGCTTTGGGCCCTGGCCGCATCCGGGGCGCTCTTCTACGCACTTGTCATTGTCACGGTGTTACTTTCTTGGGTTGTCATCAAACGGACGCTTCCGCCCGATCACCCTGGTATTCGCAGCCCAAGAGTATCCGAGTTACCCAGCTCTAGCTAACCCACTTGACACTTGGCGCACCAATAAAGCTTGCGTCCTTGCATATCCGCCATCTTGATTTTCGCACCACAAACAAAACATTTCATGCCCTCGCGCCTGTAGACATAAACCTCGCCACCATGGCGATCAACTCGCGGCTCACGCCCCATTACTTCAGGCAAATGAACCGCACGAACCGTGTCGATGCGCCCATTTTTCACTCCTAGTGTCATCAAGAACACCAGGTCGCTCCAGATGGCATCGAACTGCTCCTTGAAAATCACCCGGCCGTGGGTAAATGGCGATATTTGGTGCCGAAAGAGCACTTCGGCCCGATAGATATTTCCGACACCGGCGAAGATCTTTTGGTCCATGAGTAGTGCCCCGATTGGCGCGGCGCTTCGGTGCACTCGATCCCAGGCTCGAGCAGGGTCTGCCTTTTTATGGATCGGATCAGGCCCAATGCGGGTGATAGCGGTGGCCATCTCGTCATCAGTGATCACCTCGCACACCGAGGGGCCACGCAATTGCGCGAAGTTAGTTGCCGACGTGATGCGGAGCCGAATTAGACCGTTGTCATCAGGTTCAATGCCCTTACCGAATTGCCACTTACCGTAGAGGCCGAGGTGTATGTGTATCCAGCGCCTGTTCTCGAACCCGATAAATAAGTGCTTGCCGCGGGCTTCCGCTTTAGCGAAAGTTTTGCCGTCCAAAACCTTCGCGCCGGCCTCGAACCGACCCTGCGGGCTAGTTACCCGAACCCGCTCATTCTTGAACGCTTGAGTAAGCGCCCGGGCTTGCCTATGAACAACGTGGCCCTCTGGCATTAGTCGAAGATCGGTCCTGAAGTGCGGGCGCGTTTGATTTCATAAAAGCCCGGAGTTGCAGCGACCAATAGCGTGCCGTCCCAAAGCCGGCCGGCCGCCTCACCTTTCGGTGCTGGGGTGACAACCGGCCCAAAGAAGGCCACCGGGTCACCATCGGGGCCCACAACGCTAATCACCGGGGTGCCTACTTCTTCACCAACGAGGGTCACCCCGCGACCATGGCTGGCCCGTAATTGCTCATCAACCTTCGTCGTCTTACCAACGCCCGCAAGCTCCGCTGGCAGACCTACTTCAGCGAGTGACTCGGCGATGACCAATTCGTAATCCTTGCGCTGCTGAAGGTGAATACGGGTGCCCAAGGCGGTATAGAGCGGTAAAACCACCGAGTCGCCATGATCCAACTGGCCGGCGATGATGACTCGGACCGGCGCCCAAGAGGCGGCCATCCACTCCACATACTCCGGCGGGAGGTCCCGGCCCTCATTTAAAACCGCTAGGGACATGACATTCCAGTGCACCTGGACCTCGCGTACCCGCTCTACCTCGAGCATCCACCTTGAAGTCATCCACGCCCAAGGGCAAAGTGGATCGAACCAAAAGTCAGCCGTTGTCATCATGGGGAAGACCCTAATGGAAGGATGAGGTCATGACCGGCACCGAGAACATCACCAGGGCGCAGGCGCAGGAGCGCGCACGCCTAGTTGAGTCCCGCTCCTATGAAGTCACGGTCGACCTAACCGGTGACACTTTGTTCACTTCGGTGACAAAAGCGACTTTCGGGTGCCGCACCCCCGGTGCTGACACCTGGATCGACCTCATCGCGCCACAGGTCCACTCCGTGGTGCTAAACGGAGTCAGCCTCGACATCACCCAAGTCTTTGATGGTCACCGCATCGATTTACCGAATTTGCTGGCGGAAAACGAGGTGGTGATCACCGCCGACTGCGCGTACATGAACACCGGCGAAGGCCTCCATCGATTCGTGGATCCCGTCGATAACGAGACCTACCTCTACACACAATTCGAATCTGCTGACGCTCGCAGGATGTTCGCCTGCTTCGAGCAACCTGACCTGAAAGCTACCTTCGCACTCACCGTTACCGCCCCTTCGCACTGGAAGGTGATCAGCAACTCCCCAAGCTCTGATCCTGAGATGATCACGCCAACCACTTCGCGCTGGACCTTCGAGGCCACACCGCGCCTGTCCACTTACATCACCGCATTAGTGGCCGGGCCTTACCACGAGGTTCGGGATTCATATACCGGAACTTTCGGCACCTACCCTCTCGGGATCTTCTGCCGAAACTCACTCGCGCAGTTTTTAGACCCCGAAGACATCTTCGACCTAACCAAAGCCGGTTTCGAATTCTTCGAAAAGCAGTTCCAGATCGGCTACCCGTTCGGCAAGTACGACCAACTATTTGTCCCGGAGTTCAATGCCGGGGCAATGGAGAACGCCGGCTGCGTCACCTTCTTAGAAGATATGATCTTTCGATCACGCGTAACAGACGCCGCCTACGAGCAACGCGCGAACACGATTTTGCACGAGATGGCCCACATGTGGTTCGGCGACCTCGTGACGATGACTTGGTGGGATGACCTATGGCTAAATGAGTCCTTCGCGGAATGGGCCGCGCACTATGCCAACGTCAACGCCACCAGATATGTCGACGCATGGACAAGTTTTTCAAACCAGCGCAAGGCCTGGGCCTACCGTCAAGACCAATTGCCCTCGACCCACCCGATCGCCGCTGACATGGTTGACCTCGACTCCGTCCGAGTTAACTTCGACGGCATCACCTACGCCAAAGGCGCATCCGCACTTCGCCAACTCGTGGCTTGGGTCGGTGAACCAGAGTTCCTCACCGGAGTTCACAACTACTTCGTCAAGCATGCCTGGGGTAATACGCAGTTATCTGACCTCCTAAGTGAGCTCGAAGCCACCTCAGGGCGCGATCTCTCCGGCTGGACAGATGAATGGCTCCGCACCAGTGGGGTCAACTTGATTCGGCCGCAGTTTGAACTTGCCGCCGATGGCACATACTCTGATTTCACCATTACGCAAGAACCACCTAGCGCACCCGCCGGGTTGCCGCCGACTTTACGTTCACATCGCATGGCCATCGGTCTGTATGACCTCGTAGCCGGACAGCTCACCAGGCGCGAGCGCTTCGAACTCGATGTGGTCGGCGCTACCACTAAGGTGCCTGCCCTAGTAGGGGTTAAGCAGCCAGCCTTGCTGCTACTCAATGACGACGACCTGACATTCGCGAAAGTGCGCCTGGATGAAAAGTCGTGGCGCACCGCGGTTGAGCACCTTGGCGTAGTCGATTCTTCGCTGGCCCGCGCAATCATCTGGGGCGCTGCCTGGGATATGACCCGCGACGCTGAAGTCTCAACCGGTGACTTCCTGGCGCTAGTGTTGAGCGGTATCGGTCAGGAGTCTGACATCGGCGTGGTGCAAGGAGTGCTGCGTCAACTCAAGTCAGCTATTGACCAATTCGTCGCTCCGGCAAATCGATCCGGTTATCTCGAACAACTCGCTAGTGGCGTGCTTGGCATTGCGCAGGATTCTGAGCCAGGCAGCGACCACCAACTCGCCTTCGCTCGGGTCTTTAACTCGTGCGCAACGACTTCAGCCCATCTCGATATCGTCGCCGGGCTCCTTGATGGCAGCATCACCTGGATCGGGTTAAAAGTTGACACCGACCTGCGCTGGTCCCTGCTTCAGCGTTTGGTGGTCACCGGCCGACTTGCCGAGGAGACGATCGAAGCCGAGCTAAGAAGCGATGACACTGCCACCGGACGCCGCCAAGCCGCGGTGGCTTTTGCCGCTCGCCCGACGGTGGTGGCAAAGGAACTTGCGTGGGCCGACATAATCGAGCGCACCGAACTGCCCAATGCCATTCTCGAAGCCACTATTGGCGGGTTCGTGCAACCTGATCAAGTTGAGCTACTTGTTGATTACCGAACCAAATACTTCGCGGCTTTGCCACAGGTTTGGGCGCAGCGCACCATGGAAACCGCGCAGAGCATCACCATGGGCCTGTACCCGACGTTCCTGGTTGATCAAGAAACTTTGGCTCAGACCGATGCATTCTTGGCCGGGGAGCTCAACTCGGCGCTTCGACGCTTGGTTGGTGAAGGCCGCGATGGGATTGAACGGGCACTGCGGGCTCGGGCTGCCGACACCAGTACCTAATCAAAACAAGTACAAACCAATAAAGAATGCTGTTTGGTCGTAAATGCCTAAGCCGGGTCGTTGAGGTGCAGCACCTTGGGTGCCCGCGCATGCTCGGCGAGCAACACCAAGCCGTCTCGGATACCGCCAGCAAGATCATCAGCTTGGAATGAGGAACGCATAGTGAACGCCCCGAGTTCACAGGAACGATCATCAAGCAGCTTTGCAGCGGTGGTGCCGGTGACTATTTCAATAACCCGCCGGCTGGGGTCAACCGCAACCAGCACCGCACTTTCAGGATCGGTCAACCTCGCATGTGCGGCGATGGCTGACTCGCGCTCATTCGGTAAGTCGCCCACATAGGCGCTAAAACACAGCCCCGAAATCTCGCGAGCCAGATCAAGGGCGCGCTGCACCTTTTCACGCTCACGAAGGGTGATCGCATTACCACCGGTCACTTGCTCCACCCCCTACCAATGACTTCGACACCATGTCAATTGCATCAGGAACCCGTGAAGGGTCAGGAGCAGTTGTCGCACTCGAAATGAAAAGTGCTCCACCGGGCAGTTCGGTCTCTTCGGCACTAGTTCGGCGCATCCAGCTGCCAGCTGAAACGGCAACCGCCAAGAATGCGGCGAGCGTTAATGGGATCCCGGCGAACAACAAGATGGCTTGTAATGGACTCACAGCATTAAGCCTAGACGCTCGCTATTTCGCTGCTCCCCCCGGACGGCACCAACCAGTC
>WLLZ01000096.1 GCA_009700485.1 Actinomycetota bacterium | reverse complement strand
CCCAACGGGGTGCCGCGGGCATTGCGCGGCACGTCAATCCCATTCCGCTTTAACGATCTTGCCGGGCTCACCGCAATCATGGACGACGATGAAGTTGGCGTCATCTACATGGAGGTGCAGCGCAACGACCCACCGGCACCGGGCTTCCTTGAAGGGGTGCGCGCCCTTGCAACAAAACATGGTGCGGTGCTCGTATTCGATGAGTGCACCTCGGGCTTTCGCCGACCAATGGGTGGTATGCACCTGCATTACGGGGTTGATCCCGACATCGCAACCTTCGGCAAGACTCTCGGCAACGGCTACGCAATCAATGCGATCATCGGCCGCACCGAAGTTATGCAAGCTGCCCAAACAACTTTTATCTCCAGCACCTTTTGGACCGAGCGCATCGGCCCCACCGCCGCCCTTGCCGCCCTTGCTGCAATGGAACAAGAGGACGCGCCTGCGCGCGTGCATCAAATAGGGGTGAACGTGCAGCAGCGTTGGCAAGAAGCTGCGACCGCCGCGGGCCTAGACATAACCGTCGGTGGCTTACCGGCACTGGCCAACTACACCGTCACCGGCCTGGATCCACTACTCGTCAAAACTTATGTCACCAAACGACTCCTCGACCAAGGTTTCTTGGGTGGCATGAGTTTCTACGCCTCAGTGGCCCATACCGATGCGGTGCTCGACCAATACTTCGAGGCCCTCGACATTGTCATGGGCGAGCTTGCGCACCTTGATGACGCTGCCCTGGTCGAACTGCTACCCGATGGTGCGGCGCAAGGCGGATTTGCGCGGCTGACCTAGCAATTCTCCTAACTCCGAAAAGGAATGCCGGCTCTATGGCAGACTCCACGCATAAAGGTGAGAGCGCGAGTCAGGTTTGGGTGTCCGCGGTCGAAGAGGGAGCGGTGAGCTAAAAAGTTAACACTCAACAAGAACCTGACTTCACGAACAGCCGCGGTCGCGAACCTAGTAATCCAAGTCAAAAATGGTCCGTAATGGTGCCGGCAACTTTGGTTCTAGCCGCGCTTTTCATCGACGTTGCCTTGGGCCGCTGGGGCGCCTACATCGCCACCCCTATCCCCGGCATCTATCTCCCAGACGCACTGCTCGTAATTGGCGCCCTGAGCGCGTTACCTAACGTCCGCCTCTTGCGCGCGATGCCTCGCCAAGTAATGATCATTTTCGCAATCCCATTACTCTACATCTTGGCGCGCATTATTCAAGTGCTGATTACCGGAGCGCACGATGAACCCACTCTAATTGTCCGCGATTTGGCCCCATATGCCTACCTCACAATTGTGCCGCTGCTGGTCCTCGCCCTTCGGCAAGTTAAGTTCAGTTGGCTGCTGTGGTTACTTCGAATTGCGACACTGATTCACCTTCTCGGTGTTGCAGCTGTGCAGTGGGGCCTATTTGGTCCATTCCAAAGCGACCTGCTTGGCGGCGTCGGAGTCGACGTCCTCTCCTACCGCGGTGATCTACAAGGGGTCATTTTCGGCATCGGTCTAATCGTTTGGGGTAGTTGGCCAGGATCTGCAAGCGGAGCCCGAGCAGCCCAGTTTATTTTCCTTGTTGGTGGAATTCAGGTGACCTCCAGAGCCGCATTTGTGACATTCCTTTTCTGCGGCGTGGTCGTTTTGATTCGAGAACGTAAATGGTTCGCTCCGTGGAAGTTTTTGCTGCTTGCCGCCTTAGCTATCCCGGTTTCTCTCACAGCCACCTATGTGGCCCTGCAGTTTAGTGCAGCGATGCAGTCATCGCCTACAAGCCCAGCCCAGCTCCTACCCAGCGCATCACCAGGGGCCGCGAAGTTGGTCGGTTATGAGGGTGCCGGCGCGGGCACCTCAGGAGCTCGGCTGGTCACCTACGGCCTCATTATCGAGCACCTCAGGAATCCTGGCTTCCTAGCAGTTGGTTCTGGGCCGGGTACTGATGCGCTTTACACCATATGTACAGGCATAACAGAGGCTCCTGCCCAAACTAAGATTGTTGAAAATGGTAGGACCGTTTTATTGCCGAAGTGCCCTGTCGACGACGCAGACGCTGCAACTACACTTCGTGACCCGCACAATTGGCTGCTCAACTGGCTCATCTACAACGGGGTGGTCGGCACCTTGATTCTTTTGCTGGCCCTAATGCTCCCGATTTGGATGTATCGCCGGAGCCGAGACTCAATTCTGCCTATTTCCGTGATCGCCGCATACTTCCTTTGCGGCTCCTTCGGAGTCATCATTTCCGCCGCCTTTGGGATGCTCCCGGTCACAGTGATGCTGGCATCGCTTATCGCCTTATCCGGGAAGTTCGCCAGGGCTTAACACTGGCAGCCCGCGATTGCGCAACCCGGCTTCTATCCCGCGCCAAAAACTCGTATCTGCGACTTCACGGGCCCGTTGCTGAGCTTGAAGTTGCATCTTTGCAAGCCTTGCCGGATCTTTCATGAATCTCTGAACTACTTTAGGTAAGTCTGATGGCGAATTGAAGTAGGCATATTCTTCGTCAGCCTTAAAGAAACGGCGGGTGCGATCTTGATCATCTGTTAATAGCAAAGTCCCCGCCAAGGCAGCCTCTATCACCCGAGTTTTCATCTGCTCAAAAGGGCCCGCACTTGAGCGCGAGAAATTAATAGTCATTTCACTCTGCGCCAAACCTGCCATGTAGTCAAGGTAGCTTGGCTGATTAGTTCGCGTGTCCTGTAAATTACAAGTTTCGTCATTTCGATGCGGGTTCACTGCGACTCTAAGGCCTTCCGCGCGAAGTTGATCCAACACCGCGACACGATCAGGGTACAGCGCACCGATGAAAGACACGTCGTAAAGTTTTGGGAGGCCTTCAATGCGGTCGTCAATTAACCGCAAAGACTCCCGAGAGACTGGCATGTTTACTGGTCCTACTTCACTTCTACCGCTCACCATTGAGTTATCCATGGGCATACATATGTCAACCACGAGGAAATTGGGTGACATTCTTGCTAGCCGTCTGCTCTTATTTGTGATCCACGTAAATGACGAGTCGAACATCACTCCCATCAGACAACCATCCCAGCTTTGAGCCAGTTGTGACCAAACCACATCCCAAGTCCAGGCGATGTTATTGCTACTTGGGTCGGATTCAATATGCGTGATGATATGAGTGGCACCTATTTCATGCGCCAATTTGATTAGACGTACGTGCCAATACTCCGCAGGTTCATTCGGATCGACGGCAAATACCGTGACCTTTTCTACGCCGAACTTCTCACGAGCCGACTGTGCGGCCTCGTAGTAGAAGTTGCGAGTGCCCGCCCGCCAAGAGTCATGGCCCGGGCCTTCTTGAGGAACAACAATCAAATGACTTGGTCGATCTGCCGAGTACGCCTGCAGGTCAGCCAGTAAAGACTTATAGCCAGCTGTCTGGACTTCCTCTCGCATCTCGCGATCGCGCCGGCGGTTCCAAAGCCTTTCGTCAAGTCCCGGATAGATGGTGGAAGCTAATGAACCAATATGGGTGCCGGTCAATAGATTGCGAAACTTGGACACCACCACAGGATAGTCCCGCTACACCCATTAAGTCTTGCTCACGTGTCACCACTTGCGCGCCTGCAAACAAGAGACTTCAGTGGTGGTCGGCTCACTAAGCGCGCCACCCCAATCCGGTGGCCAGTAGGGGGTGAAGAAGATGCGCTCGGTGACCCCTGGGTCACCCAGGCATCGTGCCCGCATCAGGGCTAACTGGTCTGACCACACCGGTGCTGGTGTTGATCGCCACGCGCTCACCGCTAGGGCCGGCCACCAGATCACCAGCACCGCTATCAGTCCGATAGCTATTACCGCCGGCGACGTGCGACGCAGTACCGGGTCGAGTAACAAAAACAGCGCAGCGGCCCACAGTAGGCATGGCACCACAAAATAGCGGTTGTTGGCGAATCCAATCAGGCTCGGGAACGCGCCATAACCAACTCCAGCCAGTAGCAGGAGCCCGGCGGCGAACTTTCGATCAGTGGTACGCACACACAGATAACCACCAGCCACGACGATAAGAGCGACAACCAGATAGCCCGTCCAAGCAGAGGGGCGCGAAGCATAGTTGGTGAATACTTGCGTTTCAGCCAAATTAAGCCCGGGCCAATACGTCAAGATGGCACTCGGCACCGCATCAACCCAAGCCTGAAAGGACTCCCAGCCGACAGTGACCGCTCGAGGCTTGACCGCGGTAACCGCGAACCAAAGTTGCACCACCAGCCCGAGGATCAGTGCCACCGCCATTACTACAGCTGCCCGCGGTTCGAATTTCCGGCGAATCGCCTGCACCAAAATAACAAGTAATAGCAACGCGGCTGAGGGGATTGTCAGCGCGGTGATGAGTAACAGCACAGCGATCCACCACACTCGCACCGGTGAACTTGGCAGGGCCAGAGCCAAAGTCGCTAGAAATAAAAGGAGCATGTAGCAGCTGGCAATAACGTTTAGTGATTCGAAACCCATGATCGGTGCGATGGCAGGCAAGAGCGCGATGACAATGCTTGCGACTAACCCAACCCCATACCTCCGCACGGTGATGAAGGCCAAAGCACCAACCACACCTGCCAAGAGCGCAGCAATAACATTCGTCGATACCGCCCAGGTATCCATCGGTAGGTACCCCGTGATGCCGGCTAGCACCCGCGGCACAAAAAGCGAGTAGCCCGCAAATGGATCTACCAGGCAGCTGAAAAAACCCACCTTCCGCACACATAAGGGGAAGGCGCCATCTTCGGCCCACAGCACGGTAGTTATAGCCGAAGGGTTCGCCCAAAGTAACCGGCCGATCGAAAATGCGGCCGAGATAAGACCGATCGAGACCCAGCCGACCGAACTCACTCGTTGACCGGCCGCAACACCATTGAGGCGCATTGCAGATGGCTGGCTCATAGTTCGCGATACTAGTGCCGTGGAGCCCTTGGTCTCGGTCGTCGTGCCCGTATTTAATGGGTTACCCCATCTGGTCGACCTGACAGCCAGCATCCTCGCCCAGACTCATACCAATTTAGAAATCGTCTTCTCCGAAGGCGGCTCGAGTGATCAATCACCTGAATTCTTGGCCGCCCTTACCGACCCAAGAGTTCAAATCCTGAACATGCCCAAGGGCACCACGGCGGCTCAGAACTGGACAGCCGCCACCCGAGCTGCCACCGGAGACTTCATCAAATTGATCTGCCAAGACGACCTGCTCAACGCTGATGCGATCGAGAAACAACTTGCTGATCTAGTGCACAACCCCAGCGCGGTGATGGCGATTGCGCAACGCGACATCATCGATGCGAACGGCAAGGTGCTCTACGCAAATCGCGGTCTAGCCGGGTTGAAGAAAACATTGTTACCGGGAGCGGAAGTAATTCGCACCGCTTATGTCACCGGCACAAATGTAATAGGTGAACCCCTAGCGGTGCTCTTTCGCACCGATACGCTCTTGGCTGCAATGCCATGGGATGACTCCAACCCCCTCATGCTCGACCTGAGCACCTACGCCAAAATCGCACAAACAGGTGACGTGGTAACACGCCACGAATCCGTTGGGGCCTTCCGGGTCAGCGGCAGTTCTTGGTCAACGCGGCTAGCCAAACTGCAACTTGAGCAAACCAAGAGGTGGCAACACGCCTACGCCACCACCGCCTCACCGGCGCCAAGCCAAGTCGAGCGCACCCGGGCCGCCTTTGGCCGGCACCTGCAAACCGGGCTGCGGCGCGCGGCCTACGCCACGCTGCGTGCCAGGGGCTCGTTTCGCACCGGTCTAGACTCGCCAACGTGACGCAGGAGACTTTAGGTGGCCAGCAGCAGGCGGCTTTGGCCCTAAATATCAGCGTGGTTATCCCCGTCTATTCTGGCGAAGCCACCCTCCCCACCCTGCTCCAAGAACTTGAGCTCCTAACGAAACAACAAGTCACCGCGCAGGGCCGCCCATTTCAGGTGACCGAGGTGTTGCTGGTCTGGGATCGTGGGCCGGGCAAGAGCGATGCGGTGATCCGCGAACTACAGCGCAAATACTCGTGGGTTAGACCCATCTGGCTTTCACGAAACTTTGGCCAGCACGCAGCAACGCTGGCCGGTATGACTTCAAGTGGCGGTGACTGGATTGTCACGATGGATGAAGATGGGCAGCAGGATCCAAACTTCATCGCGAACATGATCGACACCGCCTACACCGATGGTGCGCAATTGGTTTATGGCACGCCAACTAATCCACCACCGCACGGCGCATTGCGCAATGCCGGGTCGA
Organism: Actinomycetota bacterium; assembly: GCA_009700485.1. Taxonomy (GTDB): domain Bacteria; phylum Actinomycetota; class Actinomycetes; order S36-B12; family S36-B12. The sequence continues at coordinate 168 of WLLZ01000096.1, read as the reverse complement.
AACTGGCAAAGCGCATCTTTGTTAATTTCCTGGCCGACCAGGAGTTCGCCGAGTTCAACAGTTACCGGTTGGTGCTAGGTGAAGTTGGACGCAGCGTCGCGGCCTATACCGGCACCGGTGTTTATCTTGATGTGGCCTTGAGTTGGGTTGTTGCCGATGTCACGACCT
>WLLZ01000095.1 GCA_009700485.1 Actinomycetota bacterium | reverse complement strand
GGACTCTACGCCGATGACATTACTGCCATCATCGAGCAGAATTACTGGTCTGTCCTGAACTGAGTCGGGCATCCCTGCGAGCGCTTCATAGACCGGTGACCACGCCGGGGTGTTCGAGAGCCATTCACGGCGTAACCATTCAACTAGCGCCAGCGCCTCGTAATCTTCGCCGGCTAGGCCGGCAAGGAGCCTGGTGCACGAGTAAACCCGCTGCGGGTCAGATAGGGCGCTGGCCAGAATGGCCGATGGCACCGTCGCTCCCTGCGGCAGATAAACACAGGCCACCGGGCTCGCCGAGATCGGCTGATCGGCGGTGCCATTAACCTCAGCTGGCCACCAATAACTACCCGAAGTGTTGTTAAAGGGGATAGGAGGTGACCACTGCTGGGGTCGGGCCAGTGCCATCGCTCTAGGCAATACCGAGTCGATCATCAGCAGCAGCAAAATCCCACCAACTGCTATCCACCTGGGCGCGGTCATCACGCCCAAAGCCTGCGGTTCAATCAGCATTAAGCCAATGGGTAAACATGTTGCCAAAGCCAAGGTCGCGGTCAAGAAAGTGAACTTCATCGAGCCGTAGTGCGGGCCCGAGCCGGTCGACCAAAAATCCAAGGTATAGATTGCGAGGGCGAAGAAAATAAAGATCCCCAATGGAATAAAGCGCCGGATCGCCGAGGTGCGAATAGCTGCGCGCTGCCGCGAGATAACCACCGCTGCAGATAACACCACCGCAATCGCTAACACCGCGAAGATTGGGCCGGTTTGATCAGTGCCGCCGCCGGCAGCGAAGAGCGTTGAATCGCCAAGGCCCAATTGAATAGGGCCGATTGCCGGGAGCGAAGCCTGCGCTGAAACCCCACCGCCAGAACCCCCTCCAAGAACGCCGCTTGCACTTTGGATACCGGAAAACAAGAAGACAAAACTTGAATAAATAGGCTGGAACACCCCGATGGTGACAATCGCGAGCAACACAAAACCGATCGCATCAAAGGATCGAGGACCGAAACGGAACGCGCGACTGACCATGACCGCCAGCCAAGTGATGACGACGACGACCGCCACCACATTCAATGGCAACCAAACGGTCATTGCAGCTGCAGCAGCGAGTGAAGTTATCAACCGCGCCCGCGGCACTGACGAAAGCGCCAAGAAAGTCGCCGACCAAAGCCCCGCTATAATTAACGTGAACTGAAAAGTCAGGTGGCCGTAGCCGGTAACGACCAAGCTCACGGTTGAAATTACGAGGGCCGCAATCCAGATAAAGGGCCACGGGATAAGCACCGGCTCCCTTGGCGCGTCAGCCGGGTTTGCACCAAATGCCGGTCGAAGTTTAGCTTCGGCGAGCGGCGCTAACGCCAATGGCGCCAGCGCTACCAATATGAACTCGCCGTAGACAACCGTGTTGGCGGCAACTGCAACCTGGTTGTAACCCCCGAGCACAAAGTACGAGATCACTCCCATCAAGGTGCCGATGAAAGTAAGCATCAACTCCAGCGGGCCACCCATCGGCACCCCTTGTTTGATCTGCTCACCAGAGGCAAACTGCGAAGTGAAGTCGAGCCATTTTGCATTGTCTTCGGCAGTCGCATGGCCCATTAGGTAGCCAACCGGTTTTAGGAAGGCCAAACCATCGGTCCAGAAAGTGGTGATGATGAAGAACAGCACCAGCAAGAGCGCAACTGGCACCAAGATCGCCAGCACCTGCCGGCGGATCGATACCGCGCCCTTGAAGGGCCAGATCCACGCGATGACAGCTACCGCCAATAGGGCGATAAGCAAGGTCCACTGCAGCTCCAGGCGAGTCCATGAGTGCCCGCGGTCGATCGCAAAGCTGATCACCGAGCCAAACACCCCGATTGACCCGGCAATTGCGATAGTCACCCAAGCCAAACTGCGGGCCCTGACAAAGGCAAGAATCGGGAGCACTACATACGCCGCGAAAAAGGCGATATCCACGCTCCACTACCTCCGCAGCCAGTCAGGTACCGTGAGCGGGTGCCGCCCACGGTCCTCCATCTAAGCACCTACGACGCCAATGGCGGGGCGGGCCGAGCCGCCTACGCCCTCCATAGCGCCATGCTGGCCGCTGGGGTCGACTCCACCATGCGGGTGGCAAGGATGGACAAATCGGCCACCAATAGCGACCGAGAGGTCGCCGCGGGCTCAGATCTACGATTTCGGGTCGCTAATCGATTGGACCGCCAACTTTGGCGCCTCCAGCGCTCACCCAACGACACCTGGCGCTCCCCGGCCCGGTTCGGCAGCCTAAACGCCAATGAGATCAACCGATCCAATGCCGATGTAGTGAACCTCCACTGGGTTACGGCAGGTTTCCTATCGATCAAAGAGATCGGGCGCATCACCAAGCCCATTATTTGGTCGGTCTACGATATGTGGCCATTTTCGGGCACCGAGCACTACGGCGTAAGTGCCCCGGATGCCCGCTGGCGCACCGGATATACCAAAACCAACAGACCTAAAGATGAACGCGGCGTCGATATTGATCTGCACGCTTGGGAACAAAAGAAAGAGCTTTGGCGCCCCAGCCAAGTTGTAGCAGCAAGCACATGGATGCACGAAGCCGTGCAAGTAAGTGCCCTGATGCACGACTGGCCAGTATCAACAATTTCGCATGTCATTGACTGCGAGATGTTCCAGCCCGCCGATATGTTCGCTGCCCGCAACGCTTTGGGCCTGCCAGCCGACGTGCCATTAATTCTCTTTCTCGCCGGCGGCGGCATCCATGACGCGCGAAAGGGCTGGGATCTCCTCGAACAGGCACTCGGCAAAATCACACCTACTTTCCCAACCGTCGAAGTCGTCATCGTCGGCCCCATCGACGAGGCCTACACCAACCCCTCGGGCATCAAAATCCACTGGCGCGGCATCGTAAACGGCAATGCAGCTCTTGCCCTCCACTACAACGCCGCCAATGTAACCGTTGTGCCGAGCCGCGAAGACAACATGCCGCTGACCGCGATGGAGGCCCAAAGCTGCGGCAAACCGGTTGTTGCCTTCGCCATCGGCGGGCTTAACGACATCGTCGACCACAACGCCACCGGTCACCTGGCCGCAGCAAACAACACCGACGATCTCGCCCAAGGCATCATCAACGCCATCAATGACTCTCAGAGTGACAACGCTTGGGGCCAGCACGCTCGAGCGCGTGCGCTCGAAACTTGGTCGCCAGCAACGGTTGTCAACCAATACCTCGACGTCTATGCGCGGGCCCAAAAATGACAACCAATAACCAACTCAACGAACCGCTTCAACCCATCTTGGTCATGATGAGTTACCGCGGTGGCGAGCGCCTCCAGCGCTGCCTTGACTCGATAGCGATAGCTGAGCACCACTTCAAAAGAATCGTCTTGAGCATCACCGCAGCCGAAGACTCAGATGACATGCGCATGGCTACCGATTTTCAGCAGCAGCATCCCAAAGCTGAGGTGATCTGCACGAAAGTTGAACTGCCGACCATGGCCCATCAAGCCTTTTGGATCGACTACCTTGAGCGAACCGGTGCAACTGAGAACGATTGGATCTACTGGCTCGCTTACGACGATCAAGTAAGAACAAGAGGCATAGGTAATCTCGTCGACGAAAACGGCAACTGGCCGCTAACGCGCGGCACCGCCTACTTCGGCCCCTGGGCCATGCGCCATGAACAGGCCGATCAAATCTGGAGCGGTAACCCAGCAGCAGCTCTTGAGAGTTGGACTAGCTTTCCCTTGGGAGGTCCACTGAAACTCGCCGTCGCTGAGTGGGTTGAATTTCAGTTAAGGCAACCCACCTACATGCAGATGAGTGGCTCGGTGGCGGCCCTGGCAAACCATCAGCAACTTATCCACTCATTCCCAAAAAAGACCGGACCAATGCGAATTGAAATGGCGACCGCAGCTTCTCCCAATAATTACAAAGTCGAAGAATTCCCAGAACCAATTTCGATCATTTATGGTCGACCAAATTCTGACCGTTCCTCCTACGGAAAAGCGGCACGTAAGCAAGATATTCACCTCTTTGCTGCACTAAGCAGATATCTCGCTTATCACCCAAGCGCACTAGTTCCACTCACTAGAACTGTTGCTCACGTGACAATTGGCCACCTTCGAGCACTCAGTCGACGACAGTCAGTGTCACCAGAAAAGTGGGAAGTTCGCGGCACGGTCGACCCCTAAGTTCTCGAACACCGTCCTGTCAGTTTTCTCGCATCCCAGCCTGCCGCCCGTACCACTCAGTGAAGATCGGCCATACCTGGCCACCCCTCGCAATGTTTATATTCGCGATGTAGGGCCACTCCGACCTCTCACTTATCAACTGATCAAGTGTGCGTGTGTCACTTTCGAGCGCCAGCTTTGCTTCACGGTAGCTCTGTAGCATCGAAATCTGACCTTGAACTGCGCCGTAACATGAGATTAGGGCCAAGGCAGCAAACACGAAAGCCGGCACTCGAAGCGCCCAAGAGTCAGTTCGAGAACCCGCCTTGTACAGCTCGGCGAAGAACCACACCAGAGCGACCGAGCCAAGCGCAATGCCTGCCACCCATTGCCGCTCCATAATCCAGTAGTCGCGCAAATAAGAGGCTAGCGAGACCACAAAAGAGCTACCAACCGCTAAGAAAAGCAACGCGAGTGGCGCTGCAAGTCGCCCAACACCGCGGAATCTTCCTAAAGATAGGGATATCACCACAACTAAGACAAGAACTATCCACGTATTACTCCAATCCCAGATCGTGGAGAAATGATCGCGAATAAGGGACTGAACTGCCCCTTGGGGTGAACCGAGTGACTGAAACGGGTCGTAGCCAAACTCCGGCGTGCCTCGCAACCACGTAAAGGCTCCTACGGCTAAATACAAAATGGCACCGGTAACTAGAAGGGGCAGGTTAAGAAAAGTAAGAAAAGATCTGGTATTTCTCTGCAGAAAGCCATCCCGCACAGCCTTCGAAACTGAGAAGAAAAGGATAATCACCAGCATTAGCGGGTAATAGGCATGCATTAGAGCCCCAACACACACTCCGAAGATTCCGATAAATCGAGGCACCCAAGATTTACGGAGGGCGGGCGAATACTGGTAGTAGGCCAAGGTGGCAACTGCCGTGGCCGCTAAAAACATATAAGGCCGGGCCTCACCAACGAAATACATGAGAAAAGACTGCCCGGCAAGAACTACTAAAATAAGGTACTGCCACGCATACGAAAAATTACGTACCCGAAAGAACATCACGGCACAAAACAGGAGAGCGCCACCAGCGACCAGACTCGGTAACCGCAGTGCTACTGAATTTGCTCCAAGCACCCGTAGCAAGATCCAATCAATAAACATGTAAACCCCGGTCTGACCGTGGTTTATTTCGGTAGTCGTGTTGTGAATGGTCTTCAGGACATATCCAACATCCATCTGCCCCATAGCGAAATGCAAGTTCTCGTCGATCCAGATGGGGCGGCCATAAGAAGAATAGAGAATTAAAACTACAGCCCCGGCCAATACCAGTCCTAGATCCGCCAAGGTTTTTCGCGCAGATCGGCCTGGCTCACCCACTAACGGATCCTCTCACTGCTTGCGATGTACTTCCTCGCCACTTGTGATGGCGGTGGTGATGCCACTGAGCGAGATGACAATGTTAAGAACGTCACCACCACGAGCACGGCCAGCATTTGGAGCAAGCCGAGTAATCCGAGCCCTAACGCTGTCGCCAGCCAGCCTGAGATTGGGGCCGAGGTTAGGAGAGTCGCAATCAACGCAAACCCGCCTGCAGTAGCAACTAGCAAAGCGAAAAGACCTACAAAGACCAGCAAACGTACAAATACCGTGTCAATAAATGCCGCTATTCCTGCTAAACCGTGGTTTACCAATGCCGTGAAGTTCATGCGCGAACGGCCAACTGAGCGCTCCTGCCTATCGAGTGGCACCTTCACGACGCGGATTCGTGAACGCATTACTGCCGCTGGAAAATGGTTCCAAAGCTCTGTCATCAAAACAAGTCTCTGCGCCATAGCGATAGGCAGCAGAGCGAAGTTGCCGAAATCAAGGCGCCTTCCAGTTAGGGCACGAAAAAGCCACTTGTAAAGTGAGTAGAACAAGCGGAAACGAATTGCCTCGGATCTCCCCCGCCGCTGTGCTACAACTATCGCCTCGGGGTTAGCCAAATGATCATGCCAGAGTTTCGTAATATCAAGGGGATTATCCTCACCGTCGACATCGATCACAATTACGACGTCGAAGTGATCACGATTCACTACCTCGGCCATTCCAGCAGCAATAGCTCGCTGGTGGCCTAGGTTGCAGCCCAAGTGCACTACCTCCACCGACGCAAGTGCGCCGGGCACCACGATGAAGTCCAAGTCCAAAGCATCAGTGGACCCATCGTCAATGACAAATAAATGCACTTCACCAACTAGGGGAGCTACAGCATCAAGCCCGGCGAAAAAGCTCGGCAGGCACGCCCAGTCATTGAACGCGGGCGTTATTACCGCCACACGGGACACCCGGCCCGTAACCATTTCCTCGCTCACTTCTGACCTGCCTCCACTAGTTTCGCAATGCTCTAAAGGATATCCGCGCTTGGCCAACTATCGAGACGGCAACATCACCGAATATGACCCTAAGGGAGCGTCCCTTTACCCTGCATTCATGAGCTAAACCCGGCGGCGATCGCTACGGCTCTCGTAGTGGGTCTGTGGAAGTGGAAAAACCAGCGCCACGCCGAGCAGGGCGCAATAAGGGTGCAGCGGAAGGTGCATAGCGATTTG
>WLLZ01000094.1 GCA_009700485.1 Actinomycetota bacterium | reverse complement strand
TTACCAAAGGCACTCGCGTCATTGTCTCTGGTCGGCTGCGGCAACGTTCATACGAAACCCGCGAGGGTGAAAAGCGCCAGGTAATGGAACTCGAAGTCGAAGACGTGGGCCCGGCGCTGCGTTATGCAACAGCCAAGGTCAATCGCGTCGCGCGTCAAGGCGGGGCACCCGGTGAAAACACCGGTGGCAATAGCGGCGGTAGCGCACCAACAGAAGACCCATGGGCTACCGGCGGTGCCGGCGGCGCAGCTTTCGATGAGCCACCGTTCTAACACTTCACTGACACACTCACAGACTCAATAACTAAGGAGCGACCCAATCATGGGACGAGACAGAGAAAAAGACACGAAGCGGCGCCCAATGCGCGCAAGCGACAAAATTCCGTTGAAGAAGGTAACCCCACTTCTTAAGCCAGATGTAAAGGTCGTTGATTACAAAGACGTCAACTTGCTCCGCAAGTTCGTTTCTGACCGGGGCAAGATTCGCGCACGTCGCGTCACTGGCCTGACCGTTCAACAGCAGCGCGCGGTGGCAACCGCTGTTAAGAACGCCCGCGAAATGGCACTCCTGCCCTACATCCCAACTTCCCGATAGGTTGATTGATTATGAAACTCATTCTTACTGAAGAAGTTACGGGCCTTGGTGGGGCTGGCGACGTAGTAACCGTTAAAGATGGATACGGCCGCAACTACCTGATGCCTCGTGGCTTAGCAATTGGCTGGACAAAAGGCGGCGAAAAGCAGGTCACTCAGATTAAGCGGGCCCGCAAGGTGCGCGAGATACGTGGCCTTGACCACGCCAATGAAGTAAAGCAGCAACTCGAAGCATTAACAGTTGTTCTCACCTCGCGTGCTGGTGAGACGGGCCGGCTCTTCGGCTCGGTTACTACCGCTGACGTTGTCGCTGCTGTCAAGATCTCAAGTGGCGTGGTGCTCGAAAAGCGCAAGGTCGAGATCCCCAAGGCGATCAAGACCGTCGGCAAGCACAGCGCCCGAGTGCAGCTCCATCCTGATGTTGTTGCAGTGGTAACACTCGACGTCATCGTCGCTTAACGAACGGTAACTTCGTCCGTCCTCAGAAGGAGATGCAATGTCTTTCGCAGCTGCGGTCCGCACCTGCTTTCAAAAGTATGCAACCTTCGAAGGACGGGCGAAGCGTTCCGAGTTTTGGTGGTGGATGCTGTTCCAGACCCTGGTTACCGGTGTCGTGGCAATAACTGGTGGCGTCTTCCTAATCGCGGCCAGTGCTGGAAGCCCTGGCGGTCAGGCAAATGGGCCGCTGTTAGTTATTGGAATAATTTTCTACTTCCTGGCAATTGTGGTGGCCCTAGCTCTACTGGTCCCGACCTATGCCGTTGGCTGCCGCCGCCTGCATGACCGCGGCATGTCGGGTTGGCTGCAGTTGCTGACTTTGGTGCCGTGCGGAAACATCGTGCTTTTGGTCTTTTGGGTCATGGCGGGTACCCCCGGCGCCAATAATTTTGGTGAAAAAACTTCCTAAATTGACAACATTTGGCTGAGTTTCGGCCACAATGTGGGTGAACGCTCCTGAGGAGGGGCGCAAACCCAAGGAGTGCAGATGAGTTTCGGACAAGCAATATCAACCTGCTTCAAGAAGTATGTGACTTTCAGTGGGCGCGCTAGTCGCTCTGAGTTCTGGTGGTTCTTTCTCTTTGTTTACGTCGTTGGCGCGGTCCTTTACTTCATCGATAGTGCCATGGGTCTACAAATGGGCGCTTCAACCCAGGAAATGAATATCGGCGGAACAGTTGTTCCGTTTGTGAATTCCGGTATTGGTGTCCTGTCCCTCATCTGGGGTCTTGTCACTTTGCTGCCGGGGATTTCGGTGATGGTTCGCAGGGTGCACGACTCGGATAAGTCGGGGTGGCTGGTGCTGCTCGGCTACGTTTTGATGCTTGCTTGCGGTATCGGCACCATCTTGTTACTCGTGTTAGCTCTCCTGAAGAGCACACCTGGTGACAATAAGTATGGCTCGGCGAACGCATAACTAGGTTGCCAAAGCAAAAGGGCTCGGTAATTAACCGGGCCCTTTCGCTTTGCCGAGAAGAAATTGATGGATAATGCTCGTACGCTCACCTGCCTAGGGGGGAGCTCTACTTTGGAGGAGTTATGAGTTTCGGACAATCAATCTCTACGTGTTTCAGTAAAATCGGGGTGTTTTCGGGACGCGCTAGCCGATCAGAATTCTGGTACTTCTACCTCTTCATATTCCTACTCGGCATCGTAATTAACCTTTTGGCATCGTTACTGAACCTAAATGGCGACGCCGGTTTTGGTGTTTTCTCGGCCATCATTGCCATCATTTTCTTTGTCGTGGAGTTGTCGGTAGGTAGCCGCCGGTTACATGACACCGGCAGATCAGGTTGGCTGCAGTTACTGCTAATTATCCCGTGCGTGGGAATCATTATTTTGATCATCTTCTGGGCTCAGCCATCAAAGCCGGGCGATAATGCGCACGGCCCAGCTCCCGCCTAGTTCGGCTTTCCAAGTGAAGGGGCCCGGTCAACTGACCGGGCCCCTTCACATTGCGCTTACGGTTAGTTACTGGCGGTAGCCCCGGTTGCAACAACGATGACCAACCAGAACATGAAGGGTTAAAATTTGGGCGGGGTCAATTCGGACAATTCAATTCACCATTCTTTGAGTTAGTTAGTCGAATTGAGATCAAGATAAGCGCATTTCTAGCTCGGTCACGAGCCCATCGCAGGCGGCTTCAATCATGCGCAGCACGGTTAGAAAATCATCCATGGTGCCGTGATACGGGTCGGGCACATCAAGGGCGGGGTCTGGTTCAACAATGCCACTTAGTGCCGGATCAAAAGCTCGCATCATCCGCAGTTCAACTTGGGCGCCACTAATTTCGATTAGCGCAGCGACGTCGACGAAATTATTGGTGTCCATTACCAAAGCAAGGTCAATATCGGCGAACCAACTTGGGGTAATCTGCCGGGCCGTGTGATCAAGCTCGTAGCCGTACTGGTTCAAAGTGGTGATGGATTTGACGTTCGCTCCTTGGCCAATATGCCAATCCCCGGTGCCGGCGGAGTCGACGCTGACCAATGAGGTGAGGCCGGCGGCAGCGAGGCGATCGCGGAGCACCGCCTCCCCTATCGGGGAGCGGCAAATATTACCTAGACAGATGACGGTGACTTGGTATGGCTTGTGCACGGGTTGAGGGTACCTATTCTGGAATAAATTTGTTTTCCACAGCCTGGGGATATGGAATCTCTCCGGACCGCACCGAAATGGCACTGGCCCATTTCGGTCATCCCCAGACTGTCCCCAAGGGATCGCCGGTCAGGAGCAGGTGGTCCCCAACCACTCCACACCCTCATCCACAAGGCGGTTGGACAGGGCCGGCGCCGCGCCCATACGTTACGTCAGACCTACCTGTTAGAACAGGTAAATGGTGGTGGAATGGTATTCGGAAGGGAGGCCTAGATGAGTGTCGTTGAGTTGCCCCTTCCCGTTGAGCACCGCGCCCAGGACCGCACCCCACCTAATGATGTTGCCGCCGAGCAGTCGGTCTTAGGAGCCATGCTGCTGAGCAAGGACGCCATCGCCGACGTAGTCGAGACAGTACGCGAAGCCGATTTCTATCGTCCCGCACATCAAACTATTTACGGGGCAATTCTTGATTTATACAGCAAGGGCGAGCCAGCCGATGCCGTCACCATTGCTGCTGAGTTAACCAAGAACGGCGATATCGCACGCGTAGGTGGGGCACCGTATCTGCACACGTTGGTGTCACTGGTGCCAACCGCAGCAAATGGCAACTACTACGCCCGTATCGTGCGCGAGCAAGCAATCTTGCGCCGACTCGTTGAAGCCGGCACGCGCATCGTCAGTATGGGTTATACCGGTACCGGCGATGTTGACGAAATGGTTGATCGAGCACAAGCCGAGGTCTACGACGTTACCGATCGGCGCATGAGTGAGGATTACAGCCCACTGCGCGACATCATGAATGACGCACTGAGTGAGATCGAAGCAATCTCAAATCGCGGCGGCGAAATGATCGGGGTACCAACAGGGTTTGTTGATCTTGATTCACTAACTAACGGCCTGCACCCTGGGCAGTTAATTATTTTGGCTGCTCGGCCGGCGCTTGGTAAATCAACACTTGGTCTTGATATTTGCCGAAATGCTTCCATCAAACATGGTTTGAGTAGCGTCATCTTCTCACTCGAAATGAGCCGCAACGAAATCGTCATGCGGCTTCTTTCGGCCGAAGCCCAGATCCCCCTGCACCACATGCGTTCGGGCACAATGAGCGAAGGCGACTGGGCTAAGTTAGCCAGCAAGATGGGCACGGTCAGTGAGGCTCCTTTGTTCATTGACGATTCACCGAACATGACCTTGATGGAGATCCGCGCCAAGTGCCGCCGCCTGAAGCAGCGTCATGATCTGCGCTTGGTAGTTGTCGACTATTTGCAGCTCATGACAAGTGGTAAGCGTGTCGAAAGCCGCCAGCAAGAAGTTTCGGAGTTCTCGCGATCACTTAAACTTCTGGCCAAAGAACTTGAAGTACCCGTAATAGCAATCAGCCAGTTGAACCGTGGTGCTGAGCAGCGCCAGGATAAACGACCGATGCTCGCAGACCTTCGCGAATCGGGTTCTTTGGAACAAGATGCCGACGTTGTCGTGCTACTGCACCGTGAGGATGCTTACGAACGCGAATCACCACGGGCCGGTGAAGCCGACTTCATCATTGCCAAACACCGCAACGGCCCAACAGGCCTAGTCACAGTTGCGTTCCAAGGCCACTACAGCCGTTTCGTGGATATGGCGCAAACATAGGTTCACCGCACTGTAATATCTGCTGGCATGGCCCAAGAATCACCAGAAAACGCTCCAGAAGTCATCATGTTCGTGCGCCATGGTGAAAAACCAGGTGAAGGAACTGAGCCGCATGGTGTCAACGAAGAGGGCAAGCATGACGGGCACTCACTTTCGGTATTGGGTTGGACCCGCGCCGGCGCGCTAGCTGGCTTTTTCGCCCATGCACCATCGCCGGCTCATCCGAACGTCGTGAAGCCTGAACGGATTTTGGCAACGAGGCCAACTCCCGACGCAAAAAGTAAGCGCGAGATTGACACCGCAACACCTACCGCCCGACGACTTAACCTCGAGATTGAAGACGATCACACCCACGGCAATGAAAAAAAGCTAGTTGACGAAGTACTCGGCCGCCCCGAATCCACCCTGATCGTCTGGCACCACGGCACCATGTCGAAAATTGTGCGGCACTTCCCGGTGGTAAATAAGGAAGATATCCCGCACCGTTGGCCCGATGAACGATTTGACTTAATTTGGGTCCTAGTGCGGCAACCCGGTAACGAACTGGCATATAGATTTGTCGTGGTGCCGCAGATGCTACTGGCTGACGACCTAGAAACCGGATGACGTTACCCAGATGAACGACGGTCAGGGCGAGGTTGAATTACCGAAGGCTCCTCGCACCCCCGAGGAGAAAGCAGCGCGCCGCGCTGATAAAGCCAAAAAAAAGATAGCAAAAAAGAGAGCAAAGCGGCAAACACTCTCAGCAATCACGATATCGGTTTTTTTGTGTTGGCTAGGTAGTACGGTTTTTATTGCGTCACATAAAGCGGTAGCCGCGCAATTAGGTATCAGCACTCTCGAAGTGACTCTGGCCCTAGCAAGTTATTCGGTCGCGCTTATCATGGTCGCAATTGCAGGTGGCCGATTATGCGACATCATCGGCCGCAAACGGATGTTCATCATTGCCGGTCTAGTATTTTCCGTAACAGCATTATGTGGCTTACTCATTGAAAACTTTTGGACTCTCCTGCTGGTTCGGGTACTTATGGGCCTGTGCGCGGGGCTAATTCTGACTTCGACAGGTGGAGTTTTAGTCACGACCATGGATGGAGACACCCGCCATAATGGTTGGCTGCTGTGGCGTGGTGCGGGTATGTGCGGCATGGTCCTGGGCCCTGTTTTTGGCCCTGTCATAACGAGCGACATAGCTTGGCATACGCCTTTTCTCGCGAATGCTCTGCTGATGCTAGTAGCGGTTGCCCTGGGTGCCTTGGGGATGACGGAGAGCCGTGATGAAGACAGTACCTTCAGTTTTGGGCTCATGGCCCCGACGGTTTTGCTGGGTCTTGGATTACTGAGCCCGTACCTAGTTCTGCTAGTTTTCAAGGAGCAGATCGGGAGTTGGCCTTTGGTGAGCGCTATCGTCGTCGGTGGGATCGCCTGTTTCATTGGATACTTCGTACTCAATAGGAAGTACGATCACAAACTCTTCGATACCAACATCGTGACTCATAACCGTCGGATGTGGCTGACCGATATTTTCGGCGGAATTCACGTAGGCGCCCTGTTTGTAGTGGTTGCCGCCTTCACCGTAATTCTTGATGCTGATACCAAATTCACTTCTACCTGGATTGGTATCGGAATGCTGCCGCTAGTTTTACCGTTAATTACTTTGCATTTGTTGGCGCACAGATTCAGAGAAAAGTATGGGCTTACTAGGCAAAAAGAGACGATAGTTGGGTGCCTTCTGCTCACACTCAGCATGATTTGGTGGTTCGGGGTAGCGGCGAGAAACCCAAGTTATTGGACGATACTTCCGGCCCTGATTCTCGTAGGTGCTGGCTTTGGCCTTATCCGGCTGTATGGGCATATGGGCGTTATTAAGGTTACGGGCCAAAGGTGGTCGTCCACACTTTTTGGAACTAGAACTTTCAGCAATCACATAGGTGCGGCCATAGGTGCAGTAGTAATC
>WLLZ01000093.1 GCA_009700485.1 Actinomycetota bacterium | reverse complement strand
TGCAAAGGATATAAGTCGCCTGATGCATTTAGACAGGTTGCCAAGACTGATGCGGCTGCTGGCTGCTAACAACAGTGGTGAGTTGGTTAAATCTCGCTTTGCGAAGGGCATTGATTTACCTGAAACTAGCATTTCCGGATACCTCGAACTACTTGCTTCGCTGTATTTGATTCATTTTCTTCCAGCGTGGGGCGGAAACCTAACCCAGCGAGTAATTGGGCGGCCTAAGGTGTCTCTGCTCGACTCCGGTTTAGCGGCACGCCTAAACAATTTGTCAGTTGCCGCATTTCACCCGGGATCCGCAACAGCACACCACGCGGGTGGGCTAACTGAGGCCTTCGTGACTGGTGAAATTAGGCGCCAGAGCACGTGGGCGCCTAACCGTTTCGAAATGTTTCACTTTCGAGATCGGAGCGGTCGTGAGGTGGATCTTGTCCTCGAGGATGATGCGAGAAATATTGTTGGCCTTGAAGTCAAGTCTTCCGCCACTTTGCAAGCGCGGGATTTCGCCGGACTTGAGTATCTAAGTGAGGTAACTGGACCGCGATTCAAGATGGGTGTCGTGCTCTACATGGGTAAGGCGGCGGTTCGATTCGGGCCCCGATTGTGGGCACTTCCCCTGTCGGCACTGTGGATTTAGCACAATTGCCTGAAGCAGGTACTTTCTTGCGGCTTCTGCGCAATAGTTGGCTATGCGAAAAACGGTAATTGCCGCCGCCGCTGCGGCCTTGGTGCTAGTCGGACTGGTGTTCTACCTGACAAGGGCTGGCGGCTCTTCGGATGTGGCACTTGTTGCAAATGCGGAGGCTTCGGCATCAGCAGTGGCCACCGTCGCACCGTCACCTTCACCGGGGGTGGAGTTAGCGAAGTGGGCCGGCCGGGTTTGCGTAGCACGTGATGGGGTGGGCGCGACTTTGGTCGACTTGGGCAAAGATCTCACCTACGACCCGAAGTCTGGGATTTCGGTGGCCGATCAATTCCAGGTTCAACTCGATGCCCATCTGGGCGAGATCAATGCGGCGATGGAAAAACTGGGCACCGCCCTCGGTGGAGTACCGATTGATTATGTTGACGCATCCAAGATCGTTACGCAGGTGCAGGCAAGTGGTGAGACCTTGATGAAGGCCCGCGATGAGACCGCGGTGCATATTGATGCGGCCCGCAACTCGCAGGACCCGCTGAGTTTGGCAGCCGCGCTAGTGCAGGCAGGTATTTCAGCGAAATCCACTTTTGACGCAGGCAAAGAGTTCATCAAGGTTTTAGATGAGGCCACCTCCTCGACCCGAGGGGACTTGGGTAAAGCCTTCGAGGCTGCGCCGCAGTGCTAGCTGTGCCGACTCATGCGCATGAGTGACTCCTGAACAACTGAAGCAACCAGTTGGCCCTGCCGGTCGTAGAACAAGCCGCGGGCCAGCCCGTGGCCACCGCGGGCCACCGGGGTGTCTTGAGCGAAGAGCAGCCACTGGCCGGTATCGATCGGGGCGTGAAACCACATCGCGTGGTCAATAGAGGCCAATTGGAGTTGGTCCTTAATCTCGACGTGAGGGCTAAGGGCGGTGCCCACCATCGTCAGATCTGAGAGATACGCAAGGGCACTTGCCTGCACCAGTGGATCATCAGGCAGTGGTTCGGTAATGCGCACCCAAGACATGCGCTCGAATCTGCCTTCGTGCAATAAGACATGCTTTTCATGATCGACGATGCGCAGGTCGACAAGGGCTTGGTCCGGGTAGTTCAGGTTTAAGGCGCTTTCGGGATCCAAAGCCAAAATTTCGGGAAATGACATCTCGGCAACAACTTCAGGTGAAACCACGGTGGGCAGTTCGAATTGATGTTCAGGGCCAGGATCTTTGACCGCGAACGATGCCGTCATCAAGAAGATGGTTTCACCGTGCTGCACCGCCCGCACGATGCGGGTTGAAAATGATCGGCCGTCGCGTGGTCGCTCCACCAAATAAATGATCGAGTCCTTGGTGCGCCCAGGGCGCAAGAAATAGCCGTGGAGTGAATGCACCTGGCGATCTGTGTCGTCAACAGTCATGCCCGCGGCCATCAGCGCTTGAGCCGCGATCTGGCCACCGTAAGCCCGAAGGGGAGCACCCGCGTGGCAGGTACCCGAGAAAATATCGCGATCTAGGGTTTCAAGGGTTAGGCGGTCGACGAATTGGCCATCACCGGTTGGCATTAAATCCTCCGAAACTAAGCCCATTCACGAAGTTATTACTTAATCACCGGTTGAGCCCGGAAACCCCGTCGCCCTCGGTTACAGCCAAACCCATCAGCATCAAATTGTTGCACGAGTCACCGAATAAATCCGCCGAATGCTCGGCACGGCCCAGCTGCTCACCAGCTTGACTGCGGTGCTTGATTGATTCGAGAATCGCAGCGAGTTTGAAGCAAGATAACGCGAGGCAGAAATTCAAGTAGCTGGTATCAACGTTAGTGATTTCACAATATGCAGATAGGAATTCAGCGCGAGTGTAGTAACCAGGTGGAGTCGTAACGCCCAGTGCTACTGGAACGGAGTTGCGGAGGTTGTCATTACTTTCGGTCATATAGAGCAGGGTCAACGCGACATCAAGGAGCGGATCACCAAGAGTTGACATCTCCCAGTCCAAGACGGCCTTGATCTTCATGGTTTCTGGATCAAGGATCGTGTTATCGAGCCGGTAGTCACCGTGCACAATTGAAGTCTTAGTCTGATCGGGCAAGGTGGTGACCGCCTGCTGCAGCCAGGTGATGAGTTGCCCGGCAGCAGGGTAATCGATCTTCTTGGTTAAGTCCCACTGCTTGATCCACCGGAGCAGTTGCCTTTGCAAGTACCCGGCTGGCTTGCCAAGGTCAGCAAGCCCAGCATCGACTGGATCGATGTTATGTAGATCAGCCAAGCACCGCACAAGGTTCTGCGAGGCTTCTCGCGCCGACACGGCATCAAGGCTGCTGGCTATTGCGGCGTCATCAATTATTAGGCCGTCGACAAACTCCATTAGAACAAAAGGCGCACCGATAACACCTGCGTCCTCGCATAAGGCGATCGGCTGCGGAACCGGATAGCCAACCGATGCCAGGCCGGTAAGCAGCTTGAACTCGCGACCCATGTCGTGGGCGGTGGGCAAAATGTGACCAAGGGGTGGACGGCGCAGTACCAGCGGGCCCAGGTTGCCGCCGTCAAGGCGATAACTGATGTTCGAACGACCACCGGGTAGCAGTTCGGGGCGCAGCGCCACGACGGCGCTGCCCAACTCGGTGCGCAAATAGTCGGTAAGCCGGTCGAGGTGGAGCCCGCGTGGATCAACTCCGGACACTTCAGAAGTTGCTCCGTTGGTGATCAACTTGGTGAGTTGCGCCTCGACGCCGGGCTCGTATTGGATTGCCTGCATGCCGGCCGATTCTGCAGCCAGAACATTACGGCGCATGTCGTCAACAAAAATACAGTCACCAGCTTCAACGCCAAGAGCTTTGATTACCGCTTCGTACGCATTCAAATCTGGTTTGCGAACACCTACCAAATCCGAAAGCACCACAGCGTCGAACTGCGCCATCAAATCTGGGTCATAGTGATCGCCGTCCCAGGCGTTGGAAAGCACCGCGGTCTTCCAACCATTTTCACGAGCAAGTTCAACAACCTGCAGCATCGCGGGATTGGGCTTGAGGTGTTCAAACATCTTTGCTAGCAGCCCATCGGCTGAAACCGGCTGCCCGGCCAAGGTGCACAGTTGTGGGGCTAGGGCCTCCTCAAGTTCACTCACGCTGATCTCACCGCGCTCACGGCGATGCAGCGGGCTATCGGCGGTGTTATGGAACTCGCGCATGACGCGCATGAAGGATTTGGGATCGATCTCGGCCGCCGCCATCCAACTGTCGAAAGCGTCCTGCACCGGCGTGGACAACACCCCACCCCAATCAAGGACCAGCACCGGGTTGGTGGGGCGGTGCAACTGCTTTTGGGGCGTCATTGGGGTCTGGCCTCTTCCTGTGTAGCCCAGACCTTACCCAATTGGTGCTAGTCCTCTTCGCCGATATCTTCATTCCACAGGCGCGGGTTCGCACCACGACTTCAACGCCGGTGGTTACTTTTTTCAAATAACACCGGTGTAACTGTCGGACCC
Source organism: Actinomycetota bacterium (assembly GCA_009700485.1). Lineage (GTDB taxonomy): Bacteria > Actinomycetota > Actinomycetes > S36-B12 > S36-B12. The sequence goes on along the minus strand of WLLZ01000093.1, from coordinate 2,712 downwards.
CTGCGCTTTGCTCAACTCGAGACAGATTTCGAGAAACTAGGGGTGCTTATGACGAACATTCGAACAGCTCGGCTGAATTTGCGGCTGACACCAGCTGAACTGGCCTTAATCAGATGGGCAGCGCAGGAACAGCGGCTGGCTGTTACCGCATTCGTAGTGGGCGCGGCAACGGCGCGGGGGCAAGAAGTCGTCAATGCAGCGCGCCATACTTAAAAGGTGATGGGTGACCCCGGCCCCTGCCCGGCCTGCGAGACCGTAGGTCTGGAGCGTCGCGGCGGTAAAGACATGTGCCCTAGGTGCTATTACATTCAGCCCTGCTGCGATGGTGGCCAGTGCAATTAGGGCGGTTTGTTAGCCAGGATTGGGCGATTGGGCCCGCTGAAGTTTTAATTCGACGAATAGATATTGAAGAAATTGCACCAGAGAGCAGCATCACAATTAGTTCGACGCGTGGCGCAGCCTTGACCGCCGCCGAGAACGAGGTTTGGCAGTCACTAGCGCCTGGTTCAAGCCGCCAACATGAGTGGCTACTTGGCCGGTTAGCCCTTAAGGATGTGGTGCGCGCGTGGGCTGAGGAGCGAGGCCAGCTTCTTGAGCCGAGCGATGTCGAGATCCATCTTGGGGCCGAAGGGGCGCCATTTGCCCGTTGTGTTGCGCTGTCCGGTGTCGGTGGCTCGCCGGTAATTTCGCTTTCGCATAACTCCGGAGTCGTAGTTGCCGCAGCCGCTGAGCCGGGCTCGCTAATCGGCATTGACATCGAGTACGCCGATCGCCGAACGCAGGTGGTGGCGCGCGCGCTTACTCCTATGGAAACTGATTTTGTCACGGCCGAAGTCGCCTCGGTACTTGACCTATTGGTCGCCAAGGAAGCAGCAACAAAAGCCCTCGGGGTAGGCCTTGGGGGCGCGGTAGCAAGGTGGCCGGTTGGGTCAGTCACCGCACTGGCTGAGGGTTTATTGGTTGAGGTTACTTCGGCAAGTGACGCAGGTCTGTTGCTGCCGGTGCTGGTCTTGCACCCATTAGATACGGTGCTCGGCATCTGTTACGTAGCCCCTGACATCGACGCGGCATAGTAGAGCTATGTCTGCAGCTGAACTTTCTGCCCTAAAAGCGCGTTGGAATGACGTCCTGTTCAACTTGGAATCTCAAAGTCGGGTGGCATGGCTGCTCTATTTCGATGCTCGTTTGGTCTCAATCGAGGATGACGTGCTGACGATCGACTTCTCTGACCCCCAACGCTTTGATCAAGACCAGACATATCCCATAAATACGGACGTGCGCCATCGTGATGCGCTGCTCGCGGCGGTGACAGCTGTTACCGGCCAAGTCGTCACCCTTCGGATCGCGTGAGTGCAGCGATGCTAAGTGTTCTCACGGTTAACGTAAATGGCATCCGCGCAGCGCATCGACGCGGTGGCCTAGCGTGGCTGGCTGATGCGAAACCGGATGTGATTTGCCTGCAAGAAGTGCGGGCGACCCACGAGCAACTGCATGCCACCCTCGCCGACTCACCATTGCAAGGATGGAATGTCGCGCACGCACCGGCGCCGCAACTTGGTCGAGCTGGAGTTGCGATCTTGACCCGCAAGCAGCCCGCCGAGGTGCGCGAGGTGATGAAGGATCCGGTGCTCGGTAACTCTGGCCGCTGGGTTGAAGTCGACCTCGATACCAAACAAGGCCCGCTAACTGTGGTTTCGGTTTATGTGCACACCGGTGAAGCTGAAACCCCGAAGCAAGTTGATAAGTATGCGTTCTTGGAGGCCATGGATACCCGCCTTAAGGCTTTGCGGGCACGGGCTACCCGAAGTGGTGGCGAGGTTGTCGTTTGTGGTGATTTCAATATTGCCCACCATGAAGTCGATATCAAGAATTGGCGCGGGAATCGAGGTAACGCGGGGTTCTTAGTTGAAGAGCGCGAATACCTAGACCGATGGTTTGCAAAACAGTGGGTGGACCTTGGTCGCACTCTTGGAGGTGACGGCCCCGGCCCCTACACCTGGTGGTCATGGCGGGGGCGCGGCTTCGATACTGACGGGGGCTGGCGCATCGACTATGTGATCGCGACCCCGGGCTTAGCCGCGCGTGCTACCACCGCCTTGGTCGGCAAGGCACCCACTTATGCAGAGCGGTGGAGTGATCACGCCCCACTGACGGTGACTTTTAAGTCGTAGCGGCCCAAGCTCAGAGGCCCGGTAAGGCGACCAAAAATTGACACGACCGGCGGTTAACCCCGGGTAGCCCAGCCCGGCCAAAGCTCACATTGGAGGGCGTCCTCCAGCACCGCCACGGTGTGAACATCGGGCACGGTTTCGCCGGCCAGTGTGCGACCAAGGCTGGTGGCGTCAATACCGGCTGAGCGAGCTACCGAACGCAGGCTCTGACCACCTGCCGCGGCCAGGTAATTGGCCACGATGGCGGCGGTCACCATTACATAGGGCGGTGCCCCCGGGGTGAAGGGCCCGATTGGCCACTTGCCATCGGCTACCAGCCACTCGCGTGGGGGGCGATAACTGCGGGCGGCCACCCCCAGATCCTGCCACCTGGCGGAGGCCTTGACCTCGCATTTGCACTCTAGGGGTGAGAGTGCTAACTTTTGCGTTAGCACTCGACACCCGAGAGTGACAACTTACGGACGTTCCCGGAGGAACTGGCCCCATGGCAAAAATGATTGCATTTGATGAGGAGGCCCGCAGGGCCCTCGAGCGCGGCATG
>WLLZ01000092.1 GCA_009700485.1 Actinomycetota bacterium | reverse complement strand
TGGGTAAGTGTCAGCGTCTTAACTTCTTTCGACGGCTGGAACCATGCGGCGTCACCACTAGTGTCGTGCCCATCCGCGTAACCCTTGAGAGTTGCGGTTTCGGCATTCCAAGTCGGCTCTCCGGTCGACGTTCCAGCGGGGCAGCTAGTTGGTTTCGGCGAGGTATTGCAATAGTTGAAAGTGTCTTTAAACCAAGTGGAGACATCAAGTTCAGACCCTGATGCGCTCTTCGCGGTGATCGTTACGTCCTCTGCATCAATATCACCCAAGGCAAAGCCCCAGGTTCCGGGCGTATTTGCACCCGCGAAAGTCAAAGTCAATGAACCTTCGTTCTTGCCACCTGGCAGGCCTACCGATAGATATGGGTGATTGCGCGATGACCCATACACAGCACCGAATGCGGTGCCTTCGGTAAGCCACACCGATGCACCTGAAGGCGCGCTTATGCTGCCGGGATTGACTTCGGCACTAACCGCAGGAAACACCGTGTTCGCGAAAGTTGCGTCCGCGTTTGCACCGCTTGCGACCCATGCTGCGTATGAAGCAGTACCTCCAACGGCGGAGGTGAGGGCCGGCGCAATGAATGCGGCGGCGGCGATAACAGCAAGGGATAGGAGAGCGGTGATGAGTTTGCGCATTCGCAGATATTAGGCGAACTTTGGCTAGTTATAGAACTAAATTCGCATGTCGATGCAGCTGTCCATCGAAGGGGGGTCAGGTTTCAGGCTCTACTGAATCTGCCCCACGAGTGGCGAGGTTCGAACCGACGGGGAGTGGGCAGAGGTGGTTGGGCAGCTTCGCAGCTGAGAACACTATTCGGACGGCGGCAGGTGTACTGATTGTGGCTGGTGGCGCCATGACAGGCTTCACCGTTCTCATGCCGGCCGATTGGACTATGGCGCGGTTTGCCTATTTAGCCATCGGTTGAGTGTTCCTTACCGCCTAATTGGTTGCATTGATTGGACGCCAACTACCTAGTGCAAGCTTGGCTTTTAGGTAAACCACCCGCGGCGTGAGAACATGGCGGGAAGACCAAATGAGGGGAAGCACTAGTGAAAAGACTTCTAGGGGTTAGTGCAGCAAGTGCTTTCGTTATTAGTGTTGCAGCGCCAGCTGTAGCCATGGGTTCAGGCGATGCCTATGAAAATATGCAGGTGGGTGTTACCTACACGGTGTACGAACCTTCCTACACCGCAGGAATAAAAGCTCGACATGCTGGTGGCCCCGATCTTTGCAGCCAGGGTACGGAACAAAACTTAATGGTGACCTACGGCAAAACTAATTCCCAAAGGTTGACCATCACTGAAGGCAATCCCATGTGCTCCGACATTGCGGTCGGACAGAAAGTGTTGCGCACCACTATAAATGGATCCCCGGCATTTGTTGAGGCCTACTGTGATCCAGCATCGTCACAGAAGTGCACGAGGGCAGATGTAGTTAAACATGGTGGGCACCTTGAAGTGACCCTGCCCGGAGTCAATGGATTGCGTTCAACCCGAATTTGGATTGAAACATATGGTGGGAATAATCTTTCCGCGCAACAATTAGTGCGGATTGCCAGAAGTTTGGCCCCCGTCGGGAGTTAATTGAGCATCCGCAATAGGTCAATTCTTGCTAACTTTGAGTCAATTTGAAAGACCACGTTGGCGTTGACAGTCGTTAATCCACGGCTATAATTTAGTAGGCCGTTGGCCCCCTCCATGGCAGCTTTATGTGTCACTTGAGGACACCCCTAATTCTTGGAGAAGCCATGGCAACACCTTCAACCACCACAAACGGCACCAAAGTGCCAAAACTCCTTGGGTTCGCAATCCCGCTACTGGGCATAATGGCAGCCATTCAAGGGTCTTCGCCCAATATCAACAGCACTGCGCTTGTCAGTTTGACCCGCGATCTCAATATGGCGGGTGGACAGGTTGCTCTCGCAGCGAGCATTCAAACAATTGCTATTGCTGCATCTGTCATCACTACAGGAGTGTTGGCGGACCGGTTAGGACGGCGTAAAGTACTTTTGGCGGCGCTTTTGATCGGAGCAGCGGGGTCAGCAATTTCCGGACTTGCGCCAGTCTCTGCCATTTACCTTTTGGGCCAGGCAATCACGGGTGTCGGCCTGGGTGCTGTTTACGGTGCATCTTTTGCTTACATCCACGCGGTAGCAAAGCCGGGGAAGCTTGCCGCGGCTCTGGGTGTCTTCGGAGCTGTGATCGGATTGTCCACCCTTATCTTCACTTTCCTGGGTGGCGAATTGGTCGGTGTTGACTGGCGCTTTGCCTTTTTTGTTCTGACAGCTGCGTCCTTGATCTCTTTCTTCCTCGTGCCCCTGGCGCTCCCAGATCAGCCAAAGGTTAAGTCGGAAAGCCTAGATATCGTTGGTCAGATTCTTTTGGTGATCGGAATCATCGGCTTCCTCTACGGGGTAAGCCAATTGGGCAACAGTTTCACTGCACCTACGACACTTGTTCCGCTGATAGCGGGTGCCCTTCTTTTAGCCATTTTCTTCGTCTTCGAATCAAAGAACACGAAGGCCTTTTACCCAGTTCACCTGTTTAAATCGCCGGTTTTCTTAGCCGCCATTCTTGTTGGTTTCGTGTTCAACTACGGCACAGCAGTCGCCTTCCTGCAGACAACGAACCTTTGGCAGTACGTGACAGAAGTTCCAACCAAGGAAGTTGCATTGTGGCAGGTTCCGCTCGTAGCAGCAGGAATTGCGGGCGCGCTTGTTATTGGTCGTCTGATGTCAAAGGGTCTGTCGAATCGCACTGCAATCCTGATCGGGACAGCTCTTGCCGTGATCGGATTCGTGCTACTCGCACTCGCCAGCAATCAAAAATCTTTCTTAGCTTTTCTCCCTGGCTCACTGATTACGGGCGCGGGCTTGATGATCGCGTCAATCCCATTCGGCAACCTGATAATCCGTGAGGCGCCACCTGCTCAGTTTGGACCGGTCACAAGTTCGCGAACCACCATTGGTCAATTCTTTTACTCCATTGGGTTCGCAATTGCGACTGTGTTGGTTGATCGATTAACAATCGGTGGGGTTACTCAAAAACTCACCGATGCCGGGGTTCAGCCAGACTCCATCTCAACAGCGGTCACCTCTATCAATCAGTATGTGAAGTCAGGCGATGAACCGACAACTCAACTTGGTAAGGAAGCCCTTGCCGATGCCGTAACTAGCTACAGCTCGGCGTTTACAACTGTCATGCTGGTTTCAGCTGGCCTGATGCTGATTGCTGGCCTGGTGGCCATGTTCCTTCTTCGGAATTACCACGAGCCCAAGAAGGGCGAGGCTGCCGCTCCAAGTGCTGTACCCGCTCCGGCGGCACCCACTCCCACAGCGCCGTCAACACCTGCGCCGTAAACAGATTCCGACAAATAGAGGACAACGAAATGTGTACAAATTTCAAATATCCAACTGCCACGGATGGCACGGTGTGCGTCGGTCGGACCATGGAATTCCCTAATGTTCTTCCGTGGGACTTGGCTGTCCTGTCTGTCAATGAGTCACATCAAAGTCAAATAGTTCCTAATGGGAAAAAGTGGCAGAGCACTTATGGCGTAGTTGGTTTCTCAGGCTTTAGTAATCCGCAATGGTTCGCAGACGGCATGAACTCGGCTGGCCTTTCGGCGCATGCCCTTTATATGCCAGACCATTGCACCTACTACGAACCCAAGAACGATGGCTCAGATATCGGAATTCTCGATGTCATTGCATTCGTTTTGGGAACTTGCTCGACGACAGCGGAAGCCAAAGCCGCGTTGGCAAAATGCAATGTGGTCAATGTGGTTCCAAAGCAAGTCCCGATAGCCCTTCCTCTACATATTGTTGTGCATGACAAGGACTCCTGCGTAGTCGCCGAATTCCATCCTGAGGGCATGCGAATTGTTGACAATCCCGTTCAGGTCGCAACCAACTCGCCCTACCTTGATTGGCACCTCACTAACGTTTCGAACTACCTCAGTCTCTCGCCAGAGAATCCCGTTCCCATTGTGGTGGGAGGCACAACTTTTGCTCCATTTGCTCAGGGACAAGGTTTTCGTGGACTCCCTGCCGATGGCACCTCTCCGAGTCGATTTATTCGGGCACTGACAATGGTTCGTTTTGCGGTTACACCTGCAGACCAAAAAGCAGCTGAGTTGGGAGCAATTCGGGTTCTGCACGGTTTCGATATTGTCGCTGGCACAGTTGATGAAAAACCAGATGGTGCCGAACCTGAGTTGACCATGTGGTCAACGGTGTCTGACTTGACCGCAAATAGATACTTGGTAAATAGCTATACCGATCCTCAGTGGTTCGCAATTGATCTCGCTACGACCGATTTCAGTAACTCGCGAAATGTCCCATTGCCCGGCGGTGGCGGTCCGCAAGCGCTGACTGTCTAGTTCACCTCACTACAAAGGGACTGATATGCCAGCAACCGTGATTCTCAAGGCGTCCAGCATCATCACCATGGACCCGTCAAATCCGCGGGCCGAGGCGATCGCCATCGACGAATCCACCGGCAAGATTGTCGCCGTTGGCTCCGTTGCCGAGTGTCAAGCTGCTGGACCAGGTGTGGCGCTCACGGACCTGGGGGCCACAGTGCTCATGCCCGGATTCATCGAGGCACACAGTCACCCGATGCTTGGCGGCATGATTACCCAGCCACCCTCGTATTGGATCGCGCCTTATCTGGGTTACCCAAATCTCAGCGACGTTCAGGCGCTGTGGACCAAGGTCAATGCCGAGTTGCCACCTGATCAACCAGTTGTTTTTGAAGGATTGGATCGCTTGTTGCAGCAAGCGCCACTGCAGACAAATTCGGACCTTGACAAGTTTTTTCCCACTCGACGGGCAGTGGTGCTCGACAACTCCGGTCACGTGGCCTACTTCAACTCAGCGGTCATTGCCTTCAATAAGTGGGCTGAGGGTAAGCCACCCGCGGATCCGCCCGGGGCTCGCTTCGGCCGAAATGCCGATGGCACGTCCAATGGGATCGCCTACGAAACCGCAGCACAACTAGAGGCTGTGATGCCTACAGTAAAGGACGCGGTACCGCGGCCACTGGAGTCGGCAGCGCGATGGTTGCAATACATGTCTGGCTTTGGCATCACGGCGACATCGGAAATGACCTACTCCACAAACTTGCTAAAGGGGTATGAGGCACTCACAACCCGCCCGAACTCCCCGGTTCGCATGTCTCTCTACCACATGGCAATCGATTCTGATGCCGGTGTGCAGGTCGTCTCACCGGATCCATCGATGCTGCGCAAGCAGGGCGTCAAGTTATGGGCTGACGGTTCACCGTGGGTGGGATCAATTGCATCGTCATTCCCTTATTTGGATACACCGGCCGTGCAGGCAGCAGAAATTCCCCTCGGACCTGGTGGCACGAACATGATGAATTACACAAGGGTTGAGTTGGATTCCCTGCTCGCTAAATTCGCCCCCCTAGGGTGGCAGATGGCTTTCCATGTAAACGGTGATGTAGGTCTTGACATTGTTCTGGATGCATATGAAGAGGCGCTAACCAACAACAACCTGATGGGCACCGATCACCGTTGGCGAGTAGAACACTGCGGTGGCTGCCGCGGCGATCAGTTCCAGCGAGCAGTTGCCATGGGTGTCACCATTTCACTCGGGCCATTCCAGTTCATTTATTGGGGCGACCTGCTAGACGGCACCATGTTCCCGCCGGAGATCGGATCACAATGGATGCGATGGGGCGATGCGGTGCGTGCCGGGGCACATTTGTCCTTTCACAATGACGGCCCAGTTAGTCCACCAATTCCACTCTTGAACATCCAAACAGCCATCACACGCGCAACGGATTCAGGACAAGTGCACGGAGCTAATCAGATTATTAGTCTCGAAGATGCACTGAAGGCCGAAACAACCGGTGCGGCCTACATGCTTCATCGTGAGAATGAAATCGGCTCCCTTGCAGTTGGTCTCTATGCGGACCTCGTCGAGTTATCCATGGATCCTTATTTGGCCGAACCCACAACTCTTGCAACAGAAGTTAAGGTGCAGGCTACGTGGCTGTCGGGTAGGAAGGTTGATCTCGATTCATTTCTAACCCAGATTCAGGAAGTCGAGGCGGCGGCAACCCACCCCGTCGATCACCACACGGTGATGAGTTCACACACCTGCTGATACCTCGAGCGCCACATCTGGGTCATGAGGGGTGCTCGTCGCCCATAGAGATTCCTACTAGTGGCGAACAGGACAAACTCGCAGCGAGGACGTAAGCCTGGCGAGTTGACCCCAGTTTGTGGTCCGGGGTCAGGTTTCAGGTTGTGCTGAATCTGCCCCACGAGTGGCGAGGTTCGAACCGGCGGGGAGAATGGGGTAATCATGGGCCCGCAACTAACCGATACAGATGTGCTGATCGTCGGAGCAGGCCCGGCCGGCTCCGCTGCGGCAACCTGGGCTGCCCGTGCCGGTCTTGACGTAACCCTCGTGGACGCTGAGTCATTTCCAAGAGACAAGCCCTGCGGTGATGGCTTAACCCCGAGGGCTATCGCCGAACTTGATGAATTGGGGCTTACTCCTTGGCTCGCTGGTCGGGCCCGCAACTATGGTTTGCGGGCTGCAGGTTTCGGCCGAACCCTCTATTTGCCTTGGCCAGGTGGGTCGTTACCGAATTACGGTGGCGCAGTACCGCGACTTGAACTCGATCACGCCATCCGGCAGGTGGCACTTAATGCCGGAGTAACCGCAATTGAGGGCCACCGGGCAGTTGATGCGCGAATCGAAAATGGCCGTGTTGCTGCGGTGATTTTCGACAACGGCACCGGAAAACGCGAGATAACCTGTAAGCGAGTCATAGTTGCCGATGGGGTGCGATCACAACTTGGCCGAGTGCTCGGTCGCG
>WLLZ01000091.1 GCA_009700485.1 Actinomycetota bacterium | reverse complement strand
CGCGAGTCGCGCAGCGTTGAGTAGTCGGTATTGCTCACAAAATATCAAGCTCCTAATACTGGGCTGAGTTTGCGGTCGAGGTATTTGTAGAAGTCGAGAAGCGGACCTTCGAAGTTGGATGACGAGAGTGCGCCAACCTGGTGACTCTGCGACTTGAGTCCTTTGGACATTTTGACAAGGACATCTCGGTCTTCGGCGTTTGTGCGATGAAAAAGTTCAACTGCATGATCAATGGTTTCTTGTGTCCAGTGGTCGCCGTAAAAAAGTAAACCCATCTTGAGACGCACTCGGTCAACACTTTCTGGTTGGACGCAGATAAATGAGCTGTAGTCGCCAGCACAACCAGATACCAAACCTGGAGGGATTGAGAACATCACGCAATTGTCTACTTCGTGATCTTGTAGATCTGGGTGACCTTTGGTGGAGCGAGGCAAATCTGGAGAAAAACCTGCGTGGTATCCGAAGTGAACATCACTTGGTGGATAGTGCGTGCACAAGCGTGTTGGGTTGACTGCATGAAGTGTGGCTTTGTGAAGTGGACTGAGGTGGTATCCCTCCATAAAGTTTTCGACGAAACACTTCCAGTTTGTGGTCCATACTTCGTCTCCAACAAACCGAGCCTGCATTTCTTCCATGTGGTAATTGCCAATCAAGCCTTCGAGCTGTTGCAACTGTGGCGTGAGTGGCTTGGCATGTGGGTTGAGCGAGACAAAAATAAAACCGAGCCAGATTTCGGATTTGAATTCGGGAAGGCGACAAGAACTCATATCAAAGTCGGTGTGCTCTTCCATGCGAGGCGCGCGTGCAAGTTTGCCGTCAAGTTCGTATGACCAGTGGTGATAGGGGCAGACAATGTGTTGACTGTTTCCTGAACCTGAAGCCAATAAAGTGCCACGGTGTCTACACACATTTGACATCACGCGGATCTGGGCATCGTTGCCACGAGTAGCCAGTAATGGCTCGTCGCACAATTGAAAGGCCATGTAGTCGCCTGGATTTGGGATTTCTTCGACTCGCCCAATGCAGTTCCATTCCATTGCGAAAAGTGAAGATTTTTCGAGATCAAGAAATTCATTACTCGTATAAAAGTCTCGCGGCATTGAACGCGCACTTGTATAGGTTTGAGATCGGGCAGCACTCAGTGCATTGCGAATTGCGGAAAGCGATGTGCTCATTTTGCTGAAGTTCGGCGGTAAAAACCCATGTTTTCTGAATCGCTAAATCTCACACCGGGCTTTTCGTACAGTGAAAAAACTGCGACCATTCGTTCCTTGTCGCCGCTCACCGTTGTTACGCGATGGGCGGTGTTGTGGCCACGAAAAACATTGAGAGCACCTGGCTCAACGTCAACGCTGATGACTTCGGGGTCGTTGCCAGCAATCATTTTGCCAACGCCTTCGTAGTTGGGATTTGTGTCGGTGCGAAGTTCTCGTCGATATTGGAAAATTCCGTCTTTGGCTGCACGCTGCAGAAGCATCGTGATCGTAAATTCGGATCGATCGAAGTGCCAGTTGAGGGCTTCTCCTGGTCGGTAGCTGAGCACGTTGACACGGGCCAATTCATCATCCATCAGGTGGAGGACCGGAAGTTCCATTGTTGCTGCAATAAATTCTCGAAAGTTGGGCCATTCATAGACGTCGGTCAGTGGGGTGTCTACTAATTGATCAGCACACAGGGTGTGATTGATGGTCATAATTTTTTTTAGTGCGGGGTGGTCATCGGCCAGCCCTTCTACTTTGTCGAGGAAGTAGATGTTGTGCTCACGTCGAATTTCGACCGAATCATTTGCCATGCGTGGCAGGATCTTGTTAGTCGCAGCTTGAAGCGCATCACTTTTAAGAAAACCGGGCAACTCATACATGCCCTTGTCGACAAGGTCTTTGCGGCACTGAGCAACAAGCGTGTTCCATTCGGTCGAACCAGGTCGACCGAGTGGATATTTGTCCAGATCTATCAGAGTCTCTATTGCGGTAGTCACGACATTGATAGTAGGCGTCTTTGAGGGGCTTGTCTATTGACTATGGTGTTGTTAAGTTAACCAAACAGGCTCATCTACTTAGGGGGAGAAAATTATGGGAAAGATTAATTTTCGTCGAATTGACGCGATTCGTCAGACACAAGGTCAAATCGGCAATCACGTCATTGATGAGTTTGTATCAGGAAGACTTTCACGTCGCGACTTTATTCGTCGAGGAACGATTGTTGGTCTTTCTTTCCCTGCAATAGGCGCATTGATTGCAGCATGTGGCGGAAGTGAAACCTCAACAACTGCAGAAACAACAGGCGCCGCACCAGTTGCTGGCGGCACCTTGATCATTGCATCAGGCACTCCGTCTGCAGCATCAGCCAATCTGGATCCGGTAGCGATTAACGACGGTAACGGAATCGTGTTCCTCGCACAATATGGTCAATGGCTAACGCTTTCGCAGAGTGACCTCACGCTTGCTGGAAGTCTTGCAACCGAATGGGTGCCAAATGATGACGCTTCGGAGTGGACATTTAAGTTGAACCCCGCTGCTAAATACAACGATGGTTCACCTGTCGTTGCTGCAGACGTGGTTGCAACTATTGAGCGACTCGTCAATCCTGACAATGCATCAAACTCGCTGTCGGCATTTCAGACCGGGAAGCTCTCTCCGGGCGGAACAATCGCAGTAGATGACAACACGGTGATGTTTAAGTTGGATGCTCCGATGGGCAATTTCCCGTACATCGTGTCATCTGACAACTACAACGCAATTATCTTGCCAGCATCGGTGACCGACACCACCAAGTTTGCAACGAGCAATATCCCAACCTCTGGACCGTTCATGATTGAGTCTTATGACGCGGTTAAGGGAGCAACCATGGTGCGAAACCCAAATTATTGGGGTACAGCACCATTGCTCGACAAAGTTGAAGTGCAATTCATTGATGACCTTGGCGCAAAAGTCACGGCATTCCAATCGGGTGATATTGATGTGATCGCACAGTTCCCAGTAATTGGCGGCGAGTCATTGATCAATAATCCAGACGTCAACTTGATTGAGATTCCATCGACGGCTCACTACCAAATTCACATGCGTACATCAAAGGGTGCATTCGCAGACAAGCGTGCTCGCCAAGCAATGTCGATGGCTATCGATCACCAGTCGATGGTGGATGGGCTTTTGCAGGGCAAAGCACAAGTTGCTAATGACACACCGTTCTTCACGATGTTCCCATCGAGCGGCAGCGGTCCAGCACGAGAATTCAACCTGGAGAAAGCAAAGGCACTCATGGCCGAAGCTGCACCAGATGGGTTCGACGTGACTCTGTATAGCTGGCAGACGCAAGAAATTCCTGATCTGGCAGTGTTGGTACAAAATGCTGGCAAAGAACTCGGCATTAACGTCAAGATTGAACTTCGTGACGACTACTACGACAGCTACTGGGTGTCGTGGGACGCAAATACTCCAGGTTCAGACCTTGGTATTACCGACTACGGACACCGCGGTGTGCCAGACGTGTTCTTGAACGCACCACTGTTGTCGGTAGATAAGGGTGGAGTATGGAATGCAGCAGAGTTTGCTAATGCTGATTACGACGCTGCTGTCGCTACGTACACATCTTCGGTTGATCTACAGAGTCAGCAAGCAGCAGCCCTCAAAATCCAAGAGATTCTGCAGGACGAGAGCCCATTGATGATTCCTTACAACTTCAACTTCATGTCGGCCGCACAAAAGAATATTTCAGGTGTGACCAACTCAGGGATGGGTCAGGTTTACGCTGAAAAAGCCAGCAAAAGCTGACCTTTAGCCCTTGGCACGTTACGTCATCCGACGACTGGGACTAGCAGTTGTCACACTGTTTATTCTCAGCGTCGTGGTGTTCGTTGTCGCGTCTGTTCTTCCAGGAAGTGTCGGTAGGGCAATACTTGGACCATTCGCGCTGCAAGAATCTGTTGACCAAATCAATAAAGAGCTAGGTGTTAATGGTTCTCTGTATAGCCAGTACTTCCGCTGGATTTCTCACGCCGTTCGTGGAGACTTTGGAGATTCATACAAATTCCAAGGACCAGTAACCGATTATCTTGCATCTGCATTTTGGTCCTCAACCAAACTTGCGGTTTTGACATTAATCATTGTTGTACCAATTGGAATTTTGGGCGGAGCAATTGCGGCACTTCGCAAGGATCAGGCATCGGACAGGATCATCACTGTTACAGGCTTGAGCCTTGCGGTCACACCGGAATTTGCAATTGGAATTGTTTTAATACTTTTCTTTGCTGTCAAACTCAGGTGGGTGCCCGCGGGAGGATCAGCGGACGGTTCGATTATTGAACAATTCAAAGTACTCATACTTCCTGCAGTCACATTGAGTGCAACGTTGTTTGGATATATCGCTCGTATGACACGCGCCGGGACCATTGAGGCTCTTGCGGCCGACTACACGCGCACGGCAGAACTCAAAGGTCTTTCTCGTTCGAGGGTGCTGGGTGTGCATGTGTTGCGAAATGCCCTTTTACCAACCATTGCAGTGCTGGCTTCGCAGATGAGTTACCTACTTGGTGGGCTACTCGTTACTGAGACAATGTTCAACTACAAGGGACTTGGTCTCTTGATTGCCAATGCTGCGAATGATCGAGATATACCGATGCTGATGGCCGCAGTATTCGTGGTCGGGACATTTGCAATGATCATGACGCTCATAGCCGATGTAATCACGGCATGGCTTAACCCTCGAATTCGGTTTGGATCACACGTATGACTTCCGAGACTCAGCCGATTGCGAAAACTCCGTCACAGGAAATGCGGTCGCAGTTATTGAAGTCAAAAACATTTTTATTAGGAAATCTCGGCGTGGCATTTTGGGCATTATGCGCGATTGCTCCTGGACTTATTGTGAACCGTGACCCGGCAGAACAGAACTTGATTAAGAAATGGACGCACCCATTCACTGATGGTTTTGTCTTAGGAACCGATCGGTCGGGCCGTGACGTATTGAGTCGCGCAATCTATGGCGCTCGAGAAATCATGTTCATTGCTCCCGCCGCAACGATTCTTGGAGTAGTCGTAGGAGTGATGTTGGGTTTGATGATGGGTTACTTGGGCAGAGTCGTCGATGACATCCTGAGTCGAATCATTGAGGCGTTGATCAGTCTTCCCGTCATCCTCGTGGCTTTGTTAGCACTGACGGTTTTGGACGCGGGGCGTGCCACAATCATCGGTGTAATCGGCTTTTTGTTTGCACCACTGATTGCCCGAACTGTTCGTGCTGCAGTGCTTGCAGAACGCAATCTCGACTATGTGCGCTGCGCAGAACTGAGTGGCGAAAACTCGCTGTACGTGATGTTTGTCGAAATTTTGCCAAACATTTTTGGACCCATCATCGTCGAGTTCACTGTGCGACTTGGTTATGCAGTGTTCACAATGGCTGGGTTGTCATTTATCGGGTTTGGAACCCAGCCAGGATCACCTGATTGGGGTAGGACGATATTTGACGAGCGCACAAGTTTGCTGAGCAATGTTTGGTGGCCGTCAATTATTCCAGCAATTGCACTTGCTTCGCTTGTGGTCTCTATCAATCTCATTGCCGACGCGATACAGGGCGTGGTGGACAAATGAGCGAACCCACTCTCGAGTTTGAAAACTTGAAGCTCGCTTACATGGTGAGGGGAACTGCACGGGAAGTGCTGCGTGGTGTTTCGTTTGCTATCCAACCCGGTGAGGCCTACGGACTCGTTGGTGAAAGTGGTTGTGGTAAATCAACTGCGGCTTATGCCGCAATTCGAAGTTTGCCGCGTAATGCACGAGTGTTGAGTGGTGCCGTTCGTCTTGCGGGTCGCGACGTGCTGTCTCTCAAAAAGAATGAACTGCGTGATCTTCGAGCCAACACGGTGTCGATGGTGTATCAAGATCCATCTCAAGCGTTAAATCCGACTATTCGAGTTGGCCCCCAACTTATTGAGTCATTCACGGTGATGGGTGTGGATAAACACGAGGCACTCAAACGCTCAAAGGCAATCTTGCACAAAGTACAAATTGCTGACCCGGATGTGGTGATGGATCGTTTTCCTCATCAACTTTCAGGTGGGATGCAACAACGAGTGGTGATTGCAATGGCTCTTGCATGCGATCCAAAACTGTTGATACTGGATGAACCTACGACGGGTCTGGATGTCACTGTTGAGGCAGAGGTTTTGGACCTGATTCGCAACATTCGTACAGAATATGGCACGTCTGTCTTATTCATTTCACACAATCTCAGTGTTGTGCGGTCAATCTGTGACAAGGTCGGCGTGCTGTACGCGGGCAAGTTGGTGGAAGAAGGTTCAGCACAGAATGTGTTTGAACACGCTGTGCACCCTTACACCATTGGACTTTTGAAGTGTCTACCAACACACGGCTTACGCAAAGATGCACAACGCTTGTCAACTATCCCAGGATTTTTACCAAGTCTTGGTGCCGATCTGCCGACATGCGTCTTTGTGGAGAGGTGTTCATTTGCAGACGAAACCTGCACAACAGAAGTTCCTCTGTGGAGATCTCTTGGAACGAGCTCGGTTCGCTGTCACCACGCAGAGAAGGTCGCGGGTTCTCCGGCAGAGAATGAAATCGCTGGAGTATCTGTTGAGATCAATCGGAAGATCAAGCCAATTTTGGAACTTGTCAATGTGAGCAAATCGTTTCATCAAGGTGGCCAAAGCTTCAAGGCAGTTCAAGACGTCTCGTTGTCACTTTACGCTGGCGAAACACTTGGACTTGTAGGTGAATCGGGGAGTGGCAAGACCACACTTGCGCACACGTTGTTGGGGTTGCATGCTGCCGATGCTGGAGGGAAAATACTTTGTGACGGAGAAGAACTTTTGCCAGGACGTCGTCGTCGCACACTTGAGCAAATTCGTGCGATTCAGATCGTCTTTCAAAACCCAGATTCTGCGTTAAATCGTCGTCGATCCGTACGCAAAATTATTACGAGAACGCTGAAGCATCTAGCACGGGTTGCTCCCGAAGAGATCGAATCAAGGCTCCGTTCGGTGATCGCCGCTGTGCGCCTGACAGATGGCCATCTCGACATGAGACCGGGTCAATTGTCGGGCGGCCTGAAGCAGCGTGTGGCAATTGCTCGTGCATATGCCGGTCAGCCACGCGTGATGGTG
>WLLZ01000090.1 GCA_009700485.1 Actinomycetota bacterium | reverse complement strand
GACTCGAAGATGCCGGTGCGCTAGTGGGTCTGGTGTTCGCATTGATCGGCGTTGGCATGGCGATCAATACCGGTGATGGTCGTTGGGATGCGGTTGGCGCCATGGCGGTTGGCACCCTGCTGGTTGTTATCGCCATCTTCTTGGCGATGGAGATGGCCACGATGCTGGTGGGCGAGAGTGCGCTGCCAGAAGAGGTGGCGGCTATCCGAGCGGCCTTGGAGTCGGCTCCTTTGGTTGAGCGGGTTATCCATCTGCGCACGGTGCACGTGGGCCCCGATGAGTTGCTCGTCGCGGCAAAAATCGCGATTAGTCAAAGTGAAACGGCGGCTGGTATCGCAGCCGGTATTAATGAGGCCGAGCTGGCCCTTAGGGCGGCGGTGCCAACAGCGCGCTACGTGTTCATCGAGCCCGATCTGGACGTGGCGCGTTAGATTTGCCTTATCTTGATGATGTGGCACAATACGGAGGTCGTCATGGTCCGGAGCCCTGGTTCCCATCGCGGCCTTCCTTGCCGGCGAACCAACGAAGCCTCGTGCCGTTCGCACCATTTACGCCTACGAGGAGTACTTAAATGTCTGTTGTGAAATCTGACGGCACGCCTGACTACAAGGTTGCCGATTTGTCCTTGGCTGACTTCGGTCGCGATGAAATCCGCCTAGCCCAGCACGAAATGCCAGGTCTGATGGCGATGCGCGACGAATTTGGCGCAAGCAAGCCACTTAAGGGTGCTCGCATCACCGGGTCATTGCATATGACGATCCAGACTGCTGTCCTGATAGAGACCTTGGTTGACCTTGGGGCCGATGTGCGCTGGGCCTCATGCAATATCTTCTCGACCCAAGATCACGCCGCCGCTGCAGTGGTGGTTGGTCGTGAGGGCACGGTGGCTGACCCTAAGGGCGTGCCGGTATTCGCCTGGAAAGGCGAATCCCTGCCCGAGTACTGGTGGTGCACCGAGCAGATCTTGATGTGGCCAGATGGCAAGGGCCCGAACATGATTCTTGACGATGGTGGCGACGCCACGATGCTCGTGCACAAAGGTAAGGAGTTCGAGGCTGCCGGTCTCGTACCGACCCCCGATGAGACCACGTCGGAGGAGTACGGCGTTGTTCTTGAAACTCTGCGCCGCTCACTAACCGAAGATGCGACCCGCTGGACGATTATTGCAGCCGGTATCAAGGGCGTGACCGAAGAGACCACTACCGGTGTGCATCGCCTCTACGAAATGATGCGTGCGGGTGAACTCATCTTCCCAGCCATCAACGTCAATGATTCGGTAACCAAGAGCAAGTTCGACAACAAGTACGGTTGCCGTCACTCACTTATCGATGGCATCAACCGCGCCACCGACACCATGATCGGTGGCAAGGTCGCTGTAGTTTGCGGCTTCGGCGATGTGGGCAAGGGCTCGGCCGACTCACTACGCGGTCAAGGCGCCCGCGTGATCATCACCGAGATCGACCCGATCTGCGCGCTGCAGGCGGCCATGGACGGCTACCAAGTGGCCAAGCTTGAAGATGTCCTTGATATCGCTGATATTTTCATCACCGCCACGGGCTGCTACGACGTCATCACCGCCGAGCAAATGGGCAGGATGAAGCATCAGGCCATCGTGGGCAATATCGGCCACTTCGACAATGAGATTGATATCGCCGGCCTTGCTGAAACACCCGGTGTCGTGCGCAAAACCATCAAGCCACAGGTTGATGAGTGGACTTTCGCTAACGGCAAATCAATCATCATGCTCTCCGAGGGGCGCCTGTTGAACCTTGGCAACGCCACCGGTCACCCGTCCTTCGTGATGAGTACCTCATTCACGAACCAGGTGTTGGCCCAGATCGAGCTATTCACCAAGCTCGACGAGTACCCACTTGGCGTGTACACACTGCCTAAGGCACTCGATGAGAAAGTCGCACGCCTCCACATTGATGCTCTGGGTGTGCGCCTAACCGAATTGAATAAGAAGCAGGCGGAGTACCTCGGTGTTGACGTATTCGGCCCCTACAAGCCGGAGAATTACCGCTACTAGTTAACTTGCTGCACTTCGAATTTGGGGCCACGGTCTTTTAAACCTGCACCGCGGTAACGTGGCCCCATGCTCGAAACCCCACAAATGAAACCAGCACGGTGGGGTTTATGGGATGTGCTCATCACCTTGGTTGGCGCCGTTGTGCTGGGTGTTGCTGCGGCATTACTCCTAGGGGCGCTGTCGGCCCCACTTGCGCTTCAGGTGCTGGTCGGTGGGCTGGCTCCTTGGCTTGCCTTGGCCGGGTGGCCGCTTTTTGTCACTTCTGTTAGAGGTAATGGCCCAAGAATCGATTTGTCCCTAACTCTTAGCTGGCGCGATGCCGGCTCGGGGGTAGTTGGCGGGGTCGTAGCCCTTATCGCCGCGCTGGTGGTTGCGGTGGCCTCGGCGGCGATTTTTGGTGAGTTCACTTCGGCGGCCGGCGATGTGGCGGCCGAACTGGCGGGCTTGGGCAATGTCTGGCTACTAATTGCTTTTGGATTGATGGTCGCGGTGGGCGCCCCGATTGTCGAAGAGCTGGCTTTTCGCGGTCTCTTCTTCGCGGCCTTGCGCAAACATGGTGTTGGTCCGGTGGTGTCCGTGGTCATCACGGCCGTGGCATTTGCCCTTTTTCACCTAGAACCGGCCAGAATCGGGGTATTGCTCAGCATCGGATTGATTCTTGGCATAGTGCGGTGGCGCACCGGCTCATTGGGGGCAGCCATGGTCGCCCACGGGGTGGTTAACGCGCCAGCTGCGGTATTTCTCATCCTTGGCATGCCAGGGGTGGCACCATAGGGTCATGAGCACCCAACCAGGCGCGCCTTTGTCGGCCCGTGGCCGAGTCCTCATTGTCGATGATGACCAAGCCCTCTCCGAAATGTTGGGCATCGTCTTGCGGGGTGAAGGCTTTGATCCAGTCTTTTGTGGTGATGGCGCCCAGGCACTTCAGGTCTTTCGAAGTTGTAAGCCTGATGTCGTACTACTTGATCTGATGCTTCCGGGGCGCGATGGCATTGATGTGTGCCGATCAATCCGCGCTGAGTCTGGAGTGCCGATCGTCATGCTCACCGCGAAGACCGACACCGTTGATGTTGTTGTGGGTCTAGAGTCAGGTGCTGACGACTACATCGTAAAACCATTTAAGCCAAAGGAGTTGGTTGCTCGGATCCGCGCTCGGATGCGCCGAAATGATGATGCGCCACCCTTAACTTTGACTATCGGAGATCTAGCCATCGACGTCAGCGGGCATCAAGTCACTCGCGATGGTCAAGCACTTTCGCTAACGCCACTTGAGTTTGATCTCCTCGTTTGCTTGGCGCGGCGTCCCGGGAAAGTTTTCACGCGAGAGGTGCTACTGCAAGAAGTATGGGGGTATCGGCATGCGGCAGATACCCGATTGGTGAATGTCCACGTGCAGCGCCTTCGTGCGAAGATCGAGCACGATCCAGAGGATCCGGCGATTGTTGTCACGGTTAGAGGCGTCGGCTACAAGGCCGGCTCGGCGTAACCGGTTGTCGGTTATCGCCACGATGCGCGCCATCAATCAATCCATATGAATAGGTACCTAACCGGATGCATTGACCTGCTGCTCGCCGGGCCGCGGTGGGTAAGGCGCATTTGGCGGAGCTCGCTACTGCTGCGCGTAACCGCAACTACGTTGGCGCTATCAATCTTGGTGATGGCCGCACTCGGGTTTTCCTTACTCTCTCGAGTAACGAGCGGTTTACTTGAGGCAAAGGATCGAGTTTCGGTGGGGGAGGCCGCTGCGGGATTATCCGAAGCGCAACGCGTGTTGGATGCGGCTGACACCGGTACCACGACGCCTTCACCTGCCCGCTTGGTTGATTCTGTGGTAACTACTTTGGCTGCACGTGCAGGTTCACCGGGGCAATTCGATGTGTTGCTACTGTCGTCAGGGCCAACACCTGATGCGCCAGAGCGCGGCACCAATCTAGTTTCGGTTACCAGCGTGCCGCCCGCACTCCGCACCGCTGTTACCGATTCGAAGCGCCAGTCTTGGACTTACACCGACATCAAGTCACTCGACGGTCGATCAACCCCTGGGTTAGTGGTTGGTGGCCCACTTAGTGTTCCCAGTGTTGGAGATTATGAGTTGTACTACTTGTTCCCATTAACTCAAGAGCAGCAGACTCTGGATCTAGTGCGCAGCTCGGTCGTAGTCACCGGGATATTGCTGGTTGGCTTATTGGCATTGGTTGCCGGTCTCATCACCCGTCAGGTGGTCGTCCCCGTTCGCGCTGCGGCCCGTACGGCACTGCGTTTCTCCGAGGGGTATTTATCTGAGCGAATGAAAGTTAGGGGCGAGGATGACCTCGCGCGGCTGGCCGGGGCGTTTAATGACATGGCGGCGAGCATTGCTCAGCAGATCAAGCAGCTTGAGGGGCTTTCACGGGTGCAGCGCCGATTCGTTTCTGACGTCTCCCATGAATTACGGACACCTTTGACCACAATTCGGATGGCCGCAGATGTGATGTTCGAGGAGCGGGCATCCTTTGACGGGCCGACGGCGCGCGCGGCCGAGTTGTTGCAGGCCCAGTTAGACAGATTCGAGTCATTGCTGGTTGACCTACTTGAGATTTCGCGATTTGATGCTGGCGCCGCGGTTCTCGAAGCCGATCCGCTCGACCTTTACGCGCTGGTGTCGAGGGTGATTGATGGCTCGACCCCACTCGCCGAACGAAGCGGTGTGCCACTGCGCCTTCACTCCGAAGGTGAGCCCAGATTGCTCTATGCGGATTCGCGCCGTATTGATCGAGTGATAAGAAATCTCGTTGGCAACGCAATCGAACATGGCAATGATCGCGGGGTTGACGTCACCATTGGCAGCAATGACGAAGCGGCGGCCGTCACGGTGCGTGACTACGGAGTTGGGTTGCGACCGGGGGAGGCCTCGCTGGTATTTAATCGATTCTGGCGCGCGGATCCGGCGCGGGCCCGCACTACTGGCGGCTCTGGATTGGGTTTGGCGATCGCGCTCGAAGATGCGCGCCTACATGGTGGTTGGCTGGAGGCTTGGGGTGAGCCGGGCGCCGGTGCCTGCTTCCGCTTGACTTTGCCGCTT
This sequence comes from Actinomycetota bacterium, assembly GCA_009700485.1. Classification (GTDB taxonomy): domain Bacteria; phylum Actinomycetota; class Actinomycetes; order S36-B12; family S36-B12. The sequence continues at coordinate 2,065 of WLLZ01000090.1, read as the reverse complement.
AACGTGCGTGGTACTTTCATCTCTTCGCCACTTGATCTCTACCCGGATGATTCAGCACCAGCAAATCGCAGCCCGATCGAGAATGTCGAGGTGCGCTAGTGCGTAACTTTATGATTTTCCTCGCGGCAACGATGTTACTTACCGGCTGCGGCTCACTACCCGCCTCACTTACCGCACAGGTGCCAACGACCGGGCCGATCCAGCAAGGTGCGCAAGTCAATCTTGATCGCAAGGATCAGTTCATTCGGGTAATTGCGCGCAGCCCGCGCGATGGGATGACCCCAACCCAAATCGTGCAAGGGTTTTTGGACGCATCGGCTTCATTTGATGGCGACCATGCGGTCGCGAGGGAATATTTGACCGGTTCCGCGAACAGCCGTTGGTTGCCTGGCTTGCAGGTGTCGGTTTATGACGGTGCCGCGGTTGTTACTTCCAGTGGTAGTTCAGTGACACTGACCGCGAGCCAGACCGGCAGGATCGATGAGATTGGCCGATATGTGGTGGCTTCCCCAGGCCAAGATCTTCGAGGTAGTTTCCAATTAGTTCGCGACGGCACGCAGTGGCGCATCGATCAGCTTCCGCAGGGCCTATTGCTCTCCGCCTCTGACGTCGATCGTGCCTATCGATCATTTGCGGTTTACTTCTTCAATCCCAGTTTCTCAGCTCTGGTGCCCGATGCGCGCATGATACCCGTGCTTGGGCCGGGTCAGGGCACTACTTTGGTGCGCTATCTCCTTGACGGGCCAAGTGATTGGTTGGCCCCTGCCGTTCGCACCGGCTTCCCCGACGGGGTGGGGTTAAATATTGAATCGGTACCGATTGATGGTGGCGTGGCCCGTGTTGACCTAAAGTCCTCTGTGCTTTTGGCCGATGATGGCACGCGCGAAGCGTTATCGCAGCAGTTAGTTTGGACACTAGGCCAGCTTTCAGATGTGACTTCGGTTGAAATCACCGCCGGCGGCCAGCAACTTGTGGTGCCGGGCGTTAGCTCCCCGCAGCCGGTAGACGCCTGGCCGAAGGTCAATCCAGACGCCTTACCCGATAACTCGTCAGGGTATGTGGCGCGCAGCCGCTCGGTGGTGCGATTGGGTACCACTACTGATCGCGCAGTGCCCGGAGATGCTGGCAGTGGCGCGGTTTCCTTCCTGAGGTTTGCTATTGATCGGTTGTCGACCGCGGTCGCAGGGATTGATGCTGACGGCACGTTGTGGCGCGGTGCGATTGCGGAGGATGCACCGTTACTTGCCTTGACCCGGGGTGAAGCATTAGCGGCTCCGGTCTTTGACGCCGATGGGAACATCTGGGTCGTTAATGCCCTGACGGGCCTAACCCGCGTGGATCGCATTGGACGAAGGGCTGAAGTTGACGTGGCAGGGCTGCCGGCGGAGTCGTCATTGCTCGCCGCAGTTCCATCACGCGATGGCACTAGGTGCGCACTAATTGTGCAGCAAGGAGTGCGCACGGCGCTTTACGTAGGTGTGATCGTGAGATCAAACGTGGGCGCCCCGATGGCAATTGCTGATCCAATCAGGGTCGAGACTCGGCTGACCGAAGCCATCAGCGTTGGTTGGGCGGGAGCTAACTCCTTACTTGTGATCGGAAGTGATGGCGCGGAGTCTTTGCAGGTGTTTGATTTGAATTTGGCAAGGGGTTCGATTATTGGCATCGGTGCTCCCGAAGCGCCGGTCATGGTGGCGGCTGCACCAGGCCTACCGGCACTGGTTGGTGCAGCGGACGGCTGGATTTATGAGTATGTGGGTTCTAACTGGCGCAAGCGCACCAGCGGTACCTCACCGGCCTATCCGAATTGATTTAGCGCTGGGTCGATGATTGCCAACTACGTGATGGGGTGCCGGCGACGGCGGCGATACCGGCCACTACTACGTCTGCGTTTACTAAAGTTTTAACCGCCTCCAAAGTTGTAGCGCCTGTGGTGATGACATCGTCAACCACGATGATCCGGTAGCCAGCAAATTTCGCCAGTTTGGCTATTTTCTTCGGGCGCGGCTGGAAGGTGCCTTTGATTGCGGCCTGCCGCTGGGCCGCCGACCTGCCGACATGTTTG
>WLLZ01000009.1 GCA_009700485.1 Actinomycetota bacterium | reverse complement strand
GTAGCCCCGACGGGATTCGAACCCGCGCTACCGCCTTGAGAGGGCGGCGTGCTAGGCCACTACACAACGGGGCCGTGCCTTCGGATAGCTGCGCAAAAACTCGCAACTGCCCAGGTATTAAGCCGGGTGGGCCTACCACGTCGACTGCACACCAGCTGGGGTACCAGGACTCGAACCTAGACTAAATGAATCAGAATCATTTGGGCTGCCAATTACCCCATACCCCATGGGGCCGAACACTTGGCCCCAGCGCTACAGGTCCAACCACTCGGCGAAGAGTGATTATAGGCGACGGGTCACCCACCACCAATCGCCGCATCCAAGCGCGCCAAACACGCCGATCTACCCAGAATTTCCATCGATTCGAATAATGGGGGCGAAATCCGGCGCCCGGTAATTGCCACCCGCAGTGGGGTAAATGCCAATTTGGGTTTCAGGCCCAGACCTTCGACCAAGGTCACGCGCAATGCTTCATGGATCTCATCGGTTTGCCACCGCGGCAATTCGCCCAAAACCGCCCGCGCCGCTACCAAAGTCGGCGCGGCATCGGGCCCGATCACCCCGCGATCGCCCTCGTCGACAACAAAACTTTCGGCGGGCTGCAGCATGAATGCGAGCATCTCGACCGATTGGCTGAGGTTTTCCATGCGCTCTTGGATCAACGGGGCCGCTACTTCCAAAATCGACAGCTGCTCACTTGTCGGTTTCGGCAGGATCAACTTCGCGGCAACCAAGAATGGAATGATTCGCACGACCAGCTCCGCCGGCGCCAATGACCGGATCCAGTCACCATTGATAGCGGTGCACTTTTTCAAGTCAAATCGTGCTGGGTTTTGATTAACTCGCTCAAGGGTAAAAACTTCTGCCATCTGCTCTTTGCTGAAGAACTCTTGGTCATCGCCCATTGACCAGCCCAGTAATGCCAGATAATTAAGTAGAGCTTCAGGCAGATAACCACCTTCACGATACATCAGCAATGAGGACTCTGGATCGCGCTTAGAAAGTTTTCGGTTACCCTCGCCCATCACATATGGCAAGTGACCAAACCGCGGCGTGGTGCCGTCGCTTACGTCGATAGCGGCCAATGCTTCATAAAGGGCAAGCTGGCGAGGGGTAGAAGATAGTAAATCCTCACCGCGCAAAACATGGGTAATGCGCATGAGCGCATCGTCAACAGGATTTACGAGGGTATAAAGCGGATCACCATTAGCACGGACCAACACATAATCGGGCACATGCTCGGCCCCGAAGGTGATCGAGCCGCGCACTAGGTCATCCCATTCAAAATCACGATCTGGCATTCGGAATCGAAGTACGGGGTCACGGCCTTCGTCCTCGTAGGCCTCCACCTGATCATGGGAGAGCTCGCGACACTTACCGTCATAGCCGGGGGTACGGCCTTCCGTCTTGGCTAACTCGCGGCGTTCTTCAAGCTCAACGGATGAGCAGTAGCAGTGATAGGCGAAGCCGCCATCGCGCAACCTTTTCGCTACTTCGGCATATACGGGAAGCCGGTCGGATTGACGGTATGGGCCGAAGTCACCACCAACCTCAGGGCCTTCGTCCCAGTCCAAACCCAGCCAGCGCAGCGAATCCAGCAGCGCGTTATACGACTCTTCAGTGTCTCGGGCTGAGTCAGTGTCTTCGATCCGGAATACAAAAGTGCCGCCGGTGTGCCGGGCGAACGCCCAGTTGAATAACGCGGTACGAATCATTCCGACATGCGGATTGCCTGTCGGTGACGGACAAAAGCGCACGCGGACCGGGCGTTGCGAAATATTGTCGTGGGCGATGGGCGTATCAGACACGGTCCACCACCGGATTGGTAAGTGTTCCAATGCCCTCGATCGCAACAGAGACATTATTTCCGGCGACAATCGGCCCTACCCCAGCCGGTGTGCCCGTTAGAATAATGTCACCGGGTATGAGCGTCATGATCGAACTGATGTAAGCGATCAATGTCGCAATATCGTGCACCATGTCATTGGTTGAACCCGCTTGGCGAAGCACGCCATCAACACTGCAGGTGATTCGAGCATCTTCAACATCAAGGTCCGTTTCGATCCACGGACCGATAGGACAGAAGGTGTCAAACCCTTTAGCTCGGGACCACTGACCATCAGCGTGCTGCAAATCACGCGCCGTCACATCATTTGCGCAGGTGTATCCCAAGATCACCTCATGAACCCGGTCAACGGGCACATCGCTACAAAGGCGACCGATAACGACCGCGAGCTCGGCCTCATGTTCAACTTTCTCAGACTGCCAGGGCAAGGCAATGGATTCACCGGGACCGATAATGCTGGTGCTGGGCTTCAGGAAAATAAGTGGCGAAGTCGGCACCTGCCCGCCCATTTCTTTCGCGTGGTCAGCGTAATTCTTGCCGACCGCGACTATTTTGCTCGGCAAGACCGGCGCCAACAAGCGGGTGTCTGCCAGCGGAATTATGCGTCCCTCGGGCACTAAGCCACCAAACGGATGGCCATTGACCAGCACGACCAAGGAAGCCTCGGTTGGCTCGTTTTCGGCAGATACACCTTCGAGCACGCCGTAGAAAAGTTCGCCGTCAACTGCAACTCGGACTATGCGCACCCACGCAGCCTATCTATTGAGCCGATGCATCACGCTTAGCCGCCCGGATGAGCCCGAATGTCACGGCATCTTCAAGTGCCCGCCAAGAAGCCGCAATTACGTTCTCGTGGACCCCGACCGTTGACCACTGACCGAACCCATCGCTGGTACCAACCAAGACTCGGGTAACGGCATCGGTGCCTGTGATGCCATCAAGAATACGAACCTTGTAGTCGATCAACTCGAGCGCGTCGAGTTCTGGGTACAACTGAATGACGGCGGCCCGCAACGCTCGGTCTAGAGCATTTACCGGGCCATTACCCTCTGCAGTTGAGATGATTCGTTCGCCACTTGCATACACCTTTACGGTTGCCTCGGTACTTACGCTCCCATCAGCGGCCTGCTCGACAATCGTGCGCCAGGATTCCACATCGAATCTTCGCTCAGCACCATCCTCGTCCAAAAGCAATAATTCAAAGGATGCATCGGCCGCCTCGAATGTCCAGCCCTGTGCTTCTAGATCCTTAACTTTGTCGATAACCCTGGTGAGCAATGCGGAATCCCCCGAGAGGTCGTAGCCCAATTCGCGACCTTTGAGTTCAACCGAAGCCCGACCAGCCATCTCAGTAATTAGTACCCTCATGTCATTTCCAACCAGGGTCGGATCGATGTGGTTGTAGAGATCTGCTGAAACTTTAAGCGCACTTGCATGTAAGCCGGCCTTATGCGCGAATGCTGAAATTCCAGCGTATGGCTGATGGGTGTTTGGTGCGAGATTCGCGATTTCGGCAATTGAGTGGGCAATTCGCACTGTTTCATTCAGCGCGCCATCGGGCAAGATGTCGTAACCCAGCTTCGTTACTAGATTCGGGATCACCACGAATAGGTCGGCGTTTCCGGTGCGCTCGCCGTAACCATTTGCGGTGCATTGCACGTGGGTGGCACCGGCCTCAACCGCAGCGACGCTGTTTGCAATCGCGCATCCGGTGTCATCTTGGCAGTGAATGCCGAGCCGGGCAGCGGATCTATTCGAAACATCGGTGACTGTTGAGGTGATGCCACTCGGCAACATTCCCCCGTTGGTGTCACAGAGCACCACCACGCTGGCTCCCGCTGCGTGGGCTACATCGGCTAGGCGAACCCCATAGTCGCGGTCGTGCTTATACCCGTCGAAGAAGTGCTCCATGTCAACAAAAACCCGCCGGCCCTGCGACACCAGGTATTCCACGGTGTCGCGAACCATCGCCTCGTTTTCATCCAAGGTGGTCTTAAGTGCATCTTTCACGTGCAGCACATCTGATTTAGCCACGATGGTGATCACGGGAGCCCCAGAGTCAAGGAGTGCTTGCACCTGGGGATCATCAGCTACCGCCACACCCGGCTTACGCGTAGCACCAAAGGCCACCAGTTCGGCGTGCTGCAACTCGAGTTCGGTCTTGGCGCGCTCGAAGAACTCGGTGTCCTTAGGCATGGCACCGGGCCAGCCGCCTTCAATGAATCCCACCCCGTAGCCATCTAGGAGGCGAGCCACCGCCAACTTGTCGTTGACAGAATACGAAATACCTTCACGCTGGGCGCCATCACGCAAGGTGGTGTCGTACACGTGAAAATTGTCGGGGCGGGGCATTGTCGTCCTCTTTCTGGCCGTAGCACAATGAAAAAGCCCCCCGCGGGTGCGAAGGGCTGCGCGTCAACGTTGGTTGACGCGCTACAAAATAATGCTGCTGACAGTGCTGATCACGCCCCTATTGTGGCATATGGGCCGGGTAACCGTCACCCCTTGGCCAATTAGCACCCCTGCAGCCCCCAAAAAGCCAACTAGCAGATGGTGTGCATCCAGTTATGGCGATCTGGGGCGGCGCCGGTCTGGATATCAAGAAGTGCTTGGCGAAGTTTCATGGTCAGGACTCCCGTGCGGCCACCGGCCACCTCCCAGGCCCCACTTTCCCTGGACTTGACTTGCCCAACCGGAGTGATGACGGCGGCGGTACCACAGGCAAAGACTTCGCTGATCGCCTCACTGGCGCAGCCATCTCGCCAATCTTCAACACTTATCCGGCCTTCATCGGCACGAATCCCGAGGTCTTCGGCGACGGTGAGCAAGGACTCCCGGGTGATGCCCGGTAGCAGGGCACCGGTGAGTTGCGGGGTGACGATGCGTGCTGAATCCCCCTCGCCATAGACAAAGTACAGGTTCATCCCGCCCATCTCTTCGATCCAGCGGCGCTCAACTGCGTCTATCCAAACTACTTGATCGCATCCATGCTGGGCAGCCTCAGCCTGCGCGACAAGTGATGCTGCGTAGTTGCCCGCGCACTTGGCCTCACCGGTGCCACCGGGTGCCGCGCGGACATACTCATCCGACAGCCACACTGATACCGGTTTGACGCCCTGCGGAAAGTACGCCCCCGCTGGAGAGGCAATCAGGAGGTATTCATAGGAATTGCTGGGGCGAACCCCCAAGCCAACTTCGGTGGAAATCATGAAGGGGCGCAGGTAAAGAGATTTTTCTTGGTCACTTGGTACCCATGCTTGATCCTGGCGGACCAATGCTTCGATCGAACCCAGGAATAGCTCATCGGGTAGTTCAGCCATCGCCAACCGGCGGGCGGAGCGGGCGAAACGCTCAGAGTTCTTGATCGGTCGAAATGTCTTGATACTGCCGTCTGCGTGCCTGTAGGCCTTAAGACCCTCAAAAATTGCTTGGCCGTAATGCATGACATTCGTGGCCGGATCCAGCATCAGTGGGCCGTACGGAACCAACTCTTCGCCATGCCACCCGTCTTCGGTGGTCCACTTCGCGCGCACCATGTGGTCGGTGAAATACTTACCGAAACCCGGATTGGCCATGATGGCATCGCGCTCCGTGATTGACCTAGGCGCCGTCGACGCCTTGATCTCAATAGGCCAGAGCGAAGTTCCGGACTCGGTGCTGGTGGTCATCGGTGGCTCCTTCACGTATTTGGGGTAACGCTACACAGGTGCCCCGGCATTACCACCCAGACGGTGGCTCCCGCCGCGCTTAGAATTCAGGAAGCGGCAGCGATCGCACCGGCCGCAAGCGCGTCGCCGATCTCACTCGTAGAACGCGAGCTAGTACCACGTGTTGCCAAATCATTCTCGACGGCTACTTCAACCCACCTTGATGCTTGGCTAAAGCCAACATGGTCGAGCAACATGGCAAGGGACATCACGGTTGCTGTTGGGTCGGCCTTGCCTTGACCGGCAATATCTGGGGCTGAGCCGTGAACCGGCTCGAACATACTCGGGTTGCTGCGGCTCGGATCGATATTGCCACTTGCCGCCAACCCGATACCGCCACCAATCGCCGCTCCAATATCGGTGAGAATGTCACCGAAAAGATTGTCGGTAACAACTACATCGAATCGCTCGGGGTTGGTCAGGAAGAACATGGAAGCTGCGTCAACATGTAGGTAGTCGGTGGTGACTTCAGGGTACTCCAGCTTCACCCGGTCGAAGGTGCGCTGCCAAAGATCACCGGCGAAAACCAGCACGTTGGTCTTATGCACAAGAGTAACTTTCTTGCGCCGGCGCATCGCGCGCTCAAAGGCGTCGCGAATTATTCGCTCAGCCCCGTAGACAGTGTTCAAACTCACTTCGGTCGCGACTTCCTGGGGGGTACCTATACGCAGCACACCGCCGGCGCCAACATATGGGCCTTCGGTGCCTTCGCGGCAAACTACAAAATCAATATCTGCTGGGCCTTTGCCAGCCAGTGGACCCGAAACACCCGGATACAACTTGACCGGGCGCAGGTTAACGTGATGGTCCATCACAAATCGCAGCGGCAACAACACGCCACGCTCCAAGATGCCCGGCTTGACCGACGGGTCACCGATCGCACCCAGCAAGATTGCGTCATAACCGCGAAGTTCTTCGACCACAGAACCTGGCAGTAACTCACCGGTGGCGTTGTAGCGGCGAGCACCAAGGTCGTACTCGGTCGAGGTGACGGTGATACCAGCCGCGGGCGAAACAGCAGCTAGTACCTTCATGGCCTCGGCCACCACCTCGGTGCCGATGCCGTCGCCGGGGATCAGCGCGATGTTAAGAGTTCCTGGGTTGAGGGTTCTTGACATGGCCGAAACCCTACCCAGCCGGTCTCTGGTACTCTGCGCGGGTGCTGATCGTGAACCTGCTCCTTCGCCGCCGCGGCGAGGCCTCTTAACCGGCCTCCTCGTCGCGGGTTTCGTCGTTTGCCGGTCCTCCCCCCAAACTGACGACCTACAGGAGCCCCAGACATGAAATCGCAATTCGATCGCACCACACCTTATGAAGTTCGAACCGCACAGCGCCCCTCCAATATGAAGTGGCAGCGCTACACCCCGTTCGCACCGATTGATCTGCCTGATCGCACCTGGCCCTCGAAGGTAATCACGCAGGCGCCACGATGGTGTGCGGTCGACCTTCGCGACGGCAATCAAGCGCTGATTGATCCAATGACACCGGCTCGCAAATTACGTATGTTTAATTTGCTGGTAGCTATGGGCTATAAGGAAATCGAAGTAGGTTTCCCTTCTGCATCACAAACCGACTTTGACTTCGTTCGCCTGCTCATCGAGGACAATCTCATCCCAGATGACGTCGTGATTCAGGTCTTGACCCAATCACGTGAACAACTGATTGAGCGCACCTTCGAGTCGATAAAAGGGGCCAAGCAAGCGATAGTCCACCTGTACAACTCGACTTCCACCTTGCAGCGACGGGTAGTATTTGGGCTCGACAAACCCGGAATCATCGATATCGCCGTTCACGGAGCGCAACTTTGCAAAAAGTTCGCCGATGAGATCGCACGCGAAACGGATGTCTATTTCGAGTACTCCCCTGAGTCTTACACGGGTACAGAGCTCGAGTTCGCGGTAGAAATCTGCGATGCGGTTACCGACGTATGGCAACCAACACCAGACCATAAAGTGATTTTGAATCTACCGGCAACAATTGAAATGTCAACACCTAATATCTACGCGGACTCCATCGAGTGGATGAGCAGGAATTTGGCGCGCCGAGATTCAGTCATCATCTCACTTCACCCACATAATGACCGCGGCACTGCGGTAGCCGCTTCCGAGCTTGGCTATCTTGCAGGTGCTGACCGTATCGAGGGCTGCCTGTTCGGCAATGGCGAGCGCACGGGCAATGTTTGCCTAGTAACCCTTGGGATGAACCTATTTAGTCAGGGTATTGATCCGCAGATTGATTTCAGTGATATCGATGAGGTCCGCCGCACCGTTGAGTACTGCAATCAGATTCCGGTTAATGAGCGTCATCCATACGGTGGCGATCTCGTCTATACCGCCTTCTCCGGATCCCACCAAGATGCCATCAACAAGGGGCTAAAAGTCATGGAAGCCGATGCGCTCGCCGCCGGTGTGCCCGTCGCGGACTTCATGTGGGCGGTGCCGTACCTGCCAATAGATCCAAAGGATGTTGGTCGCACCTACGAGGCGGTCATCCGCGTGAACTCACAATCTGGCAAGGGTGGCGTCGCCTACATCATGCGAACCGAGCACAAACTTGAACTACCGCGGCGCCTGCAGATCGAATTCTCCCAAGTAATCCAGCAGGTGACCGAGTCCGAGGGTGGCGAGGTCAGCGCCGAAGAAATGTGGGCGACTTTTTCTTCCGAGTACCTGCCAGACCCGAGCGCACCCTGGGGCAGGTTCTCACTGCGTTCGGTTAAGCAGGAGTCCGACGTTGACGGCGACACCAGTGTCCACGTTGTCATTGGCGATGACGGCGCCGAGTTTGCCCTAGACGGTAACGGCAATGGCCCCGTGGCGGCTTTCTGCAATGCCTTAACTCAGCACGGTGTTGACGTCAGGGTGCTCGACTACCACGAGCATGCCATGAGCGCCGGCGGTGACGCGAAAGCGGCCGCCTATCTCGAATGCACCGTCGGCGATCGAGTGCTTTGGGGCGTGGGCATTGACCCGTCGATCACCACGGCGTCACTCAAGGCAATAATCAGCGCCGTAAACCGTGCAATGCGCTCCTGAACCTACTTAGTTGAGGTCGACTGATTTCCCGCTGTGCGCACCAATTTGGCTCACGATGTCATCAAGTGCCGCGGCGGGAATCGGCGAATCAACCGTCAACATGATCAGTGCATGGCTGCTGTCATCGCGGCTCACCTGCATGCCCCCAATATTGACACCGGCATCACCGAGTACTTTGCCGACCATACCGACAACACCTGGCTTATCGTGATAGCGCAAGAACGCCATGTGGTCGCTGACCGGTACGTCAACATCAAATCCATCAACCTCAACCACCTTTGGGGTGTGCCGAGGCCCGGCTACCGTGCCAGCCACGCTGACGCTTTCACCACCGGTCAACGTGATTGTTACCCGAACCACAGACTTGTGGTCATCACTGGTTCGGTCAGTGGTTAGCACGACTTCGACTCCCCGCTGTTCAGCAAGCACGGGAGCGTTTACGAAGGAGACGGGGTCGTGGACCAGCATTTGAAACACCCCCTTGAGAGCTGACAACTCGAGCACTCGAACATCATGGTCAGCGGCTTCACCGAAAACTTCAACGGTGACTCGAGCAACTGCAGCGCTCGCTAACCCGCAGGCAATGGCCCCAAGTTTCTCAGCCAGTGGCAGCAGTGGCTTGATCTCATCGGCCATCTGGCCACCTTGCACGTTTACCGCGTCGGGTACTAGCTCTCCGGCGAGCGCCAGGCGAACCGAGCGCGCTACCGAGATACCGGCTTTCTCTTGGGCCTCATCGGTGGACGCACCAAGATGCGGAGTCGCTACGACCGACTCCAGCCCAAATAGCGGTGAGTCAGTGCACGGCTCCTTGGCATAAACGTCAAGACCTGCGCCGGCTACGCGCCCATCAACGATGGCCTCATAGAGGGCTACTTCATCAACAATTCCACCACGTGCTGCGTTAATGATATGCACAGTTGGCTTGACTTTATGAAGTTCTGCATCGCCAATTAGCCCCACCGTCTCGGCGGTCTTGGGCAGGTGGACAGTTATGAAATCACTTTCGGCAAGCAGGTCGTCGAGAGTGACCATGCGAACCCCCAATTGAGCCGCACGGGCTGGCTGCACATAGGGATCATATGCAATTAACTTCACCCCAAAGGCGCTCATCCGCTGGGCAACAAGTACCCCGATACGACCAAGGCCCACGATGCCTACAACCTTGCCAGAAACCTCAACTCCGGTGTACTTCGAACGCTTCCACTCCCCCTTACTGAGCGCGGCACTTGCCGGAGCCACGTTCCGAGCGCTCGCAAGAAGCAACGCTACGGCTAACTCAGCAGCGCTGACAATATTCGAGGTTGGCGCATTTACGACCATCACACCAGCCAGAGTGGCCGCTTTGACGTCGACATTGTCAAGTCCAACTCCTGCGCGGGCGACAACCTTCAATTTCGGCGCCGCAGCGATTGCCTCAGCGTCGACCATGGTGGCCGAGCGCACCAAAATGGCATCGACATCAACGATGGCGGCCAACAGGGCTGCCCGATCTGAACCATCGCAATTGATGATTTCAAAATCAGGCCCAAGCGCTTCTACGGTCGCGGGTGAGAGTTCTTCGGCAATTAGAACGCGAGGTCTGGTCACATGCAGATTCTATCGGTGGTTGATTTGGGAGCGCCTAGCGAGCCGCGGTGCCCTCGACGTAGTCGTCACCCTTGTTATCAACCCAGCTCATCAACCCGCGAAGTTCGCGGCCAACCGCTTCGATCGAATGGGCTTCGCCTTTGGCTCGCAGCGCCTTGAACTCGGGCCCACCGGCTTCTTGGTCGTCCATGAAGCGCTGCGCAAAAACGCCATTTTGGATGTCTGCTAGCACCGCCTTCATATTCTCCTTGACCCGCGGATCGATAACCCGCGGCCCGGACACATAGTCACCGTACTCAGCGGTGTCGGAGACACTCCAGCGCTGCTTTGCGATACCACCCTCGTACATGAGGTCAACGATCAACTTCAACTCATGAAGGCATTCAAAGTAGGCAACCTCGGGCTGATAACCAGCCTCGACGAGGGTTTCAAATCCATACATGACCAATTGGGAGGCGCCCCCGCACAGCACCGCCTGCTCGCCGAAGAGGTCGGTTTCGCACTCCTCGGTGAATGTTGTTTTGATGCCGCCTGCCCGAAGGGCGCCGATGGCCTTGGCGTAGGACAAGGTGAGCGGCCAGGCGCCGCCGGTGAAGTCTTGCTCGACGGCAACGATCGCAGGAACCCCGCGACCGGCAACATACTCACGGCGCACCAAGTGGCCGGGGCCTTTGGGAGCCACCATGCAGACATCAACGAATGCCGGCGGCGTAACAAACCCGAAGCGGATGTTGAACCCGTGAGCAAAGAAAAGCGCGTCGCCTTCTTGCAGGTTTGGCTCAATTGCTTCCAGATACAACTTCTTTTGTACCGGGTCAGGTGCCAAGATCATGATGACGTCTGCCTCGGCGGCTGCCGCCGCTGGGTCAACTACCCGTAGGCCGGCTTCTTCAGCCCTCGCACGAGTCTTCGAACCATCCCGCAGGCCCACTCGAACATCGACGCCCGAGTCGCGAAGGGACATCGCATGGGCGTGACCTTGGCTACCGTAGCCGAGAACCGCCACCACCCGATTTTGGATGATTGACAGATCTGCATCGTCATCATAGAAAAGCTCAGCCACGGGAATCTCTCCTTGTTTTCGGGGGTGCGTCAACTACGAAGAACAGAAGGTTATCGGTTATGGGTTTGGCTAGGCGGAGCGGTCGGCAGAACGTACTGGTCGGTCAGAAATCGACCGTGCCCCGCGCGCCATCGCGACAGCGCCGGACTTGACCAGCTCTTTGATCCCAAAAGGCTCAAGGACCCGGAGCAATGCCGCCAATTTATCGCCATTGCCGGTGGCTTCGATCGTGACAGCATCCGATGCGACGTCAACCACCTTGGCTCGAAAAAGTTGCACGGTTTCGAGGATATGCGAACGGGTTTCGAGATCGGCTTTCACCTTAACCAGCAAGATCTCCCGTTGCACCGATGAATCTGGGTCAAGTTCGACAATCTTCAGGACATTTATGAGCTTATTAAGCTGCTTGGTGACCTGTTCAAGTGGCGCACCCTCAACATTGACCACGATCGTCATCCGTGAAACCTGCGGTACCTCGGTCGGCCCAACAGCAAGTGACTCGATGTTGAAGCCGCGTCTTGAGAACAAAATGGCAACGCGCGCTAGCACACCAGGAGTGTCTTCTACCAATACTGACAATGTGTGTCGTGACATTAGTCGTCCGACCCCCAATCTGGTGCCATGGCTCGTGCCACCAAAATTTCGTCATTGCTAGCGCCTGCTGCGACCATCGGCCACACCATCGCATCGCGATGCACTATGAAATCGATGACTACGGGGGCATCATTCATGCCCATCGCCTTCTCAATAGTGGTATCAACATCATCAGGTGACTCACAGCGTAGCCCGTGGCATCCATACGCATCAGCTAACTTCACGAAATCCGGTATGCGATGTGACTCCAGATCGGTATTCGAATAGCGGCTGTTATAGAACAGGGTTTGCCATTGCCTAACCATGCCAAGGCTACTGTTGTTTATCAACGCAACCTTGATTGGTATGTCGTTGATCGCGCAGGTGGCGAGCTCCTGATTGGTCATCTGGAAGCAACCATCACCGTCAACAGCCCAAACCGTTTTATCTGGGCAGCCAACTTTCGCACCCATAGCAGCTGGAACAGCAAAGCCCATTGTGCCGAGACCACCTGAATTCAGCCAAGTATTGGGGTTCTCATAGCCGATGAACTGCGCGGCCCACATCTGATGCTGCCCCACCCCGGCTGCGTAAATTGAATCCGGACCAGAAATTAGCCCCAGTCTCTCAATAACGTACTGCGGCGACAACGTGCCGTCATCGGGTAGGTCGTAGCCCATTGGGTAGGTCTCGCGCATCCGATTCAGCAATGCCCACCACGCGCCATAGTCGCCGCGATTACCCGCCGCGTACTCGGCCTCAAGCGCCATCACCAACTCTGGGATCACCTCTGCCATATCACCCACTATCGGGATATCGACATACCTATTCTTGCCTATTTCGGCTGGATCGATATCGGCGTGAATGATCGAAGCATTAGGGGCGAAAGTCGAGAGTTTGCCGGTCACGCGATCATCAAATCGCGCACCCAAGGTGATCAATAGATCAGATTTTTGGAGTGCGCCGACGGCAGCGACACTTCCATGCATACCGGGCATCCCCAGGTGCTGCGGATGGGAATCGGGGAATGCCCCGCGGGCCATCAAAGTGGTAACAACTGGAATACCCGAAATCTCTGCCAATTTGCACAGCGCCACAGCAGCATTGGCTCGAATGACGCCACCACCGACATATAGCACCGGTGACTTCGCGGCGATGATCATGCTGGCCGCATCGCGCACCTGCTTGGCATGTGGCTTGGTGACCGGGTGGTAACCGGGAAGATCAATAGTCGTGGGCCAGTTGTAGGTGGTCAGTGCCTGAAGTGCGTCCTTCGAAACGTCTACGAGCACCGGCCCAGGACGCCCTGTTGAGGCAATATGGAATGCCTCGGCAATGGCCCGTGGGATGTCATCGGGGTTGGTAACAAGGTAATTGTGTTTGGTGATCGGCATCGTGATACCGCGAATATCGGCCTCTTGGAAGGCATCGGTGCCGATAGCACCGCTGGGTACCTGCCCGGTGATCGCCACCATTGGGATGGAATCCATCGCGGCATCGGCAATCGGGGTTACCAAATTGGTGGCCCCCGGGCCACTTGTCGCCAGGCAGACACCCACCCGGCCGGTGGCGCCGGCGAAACCTTCAGCCGCATGGCCGGCACCTTGTTCATGGCGCACCAGAATATGGCGGATTCTAGAATCCATCAGGGGGTCGTAAAGCGGCAGGATCGCCCCGCCCGGAATACCGAAGACGTCGGTAACTCCGGCGGCCTCAAGGGATAAAACCAGGCTCTGTGCACCGGTGATCTGCGCCCCGGTTGATTGCTCACCCATGATCCCTGCCTTCCTTGCCTAGACGATTAACTCACTGCCCGAACTTAATTGTGCCGCTCCAATGAAAAACCCCCCGACCCTGGTGGGTGACGGAGGGCAGCGCGCGGAGTATGCGTCTAGCCCGCGCGCCTAATAACTACGAGATTCATTTCCACAAGTTGCACTTTACCGGTCCCCGGGCAATCTGTCACGCCGGCCCCGCCCAACCCCCTAGTCGCAGACCGCGCCTTTGGAGGCCGAGCCCACCAACTTGGTGTATTTGGCCAGGACCCCCCTGGTGTAGCCGTGCGGCAGCGGGACAAATGCCGCCGCCCGCTTGGCTAGTTCGGCCTCATCAACAAGTAGATCTAAAGTCCGGGCGCCGATATCGATTCGGACCCGATCACCATTGGCAACTAGCCCGATGGGGCCGCCATCAACGGCCTCGGGTGCAACGTGGCCAACGCATAGCCCGGTGGTGCCACCGGAGAACCGGCCGTCGGTGATGAGCATGACGTCCTTGCCCAACCCGGCGCCCTTGATGGCCCCAGTAATCATCAGCATTTCGCGCATACCCGGGCCGCCTTTGGGGCCCTCGTAGCGAATGACGACGACATCGCCTTTTTGAATGGTGCCATCTTCGAGTGCTGCCATCGCAGACTGCTCACGCTCGAATACCCGTGCGGCGCCTTCGAATACATCCACCGATACTCCGGCATTTTTAACAACGGCACCTTCTGGAGCCATCGATCCCGATAAAATTGTGATACCCCCGGTAGTTGCAATTGCATTTTTCGACGCATACAAGATGTCGCCGTCTGGGTCCGGTGGATTAATATTGGCCAGGTTCTCCGCCATCGTTTTGCCCGTTACCGTGAGGCAGTCGCCATGCATCAAGCCAGCGTCAAGTAAGGCCCGCATAATTACTGGCACGCCACCGACTCGGTCCACGTCACTCATAACGAATCGGCCAAATGGCTTTACGTCGGCGAGTAGTGGCACCTTCGAACCGATTCGATGGAAATCCTCCATCTCAAGTTCAACATTTGCTTCATGGGCAATGGCAAGCAGGTGCAAGACCGCATTAGTTGAACCGCCAAATGCCATTACCACCGCAATTGCATTCTCGAGGGATTGCTTCGTGATGATGTCGCTGGTCGTAATACCCTGGCGAATCAGTTCGACAACGGCCTCACCGGAGCGCCGCGCAAACCCATCGCGGCGGCGATCAACAGCCGGCGGGGCTGCCGAACCAGGCAATGACATCCCCATGGCTTCAGCTGCACTCGCCATGGTGTTTGCGGTGTACATACCTCCGCAGGCGCCTTCACCTGGGCAAATTGCTCGCTCAATCGTGTCAACATCGGCTCGCGACATTAGCCCGCGGGCACAGGCTCCAACGGCCTCAAATGCATCAATGATCGTGACATCTTTTTCAGTGCCATCGGATAATTTCACGTGGCCGGGAAGTATTGAACCTGCATAAACAAAAACTGAAGCCACATCGATGCGTGCAGAAGCCATCAACATCCCTGGAAGCGACTTGTCGCATCCCGCGAAGGTGACCATTCCGTCGAGGCGTTCGGCCTGCATCACAGCTTCAACCGAGTCGGCGATGATCTCGCGCGAGACGAGCGAAAAATGCATACCTTCATGGCCCATTGAGATGCCATCGGACACCGAGATCGTGCCGAACTGCATCGGGAAGCCGCCGGCTTGGTGCACCCCTTCCTTCGCTGATCTGGCTAAGCGCTCCAGCGAAAGATTGCAAGGGGTGATCTCATTCCACGACGATGCGACGCCGATTTGTGGCTTGGGGAAGTCTTCATCGGACATCCCCACCGCGCGGAGCATCCCGCGGGCGGCGGCGCGCTCTAGGCCATCGGTGACTTCAGAACTTCGCGGCTTCATATTAGTCATGACGTCACCCTAATGTTTCACTTGAACCGGCGGCCTATCGGGCTTATGGAGTGGGGATGACATTTCTCAGCTCCTGGCCACTTGCCCAACGAGCCAACTGATCCTTAACCAGTGCTCTAGCGCGTGGGCCAAATGCTGACGTATCGCCGCCGACATGGGGTGAAATTATCAAATTGGGGCATGACCAGAGCGGGTGATCCGGCGGCAGCGGCTCCGGGTCGCTCACATCGAGTGCCGCACTGATGTGGCCTGCGTGCAATTGCGCAATGAGCGCCTCGGTTACTACTACCCGGCCGCGCGCCACATTCACCAACAAGGCCCCCGCCTTCATTCGCTGCAGAAACTGCAAATCGACCAGACCATCGGTCGTGACGTCAAGTGGAACCGCGATAACTACTACGTCAGCGTTCGGCAGTAACGAATCCAGCTCACTTACCGCGTGAACTCCCGTTCGAGCGACGCGCCCGATCATGGTGACGGTGGTCTCAAATGGTTCAAGGCGCGCCCTAATTGCCTGCCCTACCCCGCCAGCACCCAGCACCAGCACCGCACGATCTGCAAGGCTCGGCCTAGTTTCATGTTGCCATGTGCCGGACACCATATTTCGGGCGGCGACATCTAGTCCGCGAAGTGAAGAGATAATGAGACCGATCGCTAGTTCGGCGGTGCTGGCATCGTGCACGCCCGCCGCATTACACAGTTTTGCCCCAGCGGGCAGGTACGGCAACACGTAATCAAAGCCCGCGGTGAGCAACTGCACTACCTCGAGCGCCGGCATATCGACCAGTACCTCTACCGTGGATTTTGGCCCCATATATTCGGGGACGAAGAACCCAGCCCGCTGCAAGTCCTCTGAAACAGGCGCCCCGTCATAGAAAACATGTTCGCCCGCAAACTCGACGCCCTGTAAAAAAGTCGGTAGCAACGCGATACCAGCCAAGGCGAACTACTCACTTACCCCGAGGCGTTCAAGCAGTAGCGCCCGAACTTTAGCCGCATCAGCCTGGCCCTTTGTGGTCTTCATAACGGCACCCACGATTGCTCCAGCGGCTTGGATCTTTCCGCTCCTTATTTTCTCGGCAACATCTGGCTGCGCGGCTAACGCTTCGTCAATAGCCGCAAGGAGTGCACCGTCGTCGCTCACTACCGCGAGGCCTCGTTGCGCTATGACTGAATCAACATCACCTTCACCAGCCAACACACCTTCGAAAACTTGGCGGGCTAGTTTGTCATTGAGGCTGCCATCAGAGATAAGGGCTTCAACTCGGGCTATCTGGGCCACCGTCACCGGCAATTCGCTGAGCTCGACACCACGCTCATTGGCCACACGCAATAACTCGCCGGTCCACCACTTTCGAGCGGCTGCAGGGTCAACACCCGCCGCGATGCTGGCCTCAACCAGTTCAACCGCACCCGCATTCACCAATGTCGCCAACTCGAACTCATTGATCCCCCACGTGTTCTGCAGACGAGCGCGCTTGACGGAGGGCACTTCGGGCAAGGTAGCCCGCAATTCTTCAACCCACGCAAGAGATGGAGCAATTGGTACTAAATCTGGCTCTGGGAAGTAACGGTAATCCTCGGCCTGTTCTTTGGACCGACCCGAGATTGAGCGTCCGGTATCTTCCTGAAAATGGCGGGTCTCCTGAATCACTCGACCGCCCGAGTCTAGAACTGCGGCTTGCCTTTCGATTTCAGAGTGCACCGCACGCTCGACCGACCTCAGTGAATTCACATTCTTTGTTTCACTGCGAGTGCCCCAGCCCTCCCCGGGCTTATTAAGTGACAGGTTGGCGTCACAGCGAAGGGAGCCTTCCTCCATGCGCACATCAGAGACTCCCAGCGCACGCATCACATCGCGTAACTCTGTGACATAAGCCCGCGCAACAGCCGGCGCCAAAGACCCGGTGCCGATAACTGTCTTGGTAACAATTTCAATGAGCGGAATACCAGCTCGGTTGTAATCAACGAGGGAATAGTCAGCTCCGTGAATGCGGCCGGTGGCACCGCCAGCATGTGTCAGCTTGCCGGTGTCCTCTTCCATGTGTACCCGCTCTATTTCAACGCGCACGACCTGCGGGCCTTCATCGGTGGCAACTGTGACATCAAGCCAACCATTGGTGCATAGGGGTTCGTCATACTGACTAACTTGGTAATCCTTTGGCATATCAGGGTAGAAATAGTTCTTGCGAGCAAATCGACACCAGGTGGCAATATCGCAATTTAGGGCAAGGCCTATGCGAATGGTTGATTCAACGGCCACCCGATTGAGTACCGGCATTGAGCCGGGTAGCCCAAGACATACCGGGCACACCTGAGTATTGGGAGCGGCACCAAAAGTTGTCGAGCATGAGCAGAACATTTTTGAGTTAGTGCCCAATTCAACATGCACCTCAAGACCGATGATCGGCTCATACCTGGTCATGGCTTCTTCAAAAGGTACGGTTTCATGATTGGTACTCACAGGCTCGGCACCTCCTCAATAAGTAGGTGGCCCCATTTGTCGGTAAGTGCCGACTCAAGTGCCGAGCCCACGAGATAGAGCCGGTCGTCGGCCATCGGCGGTGCCATGATCTGCAGGCCCACCGGCAGCCCATCAGCCGGCGCGAGGCCAACCGGTAGCGACATCGCGCAGTTACCGGCCAGATTTACCGGAATGGTGGCGATGTCGTTCAAGTACATTGCCAGCGGATCATCGACCTTTTCGCCAATTTTGAAAGCTGTGGTCGGCGCGGTCGGCGAGATGAGCACATCCGCTTTATCGAAAGCTGCATTGAAGTCGCGGGTGATGAGAGTCCGCACTTTTTGGGCTTGCCCGTAATAAGCATCGTAATAACCGCTCGAGAGAGCATAGGTGCCGAGCATGATGCGCCGCTTAACTTCGGCTCCAAATCCAGCCTCGCGACTAATTGACATCACTTGCTCAACAGAATTTGATCCGTCATCACCTGCTCGAAGCCCATAGCGCATACCGTCGAAGCGTGCGAGATTACTCGAAGCCTCCGCCGGAAGAATCAAATAGTAGGCGCCTAGTGCATAGTCAAAGTTGGGGCAGGAAACCTCAACTACTTCGGCCCCGAGGCCTTGAAGTAACTCGACGGCTTCGTTAAATCGCTGCAAAACTCCGACCTGATAGCCCGCACCGCCGAGCTCCTTCACCAGGCCAATTCGCAGCCCACGTACATCGCCACGATTCGCTGCGGCCACCACGTCGGGCACCGGCGCATTAATTGAAGTTGAGTCGCGTGGGTCATGCCCTGCAATGACGGAGTGAAGTAATGCGGCATCTAACACCGAACGGGCGCACGGGCCGGCCTGATCGAGTGATGATGCCAATGCCACCAAGCCGTATCGTGAAACCCCACCATAAGTCGGCTTGACTCCAACCGTGCCGGTGAGCGCCGCCGGCTGACGAATTGATCCGCCGGTGTCGGTGCCAATCGCCAGTGGCGCCTCAAAGGCCGCCAGCGAAGCCGCCGATCCGCCACCGGAACCACCGGGAATCCGTGTTAAATCCCATGGGTTGTGTGTCGGACCGTACGCGGAGTGCTCGGTTGAAGAGCCCATCGCGAATTCATCCATGTTGGTCTTGCCCAAGATCACCATGTCGGCGGCCCGCAAGCGCGCAACAACGGTGGCGTCATAAGGCGGCCGCCAACCTTCAAGAATTTTAGATCCACAGGTGGTAGGCACCCCGCGCATCGTCAGGACATCCTTAACCGCAATCGGCACCCCGGCTAGGGCACCCAACTTGGCTCCTGATCTACGTTTTTCATCAACTAATTCAGCCGCTGCGAGCGCTTCTTCACTCGTCACCTGCAAAAAAGCGTGAACTCGCTCGTCGACCTCAGCGATGCGCGCCAGATGGGCCTTGGTTACTTCAAGGGATGAAACCTCCCCTTCGGAAATTGCTGCGGCGAGCACACTTGCAGATTGGCGAATGAGGTCGGCATCGACGCTATTCATGCTTGTTCCTCGTCCAGAATCCTGGGAACTCGGAAACGATCATCTTGAGTCGCCGGAGCTGAGGCGAAAACCTCGGCCCGATCTAGCCCCGGATACGCGAAGTCATCGCGGAAAACATTTTCAATCGGCACCGGATGGGAGGTTGGGGGTATGTCATCGGCGGCCACCTCCGAAATTCGGGCGACCGACTGCAAAATTACAGCTAGCTGCTCCGCATAGTGGTCAAGTTCGGTAGCGGTTAGGTCAAGTCGGGCTAATTTGGCCAGATGGGCGACTTCCTGACGGGTAATTGCGGTCACTACGTGATTGTAGTCAGCGCCGCTTCCAGCCCGTCGGTGAGCATTACTTCAAATCCGGCCGCACCTATAACCGGTACGCCAAGGGCTACGGCCTTGTCGAATTTTGACCCGGAGCTTTCACCGGCAACCAAAACACTGGTCTTGGACGAGACTGAACCCGACACCTTGCCCCCACGACTTGTTACAGCCGCAGCCGCACTATCGCGGGTATAACCGGCCAAAGATCCGGTGATAACTACCACCAGGCCCGCTAACTCATGTGATGTCGACCCACCACCCTCGTCAGCAAACTGCACCCCGCCAGCGCGCCATTTTGAGACCACCTGTTGATGCCAAGGCTCGCTAAACCACTCGCGAACTGCCACCGCAATGGTTTCGCCGACTCCATCAACCTCGGCGAGCTCAGCGATACTGGCAGAACTAATCGAATCAAGACTCCCGAAGACTCGAGCAAGGGACTGCGCCGCGGTTGGGCCCACGTGCCGGATTGAAAGTGCCACCAAAACCCGCCAGAGCGGCCGGCTTTTCGCAAGTTGCACCTGAGCCCACATGCTCTTAGCGTTTTCTGTTAGTTGTGGGCCATCCTCCCCCTTACCCGGCTCGCGCCTGAAAAATTCGCAGTTGAGGAGATCGGCTTGCGTGAGCAAAAAAAGATCACCTTCGTCGGCCAACAAGCCGCAGTCCAAAAGCGCATAGGCCGCCTTTTCACCAAGGCCCTCAATATCTAGGGCTCCACGTGATGCCACATGCGAAAGTCGCTCCCGCAATTGGGCGGGGCACCCGCGCGCATTTGGGCACCGATAATCCTTGTCACCCTCCTTGGCCGGACCAAGTGTGGATCCACAGGCGGGGCACAGCATCGGCATCAAAAAGGGGCGTTCACTCCCGGTGCGCGCCTCAACTACCGGGCCGAGAATTTCGGGTATGACATCACCGGCCTTGCGCAAATAGACCATGTCGCCGATCAGCACACCCTTGCGCTCCACCTCAAATGCATTATGCAAAGTGGCCATGGCAACGCTCGAACCTGCGACTTTCACAGGTTCCATGATCGCGAATGGGGTAACCCGCCCGGTCCGGCCCACATTCACTTGGATATCAATGAGCCGGGTACGGACGACTTCTGGCGGGTACTTATAGGCGATTGCCCAACGCGGTGCCCGTGCGGTCTCACCTAGTTGCGCCTGCAGCGCCAGATCGTCTACCTTAATGACAACGCCATCAATTTCATGCTCAACATCGTGACGATGTTCGCCGAAATGGTTAATGAAAGAGCGGACCGCGGCGAGACTATTTTCTACACGGGCAAGTTTACTTACTGGCAGACCCAATGCTGCTAAGAAATCGTAACCTTGGCTTTGCCGGGTGATTGCAAACCCATCGACCTCGCCAATGCCGTGGACGGTCAACCCCAACCCATTGAGCCGAGAAATTGAGAGCTCGAGTTCAGATCGCAGCCGCGCGATTTTCGAGGCACCGCGCCCACCCGGGGTATGCGACTGCTCCGCCGATCTCAATTCATCTTCGCGGCGATCGATGCGCTGCCGCAAGGTGCCGGCCGCGGCATTACGCGGGTTGGCGAATGGTGACAGGCCTTGAGCTAGTTGCTCCTCATTCAGCTGCTGAAAAGTAGCCACGGGAAGGAAAATCTCGCCGCGGACTTCAAGAAGTCTGGGGATGGCGGCGCCTTTAGGTTTGGTAAGCAGCGCTGGAACTGCTGGGATAAAAGCCGCGTTGTAGGTGACATCCTCGCCAACTCGACCGTCGCCACGAGTTGCTAGGGACTTTAATCTTCCGTCGACATAGACCGCATCAACAGCGAGGCCATCTATCTTTACCTCGCACAAATAATCAGGGACTTGATCAATCCCCCGTTCCACGCGCGCTAGCCAAGCATCGAGTTCGTCACTAGAAAACACGTTGTCAAGTGAATACATGCGATGAAGATGCTCCACCGGATTGAACATCTCTGACCTGCTACCGCCAACACTTAGACTTGGAGAATCACCGGACTGTAACTGTGGCCAGTCCTGCTCAAGCGAAAGTAACTCGCGGAAATATGAGTCATAATCATCATCTGAAAGTGTCGGCTTGTCGCGCTGGTAGTACTCGGTGCGCGCTTGATTTATTGCATCGGCCAATTCAATCCACCGTTGCTGCTCCGCCGGCGGCACACTTGCAGCCTTGCGTTCACCTGCCATGCTCACCGTCTTCCTCTTCGCCGTCAACCCGATCATCTCGCAACACACTTCCGGCGGCCCAACAAGCGTCATACGCTGTTCTTACCCATTCCCAGTCTGCCCCAGCCATCCCGCAAGTCGGAGTAATGACGACTCCTGCGAGCCAAGCCGGATCACTCATCCCAAGGCGGTGTATCGCTGAGCGGACCGGGCGACTTGCCTCCGCATTACTGATCGCGCCCTTACCTACTGCTGGCACACTGCCGGCGAAAAGTCCGATACCTGACTCAAGTAATTGACCTAATTGCTCATCTGGGCAATTGCCATTAAGTAAGTCGAGGCTCACAAATTGCGCACCCGCATTGACGAACATCTCGACCGGGACATCTTTGGCACAGCAGTGGATACCGACATTTGCTCCGGCGCCTTTCGCCGCGTCCAGTACCACCCGAAGACCGGCACCCGCGGTGCCGCTCTCGACCGCACGATATGAGGAGAGCCCGCTCGCGGTACCGATTGCACCTGCTAGCACGGTCGGTAATGCGGGTTCATCAATTTGCACCACGACAGGCCCACCGAATCGGCGATGCAGGTCGCCAATATGCACTCGCACCGCCTCGGCCAGCGCCTGGGTGATGTCACGGCAGGCCCCGAAGTCTTTGAGAATTCGTTCACCGGTTGCCATTTCGATACTTGCGGCAAGTGTCCAGGGCCCGGCAATTTGGGTCTTGATCGGCCCCGAGTAATTAAGGCTCTGCTCTTCGAGTGCATCGAGGTCTTCGCCTACCCATGACCTTGCCCGTGCCATCGCGCGACCCGGGCCGGGTGCGACCCGCCAACCCTGCGGCGTGGTGTCAAGGCCTAGGTCGACGCTGACAACCGATAAGAGCGCGGCGGTACGCCCGATGATGTCAGAGCCCGGTCCACGCGCTGGCAGTTCAAAAACGTGAATGAAGTCGGTTAATTCGCCGGCGACCACTCGCGCTGCCTCAGCCGAGCTAGTTCCGGGCAGTGATCCAATCCCGGTTGCGGTTACCGGATCCCAGACGAATTGCTGGTCACTCATGCAGCACGGGTGGTTACCGCAATTGTTGCCGAACCAACCACCCGGGTGCCGTCATACAGTACGACTGCCTGCCCAAGTGCGATGCCACGAATCGGCACCAATAGTTCAACCATCATGCGGCCACCATGTGCATAGGCTCGTGCGGGTACCGGCACCCCGTGTGCCCGCACTTGCGCAAGCAGTTCCACCGGGCTCTCGCCAAGTGGCGAGGTCGTCCAGATGGGTTTGATGCCCTCGAGTGCATAAACATCGAGTAACTCAGGGGGTCCGACTGTGACTCGTCGGCTACCAATTTCAACATCTACGACATAACGTGGCGCCCCGTCTGCGGCAGGCCTAGAGAGTTGGAGGCCTCGACGTTGCCCTATCGTGAATGCATAAGTGCCGTCATGCTCTGCAAGAACCTCGCCGGATTCCGAATCAACGATTTCACCGGGCAACGAACCAAGATGACGCTGCAAGAACCCAGCGGTGTCACCATCGGGAATAAAGCAAATATCGTGGCTATCTGGCTTTTGCGCGACCAATAGACCTCTGGCTTCAGCTTCAGCCCGAATTATGTCTTTGGTATCGGCACCCAGCGGGAAAATTGAATGTGCAAGTTGCCTCGGCTGAAGCACGCCGAGCACATACGACTGATCCTTTTCTGGATCCACCGCGCGATGTAATTCTGGTCCGGCCGCACCCTGCACAATTTGGGCGTAGTGCCCGGTGGCAACCGCGTCGAACTCCATTGCGAGTGCGCGGTCTAGTACCGCGGTGAACTTGATCGTTTCATTGCAACGCAAGCACGGGTTCGGAGTGTGCCCAAGACGGTATTCCTCAATAAAGTCGTCAATCACCGCCTCAGCGAACTCCTCGGACAAATCCCACACATAAAAAGGGATTGCGAGTTTGTCGGCGACCCGGCGGGCATCGAGGGCATCATCAAGGGTGCAGCAGCCCCGCTGCCGGCCGTCACCATAAGTCTTGTTGCGGGAAAGTGCGAGGTGAACGCCAACCACCTCATGACCAGCATCCACCATGCGGGCAGCCGCAACCGAAGAGTCAACACCTCCCGACATCGCCACCAAGACCTTCATGCCAACCGCCAATTTGTCATGTGGACCTCGACGAAACCGTGCGAGATGCTCTGTCAACGGCGCCCGGCAGCGCCGCCACAACTCGATCGACATCGACAGAAGATGACGGATACCCGAAACTAAATCTCAGCGACGCCCGCGAGGTGCGCTCATCAACACCCATAGCCAGCAATACGTGGCTTGCCTCGGGAATCCCAGCTGTGCAGGCCGAGCCGGTAGAGCAATCCACCCCGGCCGCATCGAGCAGCATCAGCATCGAGTCGCCCTCGCAGCCGGGAAAGGAGAAGTGCGCATTACCCGGCAATCGGCCGCCACCCAATAAGTCAGGGTCACCATTGAGAATCGCCCCCGGCACCGTTGCCAAAACTCTTTCGACTAAATCATTTCGAAGATCTCGAATCGCCCGCGCATGTTCTTCTTGATGCGCAACGGCATGACGAACGGCAACCGCAAAAGCCGCGATGGCTGGCGCATCAAAAGTTCCGGACCTGATATCGCGCTCTTGCCCACCCCCGTGGAGGAGAGGGGTAAACCCGGTGGCCGGATTCACGATAAGTGCACCAACCCCAAATGGGCCACCGACCTTGTGACTGCTTATGGTCACCGCATCAGCGCCAAGGGCACCAAGATTCATCGGCACCTGACCCAGTACTTGAACCGCATCGGTATGAAACGGCACGCCCTGCTCTTTACATAGTTCGGCGATGCGCTCAACCGGTTCTATCGTTCCTACTTCATTATTCGCCCACATCACGGTACAAAGGGCTATTGCAGGATTAGTCGCGAGTGATTCAGCAATCTTTTCGGTGCTGATCCGTGCGTCATGATCAACCCCAAGCCACTCGATGATGGCCCCTTCATGCTCCCCGAGCCAAATCACCGGGTCCATTACTGCGTGGTGCTCAATCGCCGAGGCAAGCACCCGCATTGGGGATTTGCTCCCTGAACTTTGCTGGCGCTGCCAATAAAGGCCCTTGACCGCTAGGTTGTTAGCCTCAGTGCCACCCGCGGTAAAAATCACTCCGCTGGGCCTGGTCTTTAAGTCAGCGGCGATGCTTTCACGTGACTCCTCTACCACTTTGCGTGCTGACCTGCCGGCCGCATGAAGTGATGACGGGTTGCCAAGATGCTCGGAAGCAGCTAACCAAGCAGCACGCGCATCAGGGAGCATGGCTGTGGTGGCAGCATGATCGAGATAAGACCGGTCACTCATAGTGCGCCATTCGCAATGAACCGTTCACAGTGCACCATCGTAGAGCAACCAACACCCCAAGGTCAGGCGCGCTTCTTGATCTCCTCGGTCAACTGCGGAACCACCTTGAAAAGATCACCGACGACCCCGAAATCAGCAAGCTCAAATAGGGGTGCTTCCGGATCCTTATTGACGACCACAATGGTCTTTGAGGTCTGCATTCCGGCCCGGTGCTGGATGGCGCCAGAAATGCCATTTGCCATGTATAGCTGGGGCGAGACCGTCTTACCCGTCTGCCCGACCTGGTACTGGTGCGGATACCAACCTGCATCAGTTGCCGCCCGCGAGGCGCCAACCGCGGCTCCCAAGGAGTCGGCCAGCGCCTCGATCACTGCGAAACCTTCGGGAGCCCCGACTCCACGGCCACCTGAAACCACGATCGCGGCCTCCGAAAGATCTGGGCGACCGTCTTTTTGTGCGACCGTTCGGCCCGTGACTTTCGCCTTCATTGCTACCTCGCTGATGGCCACACTTACATCAACGCGGGTCGCGGTAACGGCGGCAGGTACGGGCGGAGTTGAGTTTGGGCGCACGGTGAAAATCGGCGTGCCCTTGGTCACCTTGGAGTGCACCACGGTGCTGCCGCCGAAAACACTCTGCGTTGCAATGCCCTCAGCTGAGATTCCGATTGCATCAGTAATAACTCCAGAGTTGGTCTTGATAGCCAATCGACCAGCGGTCTCCTTGCCATCTGCACTAGAAGCGATAAGCACCGCACTTGGCGACTGATCGGCGACTAAACTTGCCAACAATTCGGCACGGGGGGCCACCGGATGATCGATGTATTGCGCGCCATCAGCAACATAAACCTTGGCTGCGCCAAACTCACCAAGTACGGCCGCAGCAGCATCGGAGTAACCCGGGCCTATCCAGACCGCCGATGGCTCTCCCAAGGTGCGAGCAAGTGTCAGCAGTTCACTTGTCACCTTTTTAACCGAGCCATCAGCATGCTCAACGACAACTAAGACTTCAGACATGTGTGTCCTCTCTGGGATTAAGGCTCTAGATAAACTTTTGGGCGGCTAGGAAGTCAGCGAGTTTGATGCCGCCATCACCATCATCGGTGACGACAGTGCCCGCCGCCTTTGGTGGCCGAGCCGCGAAATCTTCAACAACCGTCCAAGCCGCGGCCTGACCTAATTGTGAAACATCGAGCCCAGCATCGGCAATGGACAAAGTCTCGACCGGCTTCTTCTTAGCCGCCATAATGCCCTTGAACGATGGGTAACGTGGTTCGTTAATTTTTTCAACCACACTTACTACCGTCGGCATGCTCGCCTCAACAGTTTCGAATCCGTAATCGGTGACGCGCTGGATCGTGACCGAAGTTCCCGTGACATCGACTTTTTGGGCGAAGGTGAGTTGAGCCATACCTAATCGCTCAGCGACCATCGCGGGCACCACGCTCATCCGGGCATCCGTGGATTCTGACCCGAAGAAGATCAAATCGAAACCGCGACCGGCAAGCACCGTGGCGATGGCGTAGGAAGTCGCCAGCGCGTCGGAGCCGTGAAAGGCATCGTCAACGAGGTGGATGGCCCCATCGGCACCCATGCTCAGCGCTTTGCGCACTGTCTCGCCGGCGCGCTCTGGACCCATCGTGACAATTGTTACCTCGCCACCATGCGCCTCTTGAACCTTGAGGGCTTCTTCAACCGCATACTCATCAAGTTCATTCATGACGCCATCGGCCGCCTCGCGGTCAAGGGTGGAGTCATCACTGCGGAGTTTCTTCTCGGCCCAGGTATCAGGCACCTGCTTCACACAAACCGCGATCTTCACGCCAACCCCTTTTCGACCCGGATACTGAACTATTCGCCAATTTAGCAGCGCGGCCAGTGGCCGCCACCTGAGGCTAGGCGGTGGCGCCTATCCACGCCTTGAAGTGCGAGCAAAGTCACAGGCCTCCACACCGCCCAGTTGGGGTTCGTGCCGGGTTTTCGATATTACGGATACGCTCATTGCGTGAGCGAAAACACCGAACAGCAGTCCGTAATCAAAGTACGTGAAGCGCTGGCGTTCCTTGGCGCCCGCGGGGAAGTGCGGGCCCTTGACGACAGCGCGCGTACCGCGAAGGAGGCCGCCGCCGCCCTAGGCATCGAAGTTGGGCAAATTGCTAGCTCACTCATCTTCCTCGCCGACGGCGAACCAGTACTTGTTATCGCCTCTGGTGGTCATCGTGTCGACACCACGAAACTTGCCGCGGTTCTTGGAGTGAACGAAATAACCAAGGCCAACGCCGACGACGTTCGAGCAGCCACCGGATTCGCAATCGGTGGCGTTGCGCCGGTTGGCCATCCACATCCACTTCGTACAGTTGTAGATATTGCTCTGTCGAGGTATGACGAGGTGTGGGCAGCGGGCGGGCATCCGCACTATGTATTCCCGACGAGTTACGACGAACTACTTCGCATAACCGCTGGAGAGGCCGCCGATGTTGGGTGATCTCCAAGGTGTAGGCGAAATCACGATATGCCAAATTGATGACAACTACCCGCGACAGTTGATCCCCAGCCCCTACGACAACTGGGGTGAGATGGCAGCAATGAACAAAATGCTTATCGACAGGTGGTGCATCAAACTTGCCGTCGCCGGCAAGCCCGCGATCGATGTTGGCTACCTATCGGCGCACGCGGTCTGGTACGGGCCCACGGTTGCATCTAAAGCCATGAACATCGGGATCAGCATCATTGCTGAGTTCCGAGGCCAAGGTATTGGCACTATGAGCCAAAGACTTCTCGCTGAGCATTTACATGAGCAAGGCTACTTACGTGTTGAAGCATCGACCGATGTTGAAAACAAGTCAGAGCAGCACGCCCTTGCCGGTGCCGGCTTCCAATTTGAGGGCATCGCCCGCCTAGCGCAGGGCCGAGCAGATGGGATTCACGACCTCCAGGTGTGGTCACATATCGCTAACCCTTAGTCAATTGGTGGAAAACCTTACGAGAAGGTAGTTCCCAAGCGGTCGCTGGCTGGCGGCCTACACTTCAGCCATGAGCGTGCGGGTGTACACCGGGCGCCACTCTGATCGTGGCGGAGTCCCATCCGGCTGGTTGCCATATGTGCCCTGGGTGCTCGCCGGGCTCACCATCACGGGCCAGATCATCTGGGTACTGGTCGGTGATGAACCTCGCAGAGTTCTCACGATCTTGACGGTCGTAACTTTTTTTCTGGCCAGCGCAACGCACGCTTACTTATCGCGGGGGCTCAGCTGGACAGCTGGCTATCTCGCTATCTCACTTGGATTTGGGCTTGCGATCGAAGCGATAGGCACGGCAACGCGGTTCCCTTTTGGCGACTATTCGTACACCAGCGCACTGGGCCCAGCGGTACTTGGTGTTCCAATACTCATTCCGCTGGCTTGGTCGATGATGGCGTATCCATGTTTATTGGCAGCACAACGCTTAGTTGGCCCCGGCTTAGCAACCGCCCTCGTCGGCGGCTGGATATTCGCCGCCTGGGATCTATTTCTCGATCCGCAAATGGTGAGCGAAGGCGCTTGGCAGTGGAATTCGATTGGGTGGGTATTGCCCGGCATACCCGGTATCCCCCTACAAAACTTTCTCGGCTGGCTACTGATGGCTTTTGTGCTTATGTGGTTACTAGATCG
>WLLZ01000089.1 GCA_009700485.1 Actinomycetota bacterium | reverse complement strand
TCCTGCATGCCCTAACGCGTGCCGATGCTTTTGCAACCGGGCCGGCGGCGTGGAGTGATTGGCGCGCAAAACTTGTGACTGAATTAGTTTACAAAGCGCAGGCCCAGCTTGCGGGGCATCCAGCACCAGCTGAACCTGAATTTAGTGAAGTGCAGCAGGTGGCACTTGCTAGCACGGGGGTATGGGTGGCGATGGAGGCGGCGGAAGACGGTTACCACCTCACAGTTGCCGCCCCCGATCGTTTAGGTCTGTTGTCCACGGTGGCCGGGGTGCTCTCACTTCAGCGGCTGCAAGTGCGTAGTGCTCGGGTCATTACCGTTGGCGAGCGCGCCGTTCAGATCTGGACGGTGTTCCCAACGTTCGGTGACCCACCAAGTTCGCAGCAGATTGCGGAGCAGTTGCGCCTAGCCTTTGCGGGGGCGATTGATGTGGGCGCCAAAATCCGAGAGCGCGCGGTAGCTTATGTCTCGAACGGCAAAATTGTGCGTGCCGCCCCACGCGTAGATGTAATACATGCAGTTTCGGATAGATCCACCATTCTTGAAGTACGCGCGCATGATGAGCCGGGGTTACTGCACCGCGTTACCGGGGCGATCAGCGCCGCCGAGGTCACGATCACCGGCGCTAAGGTTCTCACCCTTGGATCTGAGGCGGTCGACGTTTTCTTTTTGGTCGATGACGCGGCGGCCCCCCTTAGCCCGCAAATGGCCGAAGTTGTGAGACTTCAGGTGCTGGAGGCTCTTCAAGTCGGCTAAAGACCGATAAGCGAATCTCTGTCCAGCCGGTAGTGCGCAAATCCCGTGCCGATACTCTGACCCCGTGTTCGCCAACCTCTCTGATCGCCTTGCCGCCACCATCAAAGGGCTGCGCGGCAAAGGTCGACTTTCGGAAGCCGATGTCGACGCTACCGTTAAGGAGATTCGCACGGCATTGCTAGAGGCAGATGTCGCCTTGCCGGTGGTCCGCGAATTCACCGCGGTGGTCAAAGAACGGGCGCTGGCAGCGGCGGCCTCGGGGGCGCTCAATCCGGCCCAGCAGATAGTCAAAATCGTGCACGAGGAGCTCATCGCGATCCTAGGTGGCGAAACCCGGAATTTGGTTTTTGCGAAGAACCCCCCGACCGTAATTTTGCTGGCCGGATTGCAGGGTGCCGGTAAAACCACCCTTGCTGGCAAGTTGGCGCTTCAACTGAAAAGTGAAGGCCACACCCCGCTACTTGTCGCAGCAGATCTACAGCGTCCTAATGCGGTAGATCAACTTCGGATCATCTCTGAGCAGGCCGGTGTCGCAATATTTGCGCCAGAGCCGGGCAACGGGGTTGGCGACCCGATAAAGGTAACCAAGGATGCACGCGTATATGCGGAGCAGAAACTCCATGACATTGTCATCGTTGACACAGCCGGCCGGTTAGCGATCGATGCTGAGCTCATGCAGCAATTGCGTGCGGTCCGCGATGCAGCCCAGCCTGATGAAACCTTGTTAGTCGTTGACGCGATGATTGGTCAAGATGCGGTACGCACCGCCGAGGAGTTCGCCGAAGGTGTCGGTTTCGACGCCGTTGTACTAACTAAGCTCGATGGTGATGCACGTGGTGGCGCGGCACTGTCAATCGTTAGCGTCACGAAGCGGCCGATCATGTTCGCGTCAGTCGGTGAGAAATTAACCGACTTTGAGGTGTTCCATCCAGATCGCATGGCTTCGCGCATTCTTGACATGGGCGACATGCTCACCTTGATCGAGCAGGCCGAACGTGCTTTTGATGCTGAGCAAACCGAAAGGATGGCACGCAAGGTTTCGGCGGGCGAGGATTTCACCCTTGATGACTTCCTTGAGCAAATGCAGTCGATCAAGAAGATGGGTTCCATCGGCAAGATCATGGGCATGTTGCCCGGTATGGGCGAGATGAAAGCCCAACTTGACCAGGTTGATGACCGGGAGATGGACCGCGTTGCTGCCATCATCCAATCGATGACTCCGGCGGAGCGCCGGGAGCCAAAGATCTTGAACGGCTCACGCAGGGCTCGCATCGCGCGGGGGTCCGGGTCATCGGTCAGCGATGTCAATGGCTTGATTGAACGCTTCGGCCAGGCCCAAAAAATGATGAAGCAGATGGGTAAAGGTGGCATGCCTGGAATGCCTGGAATGCCACCCACGCCGGGAATGCCCGGCATGGGTGGCGGCAAGAAGTCCAAAGGAAAAATGGCTAAGCCCGTTAAACCTGCCAAAGGGAAAAGTCGCAGTGGTAATCCAGCAAAGCGTGCCGATCAAGTGGCCGGGGTATCCACCCCAACGGGTGGCCCAGGCTCGATGCTCGGTGCGGGTACGGCAAATTCGGCACCCGTTGACTTCGATATTGCTGACTTACCGCCAGAACTCAAGAAATTACTGGGATAGGGGGCACCATGACAAGTGGCCGGTTTATTCGATTTATAACGGCAGTTTGTACGTGCACATTCGGGGGCTTGATCGCAATTGCCCCTGCGGCAAGTGCCCATGCGATTATTGAACTAAATGGGGTATCGGCGGTTGCCGGTAAATCGAGTGCTATGACCCTCGAGATACAGCACGGCTGCATAACTGATTCGCCCGAGACAACCCAAGTGATTGCCTTCGTCGGCAAGCCTTGGGGTGAGGTCAAGCCAGGTTCGGTTGATGGTTGGAAGGTGTCGGTCGCGCCGCTCGCCGATGGTGGCCAGCAAATTACCTGGTCGGTTGTGGGCAAGCCGATTCCGTTTGCCACTCCGGTCTTTTTCCCGATGACGGTCAAGTGGCCCAACTCACCGGGGGTCTACAGCATGCGGGTGCTTCAGATTTGCACAGAAGGGCAGTACTTGTGGGAGACCCCGTTTACCCCGGCCACGGCCTCCTCGCCCTCACCGCCCCTCACTCCGCTGCCTCAGGTGACGGTGCTAGCACGCCGCTGATCCGCGGAGTATGTGACCCGTGGTCATCGCCCACCTAGCCATCTGGCAGAATACGGAGGTCTTGCTGCCCGGTTGGCCCTCTATCCTTCCGAAGCGGCAACCCGCAAGGTTTTCGTCCAAAGTCGTATCCCCACGCGATTGACGGCGCGCACCGCCTAAAAAACAGGAGATAAGCCCACCGTGGCCGTAAAAATCAAACTTAAGCGTCTTGGCAAGATTCATGCGCCCCAGTACCGCATCGTGGTTGCTGATTCGCGCACCGCACGTAATGGTCGGTCCATCGAAGAAATCGGCCTGTATCAGCCGATGGAAGACCCGAGTGTTATCAAGGTCGACTCGGCCCGGGTGCAGTATTGGCTGGGAGTTGGCGCACTGCCGACCGAAGCCGTCACCGCAATCTTGAAAGTTACCGGGGATTGGCAGAAGTTCAAGGGCCTTCCGGGCGCCGAAGGCACCCTCCGCGTCGCCGAGCCCAAGGTCAGCCGCCTGGTCAAATTCGAAGCAGCCATTCAAGATGCGGCTAAGGAGCCGAAGGCGCCGGTTAAGAAGCCCAAGCTCGAAGTACCCGTCGCAGAGGTTGTTGCTGCTGAGGTTGTTGCCGAAGAGGTTGTTGCTGCTGAGGTTGTTGCCGAAGAGGTAGCCGTCGCGGAGGTTGTTGCCGAGGAAGTAGCCGTCGCGGAGGTTATTGCCGAAGAGGTCGTTGCCGAAGACGAGGCCGCAGTTGCCGATGCAGATGCGGCCACGGCCTGATGTTGGAAGAAGCCCTCGCGCACCTGGTTCGCGGCATTGTCGACCATCCCGGCGACGTGTTCGTGAGTGAGCGCGAGCAGCGCCGGGGCAAGTGCCTCGACGTTCGGGTGCATCCAGAGGACATGGGTCGGGTGATCGGCCGCGCTGGCCGCACCGCGACCGCGCTGCGCACCGTCGTGACTGCACTAAATGAGGGCCGCGGCGTGCGCATCGATTTCCTCGATGTCGCCGAGCGCTGACAACCCAGATCAGCATGCGCGTCGTTGTCGGCCGCATCGGCAAACCGCATGGCCTACGTGGTCAGGTAACCGTTGAACTGAGAACTGACGAACCCGATGAGCGTTTTGCTCCGGGTTCGGTTCTTTATTCAGATGGCTCTATCGGTGATTTGACGGTTGCCGAAATTCACTGGCACTCGGGTCGGTTGTTGGTTAGTTTCGTTGGATTTGAGAGCCGGGGTGCAGCCGAGTCATTGCGCGGAACAATTGTTGAAGTCGAGCGAGACACTGACGCAAAACCAGCCGACCCAGATGAGTTCTACGACAGCGCACTGATTGGGTGCACGGTCGA
Organism: Actinomycetota bacterium; assembly: GCA_009700485.1. GTDB lineage: Bacteria > Actinomycetota > Actinomycetes > S36-B12 > S36-B12. The sequence continues at coordinate 2,939 of WLLZ01000089.1, read as the reverse complement.
AACCATTGGTGGAGCCTCCGTAGGCGTGGTGGGGGATGTCGTGCATCTTCCATCCCAAGAATTGCTATCGGTAATCACCGCGACCGGGCGTGAAGTGCTTATTCCTTTCGTATCTCAGATTGTGCCAACCGTTGACATGGATAATCGTCGAATTCTCATTGATCCTCCTATTGGGCTGATCGAGGAGCCCAGCGATGAGAATTGATGTTGTCACTATTTTCCCGGACTACTTCACGCCGTTGACGTTGTCACTGCTGGGTAAGGCGATGGCGGCAGGTCTAATCGAGGTTCGTATTCATGACCTGCGCACATTTACCCACGACCGGCACAACACCGTCGACGACACTCCTTATGGCGGTGGGCCGGGCATGGTGATGAGCCCCGTGCCATGGGGGGAGGCCCTTGACGAAATTGCCGCAAGTGGTCAGGGGAGACAACCGGTATTGGTGGTGCCCACCCCGTCGGGGGCTGTTTTCAATCAGCAGGCGGCCCAAGCTTGGACCACCGACCCGTGGTTGGTATTTGCTTGCGGACGCTACGAAGGCATTGATGCGCGAGTCGCTGCCCACTATTCGAAATCCAGCGATTGGGCGGGAGTGCGAGAAGTCAGTATCGGCGATTATGTTTTGGCTGGTGGTGAAGCGGCAACCTTGGTCATGGTCGAGGCGGTCGCGCGTCTACTTCCGGGAGTCGTCGGGAATGAAGCCAGCGTGACCGATGATTCATTTGCTGCTGGTTCCATGGAGCACCTGGTCGAAGGGCCAGTTTTCACCAAACCGCAGGAGTGGCGTGGGCTCGCCGTACCAGAGGTGCTACTCAGTGGTCACCACGGACAAATCGCCACTTGGCGGGCTGAGCAGGCAAGGCTGCGGACGGCCCGAATGCGTGCGGATTTAGCCGCTCTTAGCCCAGAGCTTGGGCTAGGTTAAGTCCTCGGCTGAGGGCGGTTTGTACCTAGGAGCCCGCTGTGGCAGACTCGGTCAGAACGCCCGGGGTGCCCCGCCACAGGGGAAGCCCCCGGTTTTGAACTAAGTAGCTGTTCCCGATCCCCTCAGTGGGGCCAATAATCGTGGGCGACCTGTGGCGCTTACAGGAAGTGAACCCAAGATGAAGACGCTAGACGCAGTCGACGCAGCATCCCTAAAGACCGGGCTCCCGGACCTTCGATCAGGTGACACCGTGAAGGTGCACGTAAAGGTAGTTGAAGGTAACAAAACCCGTGTGCAGATTTTTCAGGGCGTGGTTATCGCGCGGGCTGGATCAGGTATTGGTGAGACTTTCACGGTTCGCAAGGTTTCGTACGGAGTTGGGGTTGAGCGCACTTTCCCATTGCACACTCCGATTATTGAGAAGATCGAGTTGCTTACCCGCGGTGATGTCCGTAGGGCCAAGCTCTACTACCTGCGCGACCTTCGCGGCAAAGCTGCAAAGATTCACGAGCGCCGCGAAAATGTGCCAACGGTGACAGCTGCAGTTGTTGAATCAACACCGCAAGACTGAAACTGTCCCGAGATTCAATCCACAAAGTTATTCGCCGCTACCCGCAATCGATGGTCTGACTAACTGATGGCCAAGAGTCGGCGCGATGCTTGGTGGGATTTACCGCTGACGTTTATCATTGCGTTCGGCGTCGTACTACTCCTCACGACCTTTGTGGCGCGTCCATTCTCCATTCCATCTGGGTCCATGGAGGACACCTTGCAGGTTGGTGATCGCGTGCTCGTAAACAAGGTGACTTATCGCCTGCGGCCCATTGAACGCGGCGATGTAGTGGTATTCGACGGCACCGACTCGTTCGTCGCAGCCGGTGAAGTCCCGCAGCGTGATCCAATCACCGGGGCTTTGTCTTGGCTAGGTCAATCGGTGGGTGTAGTGCCACCTGACAGCACGGATTTCGTCAAGAGGGTAATTGGGTTAGCGGGTGATCATGTGGTGTGCTGCGATGCCGAAGGCCGCATCACGGTAAATGATGTTCCACTCGACGAGGATTCCTATATCTTCCCCGGCGACGTACCAAGTGACATGAACTTTGATGTCATCGTGCCCGAGGGTAAGTTGTGGATGATGGGTGACCACCGATCTAATAGCGCGGATTCGCGCTACCACCTTGGTGACCCTGGCGGTGGCATGGTTCCACAAAGTCGTGTCGTTGGTCGAGTAATGAATGTTTTATGGCCGCTGGGCCGGCTCCAAACCATCCCGATACCCGAAACCTTTGCGCGAATCCCTGCGCCGATCATGGGTGAGTGATGGCCGTCTCCGCACGTGAAGGTGATGACAAACCGGAGTTGGCCGAGTCGGTGGTTGGGGGCCGGCACCGCAAGGGGGGCCCCCAAAAAAAGAGTAGCGGTCCGCTCCATTTTCTTCGCGAAACGGCAATCATTGTGGTGTCTGCGCTGGTGCTTTCAGCATTAGTACGCGCTTTCTTAATTCAAGCGTTCTATGTTCCGAGTGCATCGATGGAAGAAACCCTGCAGCCCAATGACCGAATCATCGCGGCGAAGATCACCACTCGGATTTCTGGTGTAGAGCGCGGTGAAATCATGGTTTTTCGCGATCCCGGAGGCTGGTTGCCAACCCCTGAACCAACTAGTTCGGGGGCACGAAGTTACTTTCGTAGCGCCCTGACATTTATTGGCTTGATTCCTAGTGATAGCGGGCAAGACTTAGTTAAGCGGGCAATTGCGATTTCCGGTGATCGAATCGCTTGTTGTGATCAGCAAGGTCAGATCGTGCTCAATGGGGTTCCACTTGTTGAGTCGTATGTCAATGGCCCAACCGATCAGGTGCGGTTTGACGTCGTGGTTCCTGCCGCCTCAATGTTCATGATGGGTGATAATCGCGGCAACTCCCGTGATTCGCGTTACCACCTAGATGTCAACAACGGCGGCGTTCCGCAAGCCGATGCGGTGGGACGAACAGTGCTCACGGTTTGGCCG
>WLLZ01000088.1 GCA_009700485.1 Actinomycetota bacterium | reverse complement strand
CGGCAGCGCTATGTCGATTTAATCGTGCGCCCGGAAGCTCGTCAGATTGCTCGAACTAGGGTCGCGACGGTTGCAGCGATCCGGAAGTCACTAGATGCTCGTGGGTATCTGGAGATTGAAACTCCAATGCTGCAGACCATGCACGGTGGTGCCACCGCGCGCCCATTTGTCACCACCTCTAATGCATTTGACCTGCAGTTGTTCTTGCGCATTGCTCCGGAGTTGTTCCTCAAGCGCGCGGTAGTTGGTGGGCTCGAGCGGGTTTATGAAATCAACCGAAACTTCCGTAATGAAGGGGCAGACTCCACCCATTCACCCGAATTCGCGATGCTTGAGTTCTACGAGGCCTACGCCGACTACCGGGTGATGGCTACCATCACGCGCGAGCTAATTCAGGCTGCGGCCCTGGCCGCGTTTGGCAGTGAGCAGGTGACGCATCCAGACGGCTCTGTGCATGATCTATCGGGGGACTGGCCCGAGGTTTCACTTTATGAATCAGTTTCGGCTGCGGTTGGTACCCAAGTAACACCCGAGACCTCGCGTGAGCAACTCCAAAGCTGGTGTGATGCAGTTGGCATTTCAGTAGAACCTACCGCGGTAGCCGGAAAGCTAGTCGAAGAGCTTTTTGAGCACTATGTAATCGATAGCTTTGAAGGTCGACCAACATTCGTGATGGATTTCCCTGTAGACACTTCACCGTTAGTGCGTGACCATCGCACCGACGCCGGCAAGGTAGAAAAATGGGATTTATATATCAATGGCTACGAACAAGCCACCGGCTACTCGGAACTTGTTGACCCTGTAATTCAACGTCAGCGGCTTACCGAGCAGGCGGCACTCGGTGCGCGTGGCGATGCGGAGGCTATGCAACTTGACGAAGATTTCTTACGCGCCCTTGAGCACGGGATGCCGCCCACCGGTGGGGTGGGTTTGGGCATTGATCGCTTGCTGATGACACTTACGGGTTTGGGGATACGTGAGACTATTTTGTTCCCACTTGTTAAGCCCGAAAGATTAGGGAGCTAGCGTGCTTATCCGCCCTGCTCAAACCGGTGATGTTCGGGCCATCCGCGGCATGGTTGACGCATACGCACCAAATGGTCGCTTGCTTTCTAAGGCGACCGTCACTCTTTATGAAGATGTTCAGGAGTTTCTGGTAGCAGACGCCGGTGACGAAGTTGTTGGCTGCGGTGCTTTGCATGTTATGTGGGAGGATCTCGCCGAGGTTCGCACCTTGGCCGTACATCCGGATTATCGGCGAAGTGGTGTCGGGTCGAAAATTCTGAGTGCGCAGTTGGAACGAGCCAGAAACCTTGGTATTAAAAGGGTATTTTGCCTCACCTTTGAGACTGAATTTTTCAGCCAACACGGCTTTGCCGAAATTGAAGGTGCACCCGTTGAGCAAGCCGTTTTTGAGCAACTTTTGCAGTCCTACGACGAGGGCGTGGCGGAGTTCCTTGATCTTGAGCGCGTTAAACCAAACACTTTGGGTAATAGCCGAATGCTCCTCATCTTGTGAAACGCTCAGTAATTGCCGCGCTGATAGCCCTAGGCATTTCCTTCAGTACTACACCTAGCGCGCAGGCGCTCGAAGGCCCACTTAGTGGAAAGACCATCGTGATTGATCCAGGCCATCAGCTGGGTAATGGCGAACCTGAGTTCGCCGACGAAATCAATTCCACCAAGTTCAACGGGGCCATAGTCAAGGGCTGCAATACAACCGGAACTGCGACTAACGCTGGGTTCCCAGAGGCCACCTTGAACTGGAAGATCGCAAAGCAACTACGGCAGTTGCTGGAGGGGCAGGGAGCCACTGTGGTGCTGACGCGCGATTCCAACTCACGATCAAAATGGGGTCCGTGCGTTTGGGATCGGGCTGGTATAGCCAACGCTGCAAAAGCAGATGCCATGGTCAGCATCCATGCCGATGGAGGGCCGTCAAATGGCCGCGGATTTTTTGTAATCGAGCCGGTTCGGATTAAAGGCTGGACCGATGACGTGATCGAAGTCGACAGGAGGTTCGCCGCTGACATGATCGCCGGGATGAAGGCGGCCGGGGCTCCACCGTCAACTTACATTGCGGGGCAGCGCATGGTGAGCCGTGAACAGTCAACTTTGAATTTCAGTGATGTACCCACGGTCATAGTCGAAGTAGGAAATATGCGGAACAAACAAGACGCCGCTCTGATGATGAGCACAGCGGGTCAACGTGATTACGCGAACTGGCTGCTGGCTGGGGTGGATAGGTTCTTCAAATGACCACCTCCTCCATGGAGCCGGCATCTGGGCGGGATATCGACTTGGTCGAAGTGCAATTGGGTCGCGCACCTCGTGGTGAGATGCAGGTTGCGCACCGCTGCCCATGTGGTGCCCCTGATGTAGTGCGCACCACGCCACGCCTTGATGATGGCACCCCGTTTCCGACTTTGTATTACGCCACCTGCCCGCGTTTAGCCGGTGCCATCGGGACCCTCGAAGCAAGTGGCTTGATGCGCACGATGGAGCAACGACTAGCAACAGACCCCGAATTAGCGGGGCAGTACGCGGCTGCCCACGATCAATACTTGGCGGATCGTTCAGCAATTTCCGAGGTGGCTGAGTTGACTGGTATTAGCGCCGGGGGTATGCCGAACCGGGTTAAATGCCTACACGTTCTCGCGGCACACTCTTTGGCATCCGGCCCCGGGGTTAACCCACTTGGTGATGAGGTGCTTACGGCCCTGGCTCCTTGGTGGATCGCGAATCCATGCGGTGACCAACTATGAGCTTGGCCGCCATTGATTGCGGGACCAATTCGATTCGATTACTCGTAGCCGATATTGATGAAGCAGGGGTATTGCATGAGCAGGTGCGTCTCATGCGGATTGTCCGCTTGGGTGAAGGGGTTGATCGCACCGGCGAGTTTTCAACCGAGGCACTAGAGCGAACGTTCGCTGCCTTGGATGAGTACGCAGAAGTGATCAAGCAAGCGAGTATTGATCAGATTAGATTTGTTGCGACCTCAGCAAGTCGAGATGTGCGAAACCGTGAGGAGTTCGTGGCCGGTGTGCGCCTTCGACTGGGAATTGAGCCGGATGTCATCAGTGGTGATGAAGAAGCTGGGCTTTCGTTTATGGGCGCAACCCGGGGCTTGCCCGATGGCCTAGTTCAGCTTCCGGCACTAGTTGTTGATATCGGTGGTGGTTCTACCGAGTTTGTCCTTGGGGCAGCGGCACCCACCAACCGAATCAGTGTCGACATTGGCTGTGTGCGTTTTGCTGAACGTCATTTGCTTAGTGATCCAGCAACTCCTGAGCAGATCGAGGCCGCTGAAACTGATCTTGCAAAGGCACTTGATTCGGTACGAGCCGCGGTGCCGTTCGATCACGCTGCCAGTTTGGTAGGGCTCGCCGGTTCAGTAACAACCGTTGCGGCAATGGCCTTTGAACTACCCGAATACGACCCGGCGTTGTTGCACGGCTCCATCATTACCGCTGCGCAAGTGGAGGAAGTCACGGCGCGTTTACTCGCCATGACCAAGGCGAACCGAGCTGAATTGCCTTTCATGCACCCGGGCCGCGTTGACGTTATCGGTGCGGGCGCACTGGTGCTTCGGGCTATTGTGCGAGCTACCGGCAGCACCGAGGTGGTCGTGTCCGAAACCGATATCTTAGATGGCATCGTTTATACATTGGCATTGCAGGGTAACTAGCTTGCAGCTGAAGGGGGGTGAACATGACCATAACGATTCGAGATGTAGCAGAGGCGGCGGGGGTCTCAACCGCAACGGTCTCACGCGCCCTACGCGGCCTGCCTAATGTTGATGAAACCACACGCGCCAAGGTCAAAGCGGTTGCACTATCGATGGACTACGTCATATCGCCTAGCGCTTCGCGTTTAGCGAGTGGCCGTACCGGCAGCATCGGAGTAGTAACACCGCAGGTGGCCGGATGGTATTTCTCCACTGTACTTTCAGGTGTTGAAGCCGTTCTGCAGCAAGCCGGAATGGATTTACTTCTGATGAGCGTTGGCGACGAATCCAGCCCGGTGCCGCGTAACCTCGTTGCACCACGCCTTAATCGGCGAGTAGATGGTGTCATCACCATCGCACTGGCACCGCAGGATGCGCAATTGCAGAGTGTGTTGTCACTCCACTTGCCAACGAGCCTCATCGGGGCAGCGATTGCCGGGGTTTCTACGGCCGGCATCGATGACGTAGCAGCCGCGCGAACCGCCACCCAACATCTGATCAACCTCGGCCACCGGCGCATAGCGGTAATAACAGGGGCCCCACCGGGTGAGTTTTTCACCGCACCCCATGCGCGCTACCTGGGCTTCACCGATTTAATGCGGGAAGCCGGTTTGGCTGTCGACCCTGCCCTTGAAACCCGCGGCTACTTCACGATTGCCGGTGCTGAGAGTGCGATGACGAAACTCCTGGCCGAGCGTGAGCGACCGACTGCAGTTTTTGCCATGTCGGATGAAATGGCTTTTGGCGCTATGAGATCGCTAAGAAATCACGGACTACATCCGGGCCGTGATGTTTCCGTCATTGGTATCGATGGTCACGACATGTCTGAACTACTTGACCTAACGACGGTTGCGCAACCGGTGCAAGAGCTCGGGGGTATTGCCGCGGAGGCTTTAATGCGCCAGATCCGAAGTGATGATGGGCAAGTGCCAACCCATGTTCAAGTGCCGACTCAATTAATTGTTCGTGGGTCCACAGCTCCGCCGGCAAATTGAAGTGACTGGCAAATTGAAGTGACCGGCAAATTGCAGTGAACTTTGGGGCGGGTCAGCCCACGTCAGCGCGCCCGATGGGCAAGAATGCAGCATGCGAAATATCGAAATCGAGATCCAAGGTGAGCAAGTAGGCGGGGTCATCGCCATCCCGGAGTCGGGCGCGGGCCCAGGTGTCATCGTCATTCAGGAGTGGTGGGGATTAGTCCCCCATATTCAAGGAGTCGTTAATCGGCTGGCCGCTGCGGGTTTTGTGGCATTAGCGGTGGATCACTACCGCGGGGCCTTGACCACCGAGCCGGACGAAGCCCAAAAACTGATGATGGGCCTTCGGGTATCAGCCTCGGCTGCCGACCTTGCCGGTGCCGCCGCCTACCTGGTGGGCCGCCCTGAAGTGTCGTCCACCAAGGTCGCGGCGATGGGTTTTTGCATGGGTGGTGGCTTGGCGCTATTGGCCCCGACCGTCAGTGAGCACATTGCCTGTGCTGCAGCTTTCTATCCCGCTATGCCGTGGCCTGACTACGCCCCGGATTGGGGAAATTACACCGGAAAATCGGCGATGATCCACAAGGCCGAGTCGGATGAGGATTGGGCCGGCCCAAAGATTTCTGAATACGCCGCGGCCATTGTTGAACATGGCGGCCAGGTCGAGATTTTCGATTACCCGGGCTCCGAGCACGCCTTCTTCAATGATGACCGGCCGGAGGTCTATTCACCAAGCCATGCCGGCCTTGCTTGGGAGCGCAGTGCCGCCTTCTTCAGGGCCCAATGCACCTGAGGTGGTAAGCCAATTCAGCCGGGGTTCTAAGGTTGCCCTGTTACTGAACAATGTGCGGCCCTCGTAGTCCAACTGGCAGAGACACCCGGCTTAAACCCGGCACAGTATGGGTTCAAATCCCATCGAGGGCACCAATGGCTGACAAATTTCATGCGGTTAGTTACCCTATACGTATGGACTCAAACAACCCTGTTTTGTCGAAGTACTCCAAGCCTGCGAACAAGGGTGGGTATACCTTCGCGGGCGATCCGGCACCCGGCTCTCAGTATGCCAGCGGCTCTCAGTACGCCAGCGGCGCTCAGTACGCCAGCGGCGCTGTGGTGCCACCGGCCGACACTAATGAGCAGTTCGCGAATCTGACCGCCGGTTCAGGTCTGCGGCTGACCATCACCGACGTCATAATGAAGACCCTGCTGGTATTCGCGGTGGTCGTAGTGTTCGCGGTAGTTGGCTGGAATCTGACTTACGCCTTCCCGATCATTATGTTCCCGGCGCTCATCATCGCCACCATTTTGGGCTTCGTGATCGCTTTCCGCGAGAAAGTTTCACCTGCATTGGTCTTGGTGTTCTCGGTTTTTGAAGGCTTGATGCTCGGTGCCATCAGCAATTGGTATAACCAATTTGCCGAGTCGTCCAACTATCAGGGCATCGTGGTTCAGGCGGTCGTTGCCACGATGACAACATTCGGGGTAATGCTTGTCCTGTATTTGACAGGTGTTATCAAGGTCAACAAGAAGTTCGTCAGCGTGCTGATCGCGGCCGCGGTTACCTACATGGTGATCGGGTTAGCATCATTCGTTGCTGCGCTATTTGGTGTCGGTGGGGGCTGGGGCTTCTACGGCATCGATGGTTTAGGTCTGATCATCTGCGTTGCTGGCGTCCTGATTGCTTCGTTCTTCCTGATGCTCGACTTCGAAGCCATCAAGCAAGGGATCGCCAATGGCGCACCGGAGCGCGAATCTTGGCGGATGGCCTTCGGCCTCCTTGTCACTTTGGTTTGGATCTACCTTGAGTTCTTGCGCTTGATTGCAATCTTCACGCGCAACTAGTCAGGGCAGCGCTATCCGAAGTTCGCGCAGCAGCACCGCGGCTGCTGCGCAGGGCCGGCCGGAGTCAATTAGCTCCTGGCCTAGCACCGCGCATTGATCACCTAGTGCTCGGTCGGCAATATCGGGCACTGGTCTTAATTGCCCGGCCATTTCGGCTAGCTCAGAAAGTACCGGCCGCGTAAGGCTCGCGGAGCGCTCGAGTTTCGTGATTGGCATCGTGCGCAGGCGATCAACGACGCGGTCCAGCTCAATGCTGAACTCCTCAACTACTTGCTCATTCACCCGAGTGCTCCACGTTTCGTCAAGAATGAGCGGATGCGCTCGCGCGCCTTATTACGAATCTCTGGCCCGTGAGTGAAAGCCGCCACGTTGAATTCAAGATCACCCAGGCGCCCAGCCGTGTTCTTACTTTGTTCATAAGAGGTGCAAAAAGCAGATAGCGCCCACGTCATCCGCGAGGCCATATTGAAAATGGAATCACCGGTGATAAGTACTCCGGTGGATTCATGGAGCAGCGAGATATGCCCCGGAGTATGGCCCGGGGTGTGAGCTACGCGCAGCCCACCGGCGACGTCAATTACCTGCCCATCTGTTAGCGCCTCGGACACGGCAAAAGCCGCGTAAGGTCGAGCTGGAATTCGGGCAAATAATCGGCCCGAAGTTCTTGAGCGATCGATCGAGGGCAGGGTGCCTGCTCGGATGAATTCGGCATCTGCTT
>WLLZ01000087.1 GCA_009700485.1 Actinomycetota bacterium | reverse complement strand
TAATAAGTTTGGGATTCGTGTTCCTCACAATCGGAGGGATGTACACGCTCGCCAGAATTCAGATTGGAATACCGGTTCAGGGGCTCAAGGTCTCAATAATCAGCACTGCTCTTGGTGCCTTCATTTGTTTCGCGGGAGTACTACTTTCAAAAGAAGCGCTCCTTTATGTGTTTGCTTTGGCACTTTTAGTCACCATGGCACCAATCCTGTTTTCATTTCTTCGTAACGTGAGTCAAGATTTTCCGCTACACCCTGATCACCTTCGCGAGAGACTCGGATTACTTTTCTTGATCGCAATCGGCGAAAGTTTGATCCATATTGTAGGAGTGCTAACTAATACCACGGCAGGTTCTGACTACCGATTCTTCTTCCTGATAGTAATTTTTGACTTGGCACTGGCGACAGCGTATTTCGAGGGTGTATTTAGTAAGCGGAAGCCCGCGCACCCTAGATTATTGATAGGCATCGTTTTTGCGCATTTCATCCTCATATTAGGAGTGACAGCGGCAGCAGATGAAATGGCAATCTTCGCTTCGACTGACCCGGGGACGACGGAGGCGGCCAATGCTGGCGTATTCGCAGTGGCGATTGGACTGTTACTCATTGGTTTAACACTGCTCGAAGTGCTTATTAATAACCGTCTGGTCAATCTAACCTGGGCTCAGGCCGCGTTGGCGGCGGTGGCGATGATCGACGGTCTGTATCAAATTAGAAACGGGAACACGCAATCGCGAATTGGCATCCTGTTAATTTCTATAGCTTTCATAACTTGGTTGGTGATGCGGGTCGCGATATCACGCAGGGCACTTGAAGTAGCCGGCCGGATCAATTAGCCAATTGCCTTTTGTATTTCATCCTGCGCCGCCGAAAATGCCTTCTTCGCGGGTGTCGCCTCTGAACCACTGGTGGATTTCGCCCATGCGGTGCTCAGCGGGCCCCAGACTGAAGATGCCTGCGGGATATTAGGCATCGCCACCCCGTCAACACCAGCAGTGCCGAATGCTTGCGCCAACCGGCCGCCGATTGAAGTGCTATACGTCGACTTCTTATTCGCTGGGGCGCGCAGCGATATCGCCGCCATATTCGATTGGAAGGTTGAACCACTGAGTTTCTTGACAACTAGGCCCGGCACTACATCCCCCAACCCGTGGGCTTCCGCGTACGAGGTCGCCATGAAGCCTTTGATACCAAGCAGCGGTGCCATGACCAAACTTGCATCGATTCGGGGCACCGGTGATATGAAGTACTTAAACTTCAGGGCCTGCAATGTCGAAGCACTCCATGGCCCGGTAATCCAAAAAGGCGCGCGGCCCGCTTTGAACGCGGCTTCAGCAGCCACCACATCAACCGAAGAATTAATCAAACCAGTGCTGTTCCAGTCATCAATAATTTTCGTGTTCTTGCGGAAGACTGAGTTGTTAACCCCAACGTCGAATGGGTTCAGGCTGCCAGAGGTGTCCTTGCCGAAAATATAACCACCTAGACCCGAAAACAGGGGGTAGGTGAAGTAAGCATTGCCCTTAACCCCTTGACCAACGGCGAGGCCGACATCAGCACGGCCAGCCGCCTTAAGGGCCAAAGCTTTGGTGGACAACTTCGCGAATGTCGCTGGAGGTTTCGGTGCCAGTGCAGCATTGGTCACCAGCGCCCAGGTTTCGTATTGCACGGGGATCCCGTAGTAGTTGAACCCAAATTGAAAACCCGAGAGAACATTTGGGGCGAACAACGCCTTCTTAGCCGGTGACAGTGTCAACGGCACTATCAAAGAGGCGGCGGCGAGCTCACCTGTCCAGGTGTTATCAGCCCAAATGACATCGGGGGCTTGATCAGCCGGCACTGTTGTGAGTTCGGCTTTGATCGCTGAAAGTTCTTTGGTCACTACGTTAACCGGGTGGCCTTGGTAACCGTCCTTCAAAAACTCTGAAACAGTGGCCGCGCGCGAGACGTCAACCCAAATAGTGATCGGATTTGGCGCCGCCAACGCACTTGGCGCGATAGCCGCCGAAAGAGCAGCTGCCGCAAGTACTGGCGCGATCAAGTAAGTGACTGGCATGCGCGCAAGCCTTTCGCCAAGTGCATTTCGCACTCGGTGCCTCCTCACTTTGAGCCGACGTCAATGCCCAATCGCCGAGCCGACCTCGAACGCTGGCGGGCGGCCCGCATACGGTTTAGCCGCTTTACGAGCATGGGGTCATAGGCCAGTGCTTCTGGGGTATCGATCAAGTTATTTACGATTTGGTAATACCTGGTGCCGCTCATTTCGAAGAGATCGCGAATTGCCTGCTCCTTGGCGCCCGCGTATTTCCACCACTGGCGCTCAAACTCCAAAATACTGCGATCACGCTCACTCAGTAGGGCCGCCGCGGCCTCATGATCAAGGGGGGTACGTGCGGCTTCCATCTAGACATCCTCCGTGGCGTTGATCAACTGTGTGTGTCGGCTTTCGACCTTGACCATATCGCCCGGGCCGCCATCAGCGCCGGAAGCCCGCGTTGCGTGTCACCCGATTTGCGGCTTTCGGGGGCTATTTGGCCTTTGTCGCCACATGAGTCACACGAGTAACACGAGTCATTGGGGGAGGCGCCGAGTGCGCCTGATGATGGCCCAACTAAATGCATAACCCAGCCCATTCGTGGCCCAGTGCAGACCCATCGGCGCGAGCACACTGCCCGACATGAGTCGCAGTGCGCAGAAAACAAAGCCGGCCAAAGTTGTCGTCAAAACACTTAATGCGATGGCAAAGATATTGCCGCGCCGGCCTTGGCCAACTACCGAACCCAGTGCCGGGTTCTGCTCGTGGCTGCCTATTGACGGCAACACATGCCATAAGCCGAAGAGGATGGAGGAAAGGACTATGCCCCAGACCAGGCCGTAACGACGTGCCAGCATCGAGAACAGCACGGCGCGGAACGCAATCTCCTCAAGTAGCACCGTGCCGAACGGCACTTCAAGCAATGCATGGAAGGCAAGTCGCCCACCACTTAATTCTGCATGACGTTCATCACGGAAGGCATTGCGCGTCGGTTTGAAAATGATGCCGATGACATAAACCAAAGTCACCGCGCCAATGCATATCCCGGCCCAGATCAGCCCACTTAAGTAGTGCCTCCAACTCAAGCCCATGTCGGTGAAGGTGTTGCCATCAAGTAGTCCAAGTGCCAAAAGGATCACCGAACTTGCGAACGACCAAAGTAGGTAGTGCGAATTCGGTGCGACGCGGTTATTTACGACATTGATAAGCAAGAGCACGCCAATTACTAACACCAACGGCCACCAAGGCAACCCAGCCTCTTGGGCAGGGGCCAGCCAGTTGAACAAATTCACCGCCGCGCCCCCTGCCTCTATCGAGAACTCCCGCTGGAGGCCAGCCAGTTCTGACCCTGCATTGTCAGTCTAGGTTGGGCGGCCTAGGGTCAGAGCCGTGGGCAATGGTGAAGTCGCACCCGATATCGAAGACCGCAGCGTGCTGACGAAAGTGGCCCCGGCACCCAATAGTTCTATCGCCTACGGGCCACTACCCGATCAGGTAGCCGACTGCTTTTCTAGCGCTGGCTTTGGCCTAGCCACGGCGCGGCCACTACTACTGCTTATCCACGGGGGCTACTGGCGCCCGCGATTTGACCGTGAGCACCTGCGCACTTTCGCGGCCGCGCTTGCAGCCGCTGGCTGGCAGGTGGCCTCGATCGAATACCGGCGCATCCCCGGTGACCCTGATTCGATGGTCGCCGATGTGCGGGCTGCAATCGAGAACCTTCCTGATCAGATCGCCGGCCATAATGGCCAAGTCATCATCATTGGGCACTCCGCCGGCGGCCACTTAGCGTTATGGGCCGCGGCTCAAGTAACCCTCACAGAAGACAGCCGAGCTCAAATTACCGGCGTGATCGCACTCGCGCCCGTTAGTGATCTGGAACTTGCCCAGCAACTTGATCTTGATGATGGTGGTGTTCGTGATTTTCTGGGCTGCCCAGCTCAAGAACGCGCTGACTTAAATCCAATGCACCTACCCCCGCTGTGCCCGGTCACGTGCCTACACGGCAACTTGGATTCACTAGTCCCGATCACCCTGTCGCGCAACTACGTTGCCGCATATGCAGGCAGCACCGTCAACTTGAGTGAAATCGAGGGCATCGCCCATTTCGAACTAATTGACCCGAGCAGTATCGCCTGGCCCGCGGTCTTAGACGCCCTGCGGTCAATTAGTTAAGAGCCGGCCACCTGCAGGTTAATCGCGGAGTACCCTATTTCTATCTGCCCAAAGTCGGGCGGTGGCACTTGAGAACGTGCCCTCACGAAACGGAGTTACCAATGCCAAACTCTGACGTTTCATCTCCGGTAAGCGCAGCCCCGGTTGACCGCCTGACCCTTCGCACCGCTTGGGTGCGACCGAGTGCAGGCGGTATCGGCGGGGCTATTAATCCCGCCGGTTATATGTGGTGCAGCCAGCTTGGTTGGTGTTTTGAGGGTGATGAGTAGCGGGTAACCGCTGCGTCACTTCCCACCACTCATCTTGTTTAGTTTTGGGGCGCCACCACGTCACTTCGGATCAGCGGGCTCGACAGAATCAAGGTGCTCGATGGCGTGCCATAGGCGGCTAGCTTGTCGATGAGGTGCTCGAAGTCTTGCATTGATACGGCAGTCACTTTTAGTACCGAGCAATCCGTACCCGTCACCCGATGGATTTCTAGCACCCCGGGCCAGGTTGCAACAGCTGGATCGCGCAAAACACAGGTGCTTCCGTAGCAAGCAATGCGCACCATTGCGAGCACTGACCAGCCGGTCTCGGCAAGATCAATGCCCGCGTGATAGCCGGTGATCACCCCGGCTTGCTCTAGTCGGCGCACCCGCTCACCCACCGCTGGCGCCGATAGGTGCACCCGCCTTGATAGTTCGCTAAATGAGAGTCGCGCATCGAGTTGGAGCTCGGCAAGGAGTTTCCAATCAATTTGATCGAGGGTAATAGCCACGGGGTAACCTTTCAATCGATAAGTCAAGTACATTTTTGGGTTGTGATCTGAAAGTCTAATTCATATTTACCATTATATTCCTACTTCCGCGACCGTACTTAGATCAGCATCATGTCCCAATGACTACCCACGCGACCGCAGCAGATCGAGACCAGCGGGCCGCCACCACCGGTGGCGCTCCAATCGTTGAGTTCACCGGCGAAACCCCATACGACCAATACGTGCACACCATGGAACTCCATCGCATGCAAAAGACCCGCACCGATGAGCCGACCGAACTGCCCTTTTTGGTGATTTCGCAGGTCATGGAGTTGTATTTCGGATTGATCTGGCGTGAATGGCAACGAGCCATTGCCGAGATGCGAGCTGACGACATTCTCGGTGCTGTCGTAACCCTGCGCCGTTCGACACTGCATTGGCAGGCACTTAACGCCACCTGGCCATCATTTAATGCCATGACACCGATGGAGTTTGGTCGCTTCCGCGATCAACTCGGGGTTGCATCAGGCTTCCAATCGTGGACCTACCGTCATGTTGAGTTCATGATGGGTCTGAAGTCAAGGGCACTAACCCGGCTCTATGAACCCAACCCAGAGGTCTTCATCCCGCTCATTGCGACCCTAGAGTCACCAAGCCTCTATGAGGAGGGTCTTGCCTGCCTAGTGCGCGCCGGCTACGCCATCGATGCCGACCACCTCAATGGTGATCACGCCGAGGCGTACACGCCAAATGATTCAGTCCAGGCGGCGTGGGTGAAGGTCTATACCGAACTTCCGGTCAATGATCCACTACGTATGCTCGGTGATGTGCTTTCGGAGATCTCACAGGCCTTCCTAGATTGGCGGGCCCTGCACCTACGTGCGGTGAAGCAGTCACTCGGAGCCAAAGTTGGTAGTGGTGGTTCGTCGGGTATCCAGTGGCTCGAGAAAAGCATGTCACGGGTAACTTTTGATGAACTATGGTCGTATCGCGCATATGTTTAATAGCCGGATTAATCCAGATCTATTCACACGCAGCTAGGAGCAAGTTCGGTAATGAACCTGTCAGAGCAGTATGCCTATGACTTAGATGCCGCACACCCGTCAGCAACTCGGTCGCAGTTCATCCAATTGCCGGCAAATAGGGGCTCCTACCCGCACCAGGCATATTTCGCCGGCAACTCCCTCGGGCTTCAACCAATTACCACAGCAGCAGCGATCACAGATGTTCTTGAATCCTGGTCGCAGCGCGGTGTGCACGGGCACTTCACCGGCGGTGATCCGTGGCTGCACTACCACCAGTATGTGAATGAAGCTTTGAGTCGGGTGGTTGGCGCGCTACCCCAGGAAGTTTCAGTAATGAATACCTTGACCGTGAACCTGCACCTGATGCTCGCATCGTTTTATCGGCCAACCGCCGAGCGCCATCAGATCCTCATCGAGGACTATGCGTTCCCGTCAGACTCCTACGCCGTACGCAGCCACGCCCGCTTGCGCGGATACGACCCCGATGATGCCATCCTTCGCCTACGCCCGCGCGCGGGTGAAGATGTTCTTCGTACCGAAGATGTGATTTCCGTGATCGAGCAGCAAGGGCCCCGAATCGCCACCCTGATGCTCAGCGGCATCAACTACCTGACTGGCGAACTGATGGACATCGCGGCAATCACCGCCGCGGGCCGTAAAGCCGGAATTTTCGTCGGCTGGGATCTAGCGCACGCCGCCGGCAATGTGCCGCTAGCACTTCATGATTGGGGGGTTGATTTCGCCGCCTGGTGCAATTACAAGTATTTGAATTCTGGGCCCGGTGCCGTTGCCGCGGCCTTTGTCCATGAGCGGCATCTAGCCGACCCCGATATTCAACGCCTAGAGGGTTGGTACGGCAATCGTCTCGAAACCCGCTTCGATATGGCACCGATAATCGACACCCCGCCTACGGCTGAAGCTTGGGTGCTTTCCACCTCGCCAATTCTCGCTATTGCTCCTATTCGCGCTTCGCTGGAGATCTTTGACTCGGTCGGCATGCCCGCCTTACGCAAACGCAGTTTGCAGCTAAGTGACTACTTGCTTTCGCTCCTTGACGATCTGGCTACCAGAGCTCCACTTGCGATCGTGACACCGCGCGAAGCTGCTCGGCGCGGCAGTCAAATTTCTATCCGAATCGACACCGATGTTGCGCAATTTGCTAGGCGAATGGACGAAAATTGGGGGGTCATCCCCGATGATCGCAAGCCAAACATCATCCGGATGGCACCGATCCCCCTCTACACTTCATTCCATGACTGCTGGCGCGGAGCGGATGCCGTCTCGCGCGAATTACTCGGCCTATCCATCGGCTAATAGCCATTGATAATCCTCGCAATTGACCAAGGGACTTCGGCCACCAAAGCCGTGGTGTGGTGTCAATCTCGCGGAATCCTCAGCGAGGTCGATGTACCAGTAGC
>WLLZ01000086.1 GCA_009700485.1 Actinomycetota bacterium | reverse complement strand
CATGGCCTAGATGATGGCACCTCGCCAACAATGCTGCTTGAGGCCGCCGAAGCGCACCTTGAAAAGGTCAATTTGGCGCTGCGGGGGTACGCAGCGCAATACCTGGGCGAGAAGGCAACAGCACCTGATCTGGTGCACCGCGCCTTCGCTCGTATCGCCGCCGAGGCGCCCGTAACCAATGAGACGGTGCTAGAAATTGTCGAGCAAGCACTTGTGCGTACCACCGAGTTCGTTCGCGCACATGATCTGATCTCGATCCCAGAACTTGATGTCCGGGTGATCGAAATGCCCGAGATCCACCGAGGTGTTGCGGTGGCGTATTGCGATGCCCCCGGGCCACTTGAGACCGCGCAAGTTGCCACCTTCGTCGCGGTCTCGCCGACTCCAAATGACTGGACGATTGAGCGCGTTGATTCTTTTTACCGTGAATACAACGCGGTGCAGTTGCACGGGCTTACTATCCACGAGGCGATGCCAGGCCATGTGCTTCAACTTGCCCAGTCGCACCATTTTGAGGCGACCACGCCGGTTCGCGCCTTTGCTCGTAGCGGTGTCTTTATCGAAGGCTGGGCAGTGTATTCAGAGGAGCTACTGGTTGATAACGGGTACGCGCCCTTTGATGACAAAACGTCAGCACTTGCCTTGCGCCTCCAGCAGCTAAAGATGCAGGCGCGCCTGACAATTAATGCGATTTTGGATGTGCGAGTTCATACCGCCGAGATGACCGAGCAAGAGGGCCTAGACCTGATGATGAACCGCGGCTTCCAAGAGGAGGGTGAGGCCATCGGTAAGTGGCGTCGCGCCCTGCTTACTGCTGGGCAATTACCCACCTATTTTGTGGGCTACCGCGCGGTAAGTGAAATCGTGGCGGATCTGCGGGTGCTGCATCCGGATTGGAGTGATCGGCAGATTCATGACCTGGTGTTGGCATATGGGGCGCCGTCTCCGCGCTACCTGCGCGAATTCCTTGGTATTTAAGAGTTAAGAGGTAGCGATGTGCAAGAGTAAGTTTGTCTTATGACTAAACGGCAAGAATTCAAAGTGCTGCGAACTTATGAGGATTTTGAGCTTCGTGAATATTCTCCATGTGTCATCGCAGAGGTAAGAGTTTCTGGGCAGTATTCAACGGCATCAAGCAGTGCATTCTCTTCATTATTCAATTACATTTCAAAGGGAAATCAATTATCGCAAAAAATCGCGATGACAGCCCCAGTAATTGCCGCTCAAAGTAAAGACAATGCCGACCCCTCCAAATGGTATGTCTCGTTTGTGATGCCTTCAGGTAGCACCTTCGGCACCATGCCGCAGCCAAACGATTCACAAGTCACATTGCGAGAATTAGATACACAAACATGTGTTGCCAAATCATTCCGCGGAAGAGCCACCGATGAACTCTCACAAAAGATGGCTCAGGTACTTCGTGCAAGCGCTTCTAAGGCCAATATTGCACTCTCTGACGAAACACGAATCTGTCGGTTTGATCCGCCGTTCAAGCCTGGCTTCTTGCAGTACAACGAAATTGTGATCCCTATTCGCCTAGGGGAGTAGCAGTAAGCAGGTGAGAACAACAATTAAGAGGTAACGCATACAGCGAGCCTTAATCATCTTCTTCCAAATTCGCTAAATTCTTTACCTGAAGAGTTTTCCCATTGCACGAGTCGATCTGCTTTTTTTGGGATCTCACCCATACTCCTGGGGATTGTTCGATGTTGAATACCAAGAAAACTTGTAGATAGGGCCGAGTTAGGCCTGAACTACTTGCGCACGATATTGAGTAAATAACTCAGTCCAAAGCCAAAACCAATCGCGGCATAGAGATAGGCAAACCAGGTTCGCTGCCCCGGGATCAGCAGAGTCAACACACCGAGTGCACTTGCACTCACACACATCACCCATGCCACATACCCGACACCCGCATCAGAACTACTCCTTGAGTTATTCCACATATTCCCAGCAAGGGCGATCAGGGTTATGCCAATCATGCGCATAGCCCACACCATGCCATCGTTAACTTCGAGGCCGAGCAGGCCTAGAAAGGCTGCGGGAAGAATTAAGAGGAAAAGGGCTGAGGCACCAAAGACAATAGATCCAGCTTTGAGAGTCGTACGCAGTGATGAGTAGTTCATAGAAAAGAGCCTACAACTTCGTCCTAAAAGCCACTAACCTTTGGTACATGGAGTTACTTCGCAAAGCATTCCAAATCATTCTTGGCGCAGGCCTTGCCTACGCCGGCTTCACGCACTTAACAAGTAACCGCACTGAGTTTCAAGCGCAAGTTCCCACCATCTTGCAGGGCCAAGCTGATTTTGTAGTCGTCGCATCCGGTGTTGTGGAGATAATTCTTGGTATCTCACTAATTGTTTTATTCAAATACCGCACTTACGTTGGTTGGATCGTGGCCGCATTCTTTATTGCGGTCTTCCCCGGCAACATCTCCCAGTACATAAACGGCACGGATGCATTTGGATTAGACACTGATCAAGCACGTGCCATGCGCCTACTCTTTCAACCCTTACTTGTTATTTGGGCACTTTGGAGCACAGGTGCGTGGGCTAGCTACCGCGCCAGAAAAACACACCATGAGAGCTAAAACCAAAAATGGTTTCGAACCGAAAATCTGCCAACGCTGCAATCTTCCATTTGAGTGGCGCAAGAAATGGGCTCGCGATTGGGAGAACGTGAAGTATTGCTCAGAGAGATGTAAAGCGGGTAGGGGGCCTGGCGGTGCCTCGAGTTGATTGGGCATCGGTAACCAGACTTATTTACCCGTTACCTTTTCGTTGGTTGGGTCATACATGGGCCGAAGTGAAGTAGTGGCCGGCACTTTGACCCCTGCCACCTCGACCTCCCAGGTTCCAGTTGCTAGATAATCTGCGGTGATCGGCTCGGTTGCATCCACCATTGCCAGGCCAACAGCGCCGCCTAGGGTGTGACCGTAACTAGCGGCGCGCACATAGCCAACGACCTCGCCACTTCGCAGCAAGATTTCACCGTGGTAGAGCAAGGGCAGTGGGTCGAGGAGTTTTACCTGCACGAGGCGCCGATGCAGAGGGCCGGAGTTCTTTTGCTTCAGGGCGGCATCACGCCCAATGAAATCACTGGCCTTATCCCAAGCTACTGCAAAGCCAAGGCCAACTTCGAGCACCGAGTCGGTGTTGTCGATGTCATGGCCAAAGTCGCGGTAACCCTTTTCCATTCGCAGGCTCGCGAGGGCTTTGAGCCCGCAATGCACAAGTTCGACCTGTTGGCCCACTTCGCAAAGGCGCTCATAGGCATGCACCGCTTGCTCGGTCGGGACGTAAAGCTCGTATCCGAGTTCGCCCACGTAGGTGATGCGCACACACATTGCTCGCGCGAAGCCAAGGTCAATTTCGCGGGCGGTACGAAACGGGAATGCACTGTTTGACATATCGGCTGTGGTCGCAGCCTGCAGGAGATCGCGGGCAAGGGGGCCGTGAATATTGAATTGGGCGTAGCCCGAAGTTACATCGGTCACGGTGGCGGCGAAGTTTTTGCCGTGGCGCGTTAACCATTGAAGAACTTGTCCGTGGGCGGTATCAGAGGCCACCACGAAGAACTTATTGGCGCCAAGTTTGGTGACAGTGAGGTCGGCTTGGATATTGCCTGAATCGTTGAGCCACTGGGTGTAGGTGATAACGCCATCGGCGCCATCTACAGCATTCGCTGATACGTAATCAAGGAGAGCACCTGCTTGCTCACCTTGTACTAAGAACTTAGACATGAAACTCATGTCCATGAACCCAACGCCCTCGCGGATGGCGCGGTGCTCGTTTGCCCAAGACTCAAACCAGTGGGGCCGGCCCCAAGTGAGCTCACCCGTCTCGGGCATTTCGCCGGGTTGGGCATACCAATCGGCGCCCTCCCAGCCGCTGACATCGCGGAAGTAAGCCCCGCGCTCTTTGAGTAGGTGATGAATAGGTGAGCGCTTGACGCCGCGGGCGGTCGTGACCGTGCGGCCTGGGTAATGGGTTTGGTAAACCAGCCCGAGGGTTTCAACTGTGCGCTCAGCGCGGTACTGCGGATTTCGTTGGTGGGGGAGTGCGCGATTGATATTGAAACCGGTGACATCAACATCGGGCTTGCCGTTAATGATCCAGCTCGCAACAACCCGGCCGACGCCACCACCGGTAAGGATGCCAACCGAGTTCATGCCGGCGGCAACAAAATAGTTGCGGATGCCCGGCGCCTCGCCGATGAACGGCTGCAAATCTGGGGTGAATGATTCAGGCCCGCAGAAGAACTTTCGGATACCAGCTTCGAGTGAAATTGGCACCCTTTGCATGGCTCGCTCCAGGTAAGGGCCCATGCGATCCCAGTCTGGGGGGATTTCACCAAAGGAGAAGTCCTGCGGAATTGAATCCACATTCCACGGCGCACACACCGGCTCAAAGAGGCCGATCATCAAGCCGCCACCCTCCTCGCGGTAGTAGGCGTGCGCGGATGGGTCCTCGAATACGGGAAGTGTCGAGTCGATACCGGCGATGGTGTCGGTGATCAAGTAGTAATGCTCGGCCGCCTGAAGTGGAATGTTCACCCCGTGGGCTTGGCCGAATTGGCGAGCCCACATCCCGGTGCAGTTGACGACGTAGTCACATTCGATGTCACCTTGCGCCGTTGTCACTGATTGCACTCGCTCGTCGGTCACCGTCACCCCGGTTGCGGTGACTTCTTCAAAAATCTGCACCCCATTCGCGCGGGCACCTTTGGCCAACGCCATCGTGACGTCAACCGGGTTTACCCGCCCGTCATCGGGTACATAGAAGCCGGCTTCCAGCCCGTTGATGTCGGCAATCGGAAATCGTTCGGCAATCTCGCGCGGGCTGATCTCATGGACTTCGAGCCCGCAGAGGCGATTGAATGCAGCGACCCTTCGGTACTCCTCAAGTCGATCTTTATCGGCGGCAGCTTCAATGAAGCCGACGGCACTGAACCCGGTGGCTTGGCCGGTCTTGGCTTCGAGCTCGCGATAAAGCTGCCGGGTGTAAAGGCGCATCTGCATTGAAGTTTCAGAGAACGAACCAAAGCAGGTCATGAGCCCTGCGGCATGCCAGGTGGTGCCGGATGTCAACTTGTCGCGCTCGAGAAGTACGACGTCGGTCCAACCGGCTTCGGCTAGGTGGTAGGCCACCGAGCAGCCGATCACCCCGCCGCCAACTATGACCACCTGAGCCCGGCCGGGTAGCTGGGCCTTCGAGGGGGCTGCTGAGGTCATATCTGAGGATGGCATAAGTCGGGTCACTTGTGCACGCGGGTATGGATATCGCCGTGAAGGTGGCGAAGTTAGAGTTGTCACATGGCCCTCATCGAATCCATCATCGCCCGCGAAATCCTCGACTCCCGTGGTAATCCCACGGTTGAAGTTGAAATCCTGTTAGACGACGACACCGTGGCTCGGGCCGCCGTGCCCTCTGGCGCATCAACCGGAGCCTTCGAGGCTGCAGAACTACGCGATGGTGATGCCCGTTACGGCGGTAAAGGGGTAATGCAGGCTGTCGGCAATGTCGAGGACGAAATTGCACCTGAGCTTTTGGGTCTTGAGGCCACCGATCAACGCCTGATTGATCAGGTCATGATTGACCTTGACGGCACGCCCAATAAGGCTCGCCTGGGTGCCAACGCGATTTTGGGTGTATCGCTCGCTGTGGCAAAGGCTGCCGCGATTTCAGCAGGCCTACCGCTATTTCGTTATCTAGGTGGCCCCAATGCTCATGTGTTGCCGGTGCCAATGATGAATATCTTGAACGGCGGTGCGCATGCCGATACCGGTGTTGATATTCAAGAATTCATGATTGCACCAATTGGCGCATCCACATTCGGTGAGGCCCTACGTCAAGGCACCGAGGTCTACCACGCACTTAAGTCGGTACTAAAGCAGCAGGGTTACGCCACCGGGCTCGGCGATGAAGGTGGATTCGCACCCGACTTACCGAGCAACCGGGCGGCCCTCGAACTCATCGCTGCCGCGGTTGCAGCAACCGGCCTGAAGCTCGGCACCGACATCGCTTTGGCCCTTGATGTTGCGGCCACCGAGTTCCATACAAATGGCGAGTACTTATTCGAGGGTACGGCGCGGGCAGCTCAGTGGTTAACGGCTTACTACGAGACTTTGATCAGTGACTTTCCGATTGTTTCTATTGAAGACCCGTTGTCTGAGGATGACTGGGCCGGTTGGATTCACCTGACCGAGTCCATCGGTTCTCGGGTCCAAGTGGTCGGCGATGATCTGTTCGTCACCAACCCCACGCGCCTGCAACGTGGTATCGACGAAGACGCCGCGAATGCGCTACTAGTTAAGGTCAACCAAATCGGCTCACTAACCGAGACCCTTGACGCGGTTTCGCTAGCCCATCGTGCGGGCTTCAACTGCATGATGAGCCATCGATCCGGAGAGACCGAAGACACCACGATCGCCGACCTGGCGGTTGCAACGGATTGCGGCCAGATCAAGACCGGTGCCCCGGCGCGATCTGAGCGTGTTGCCAAGTACAACCAGTTGCTGCGAATCGAAGAAGAATTAGATGATGCGGCCCGTTATGCGGGAGCCGGGGCTTTCCCGCGTTTCGTCCGCTGATTCCCCTGTGATTCGTGGGACTATCGGGGCGTGAGTTCCGGAAGTCAACTATTGGCACCAAAGCAGCGTGGATCCCTAACGGGGCGAGCCGCGGTCTTGGCACTGGTCTTTGGGCTCTTGGTGCTCACCTTGGCCGTGCCGGTGCGGTCCTGGTTCGCCCAGCGGGCTGAGATCTCCGGCCTTGAAGCCAATGTCGCCGCCGCTCGAGAGCGGGTGGCAGAGCTGCAAATCCTCCAAGAACGCTGGACTGATCCGGCATTTGTCGTGGCTGAAGCCCGCCGCCGCCTGCACTTTGTGATGCCAGGTGAAGTTGGCTACACCACGATTGGCGCTGATGGGCTCCCCACCGAGGCCGCAGCGGTGGGGGTAAGCGCTGGCACCTGGTACGACAAAATCTGGACCGCCGTCGAGGAAGCCGATCAATTGGCGCCCGCCACCGCCGTCACCCAATAGCTGGATGAGATAGCCGAATTCCCCAAATTGGGGCCCCAAGTCGGCGATGTTCGCGGTTGGCGTAGGCGAAACCCGAATGATCCCTCATAGAAGTACGTTGTACTCGACATGATGGGTTAGGGATCTGCGGTTACCATGGAGACCTGAACAATTAGCTGCTGACTGATGCAGAAATACACAGATGGAGTGTGAGCGATGTTCGAGAGGTTTACCGACCGGGCGCGACGGGTAGTCGTGCTTGCTCAAGAAGAAGCCCGAATGTTGAACCACAACTACATCGGCACCGAGCACATTCTGCTCGGCCTGATCCACGAGGGCGAAGGCGTCGCAGCCAAAGCCCTCGAAAGCCTTGGTATCT
>WLLZ01000085.1 GCA_009700485.1 Actinomycetota bacterium | reverse complement strand
GTTTCTCCCTTTCGTTCGACGACTTCATCATCAGCTATTTCAATGCTGGCACCTTGGTCACCTTCCCAATTTTCATTTGGGGAGCGGCTCAACGTGGAATACCGGTGCAGGTTAATGCGCTGGCTACACTGGTATTTGTGATTGCGCTACTGGTTGTGCTTAGTAGTCAATTGGTCAACTACCGGCGCCGCAAAAAACTAATGTCAACTTGACCTCTGAGTTTTCAGCAAAGGCCTCGGGTGAGGCCGCGATTTGGTTGAAGGGACTGGTGGGATCACCGAGGTGTTGATCTCGGTTTCCGATGGTCCCCTCTCCGAAAGGCTCAATCCGTGTTCAACGACACGCAAACTGACGCTTCAGTTCGCTCCCTAAAGGGCGCCCGCAATGAAATCTTTTGGCTTGATGACCCGGGGCGCCCGGAGGCGCTCCCGCCATTGGAGACGCATACCACCGCCGACCTGTGTGTAGTTGGAGCCGGGTTCAGTGGGCTCTGGACCGCGGTACTTGCCAAGGAAGAACACCCGGACTGGAGTGTGGTAGTTCTCGAAGGTACTCGGATTGCTGGTGGAGCTACCGGGCGAAATGGTGGTTTTTGCTCCGCATCCCTGACCCACGGGTTGGCCAATGGGCTAAGTCGGTGGCCCACCGAAATCTCGACGTTGCTGCGACTCGGAAATCAGAACCTTGACTCCATCGAGGATTTCATAAAGCAGCACGGCATCGACTGCGAATTCATCAGATCTGGTGATTTAGCGCTCGCTGTTGAGCCTTATCAATTGAACGCGATAGAAGAGGCCGCTGCCGCGGGTCGGGCACTTGGGATCGACTATCACTTGCTGACGAGCGAGCAGACGCGAGAGCGAGTTGATTCAACTACCTATCTCGGTGGGCTATTTGATCCGTCCGGCACCGCAATGCTCAATCCTGCTCGACTGGCTTGGGGGCTGGCGAAGGTGGCTGCGGAGCTAGGAGTTGTGATCCATGAGCACACCCCGGTAATAGACCTTAAGGATCAAGGTGCATCGGTCAGTGTCTTCACCCGGTCGGGAAGTGTCGCAGCCAGCCGTGTGGCATTAGCCACGAATGCGTACCCACCCCTCCTGCGGCGTATCAGCAACTATGTAGTGCCCGTATACGACTTTGTCCTGATGTCTCAGCCACTCACTACCGAGCAGCGAGCATCGGTAGGTTGGCAAGGTCGCGAAGGCTTATCTGACAGCGGGAATCAATTCCACTATTACCGAATTACCGAAGATGGCCGAATACTGTGGGGCGGGTATGACGCGGTGTATCACCGCAGTAATGGCTTCGGGCGCCAGCATGAAGTCGATGACGAGTCATTCAAACGATTGGCTGCACATTTTTTTCAGACTTTCCCGCAATTAGCTGGGTTAGAGTTTTCCCATCTTTGGGGCGGCGCGATTGATACCTGCTCGCGATTCAGCGCTTTTTGGGGTAAGGCCCACGGGGGGAAGACCGCCTACGTCACTGGTTACACGGGGCTGGGCGTTGGATCCTCGAGGTTTGGCGCTGAAGTGATGCTCGATCTGTTGCATGACCGCCAGACCGAGCGCACCGAATTACAGATGGTCAAGAAGAAACCCAAGCCGTTTCCACCGGAGCCGGTTAGGTCAATCGGTATTGATTGGACCACCAGGTCGCTGAAGTCGGCTGATCGAAACGGGGGCCGGCGCAATTTGTGGCTGCGAACCTTGGATCGTTTCGGACTAGGCTTTGACTCCTAGATGCGCCGTACTAAGGTCGGGATATGACGCGTTACGGATCTCAGTTCGGGCCAGACATCACTTTCCTCGGGGTGGCTCGGTGCGACCTGGATACCCCTAGTACTTACGAAGATGCTGACATTGTGATTTTGGGAGCGCCCTTTGATGGCGGAACCTCATTTCGCAGTGGAGCGCGCTTTGGGCCGCAGGCAATGCGGGCAACGTGCTACCTGCCACATGACGGTAGCCGACCATCCCTAGCTATGCGCGTTGATGGTCTTGTTGACATGAAAGTTGTCGACGCGGGAGACGTGGAGATGTACAGCGGCGACGCAGCAACTGCATGTGCATCACTCGAGGCGGTAGTTGAGAAGGTCGCTAAGACCGGTGCCATCCCGATCATCTTGGGCGGTGACCACACGATTACGTGGCCAGATGTGACCGGTGTCGCGCGGGCGCGCGGCTGGGGCAAGATTGCCATCATTCACTTCGACGCCCATGCCGATACCGGCGATACCTGTTTTGGGTCGTTGATCGGCCACGGCCAACCAATGCGCCGGCTAATTGAATCTGGTGCTGCTCGTGGCGATCGATTCTTACAAATAGGTTTACGCGGATATTGGCCAGAACCAGAGACCTTGCAGTGGATGGCTGAGCAAGGTATGCGTTCGTACGAGATGACTGAAATTGTTGAGCGCGGACTCAGCGAGGTACTTACCGAAGCCTTCGCCATCGCTTTAGATGAATGTGACGGAGTATTTTTGAGTGTTGATATCGACGTTTGTGATCCCGGCCACGCCCCTGGCACCGGCACCCCAGAGCCCGGCGGACTCACCGCCCGTGAGCTACTTGATGCAGTTCGGCGTATTTGTTACGAGTTGCCAGTAGTGGGGATGGATGTGGTCGAAGTATCTCCACCCTTTGACCATGCCGACATCACGGTCATGCTTGGTAACCGGGTGATCCTCGAAGCGCTCTCGGCAATTGCGCGACGCCGTAAAGATCAGCGCGATGGTACGAAATGGGATCCTCGGCAGCCACTGCTCGCCGACCGAATCACCGGGGAGTAATCATGCGAGTACTGGCTATCGGGTCAGGTGGTGTCGGTACATCCGCCGCGCTGATTGCCAAACGGCGAGAGTTCTTTGAGTTGTGGGTTTGCGCCGACTACGACCTGAACCGGTCTCAGGCACTGGCCGATCGGGTTGCTGATCCGCGTTTTGTGGCCGCGCGGATAGATGCGGCAGACACCAACGAAATCACGGCCATGTGTCGGCAGCATGGCATCACCCATGTGTTGAACGTCATCGACCCACGCTACGTGATGCCGATATTCGACGGAGCATTTGCGGCCGGAGCCAACTACCTTGATACGGCGATGAGTCTTTCGCGTCCGCATCCCACCTTGCCGCATGAACAAGTAGGGGTGATGCTGGGCGATGAGCAATTTGCAAAAGCAGGTGAATGGCAAGATGCTGGCCTATTAGCACTGTGTGGGGTAGGTGTTGAGCCCGGGTTATCGGATATTTTCGCCCGGTATGCGGCAGATCATCTATTTAGTGAGATTGATGAAATCGGTATACGCGATGGTGCGAATTTATCGGTGGCTGGGTATGACTTCGCACCCTCATTTTCGATCTGGACCACCATCGAGGAGTGCCTTAATCCACCGGTGATCTGGGAGTCGGACAAAGGTTGGTTTACCACCGCACCTTTTAGTGAACCTGAGGTATTCGAATTCCCGGAAGGTATCGGGCCGGTTGAGTGTGTCAATGTAGAGCACGAGGAAGTCCTACTGGTGCCGCGCTGGATAAAGTGCAAGCGGGTTACTTTCAAATACGGGCTCGGTGACGAATTCATCGAAGTACTTAAGACTCTGCACAAACTTGGTTTGGATAGCACGACACCGGTAAACGTCAAAGGCGTGCCGATTAGCCCGCGCGATTTAGTTGCTGCTGCGTTACCGGATCCAGCGACCCTTGGTGAAAAAATGAGCGGTAAAACCTGTGCGGGCACCTGGGTTACGGGCCAGGGCTTAGACGGTAAGCCTGCGTCGGTTTACCTGTATCACGTGTTGGACAACGAATGGTCGATGCGTGAGTACGGTGTGCAAGCGGTAGTTTGGCAAACGGCCATGAATCCGGTGATCGCGCTGGAGTTGCTTGCCACTAAAGCGTGGCAGGGTAGTGGCGTGTTAGGCCCGGAGGCCTTTGACGCTGTCAAGTACCTCGATCTAATGGAATCGGGCTACGGGCAAAAATTCGGGCTCCGAATCGACTACTAGCAAAGGGCTAGCTAGTTACTTCAAAGCCGCTGGCGATTACCCCAATTGCCTCTTCAAGAAGATGCATTGGCATGGTTAATGGTGGTAGGAAACGCACCACGTTCGAGTAGGTGCCGGTAGTCAAGACCATTACCCCTTGGCCATGGCAGTACTTCGCAACGGCACCGGTGCGCTCGGGATCTGGATCCATAGTGCCGGGCTTGACAAGTTCAATCGCGAGCATTGCTCCACGACCTCGAATATCACCGATGGCC
The DNA here is from genome assembly GCA_009700485.1 of Actinomycetota bacterium. Taxonomy (GTDB): domain Bacteria; phylum Actinomycetota; class Actinomycetes; order S36-B12; family S36-B12. Next base: position 3,194 of record WLLZ01000085.1, on the reverse strand, counting down.
GGGTGATTTTTCTGCATCGCGACCAAGGCGGGCAGCATCACGGCTTCAATAGCCTTCGCGCGACCGCAGGCATCTTCTTCTTCCATCCACCGAATTGCTCCGAGGGCGCCCGCGCAAGCTACCGGGTTACCGCCGTAGGTTCCACCGAGGCCACCGGCATGTACCGAATCCATGATGTCGGCCCGGCCGGTAACTGCGGCAAGTGGGAGGCCACCGGCGATGCCTTTTGCGGTGGCTATGAGATCGGGGATAACGCCTTCATAGCTGCTGGCGAACCAGTCGCCGGTGCGACAAAAACCACTCTGAATTTCATCGGCAACAAAGACGATGCCGTTCTCTTTGGCGAAAGTCGCCATTGCGGCAAAGTAGCCATCGCCTGGGACGATGAAACCGCCCTCGCCTTGTATCGGTTCAATGACAATCGCCGCAACATTGGTGGCGCCGATCTCTTTGTCAATTCGGCTGATGGCGCGCTTTGCGATATCAAGGCCCGATAGGGGCGCATCGCGGAATGGGTAAGAGGTTGGTACGCGAAAGATCTCAGAAGCAAATGGGCCAAAGCCCTCCTTGTAGGGCATGTTCTTCGCGGTCATCGCCATTGTGAGGTTGGTGCGTCCGTGATAACCGTGCTCTACGACAACCACCGCGGCTCGATTGGTAAATGTCCGGGCGATCTTGACGGCATTTTCAATAGCCTCAGCACCGGAGTTGAAAAGCGCTGAACGTTTGGCGTGGTCGCCTGGGGTTAGGCGATTTAGTGCCTCGCACACTTCGACATAGCCGGCATATGGAGTCACCATGAAACAGGTGTGGGTGAATGCCGCAACCTGCCTTTGCACGTTTTCGACCACGTAGGGGTTGGCGTTGCCAACGGTTGTCACTGCGATACCCGAACCCATGTCTATCATGGAGTTACCGTCGACATCTTCGAGGATGCCGCCCCCGGCTTTGGTGATGAACACTGGAAGGGTGACGCCAACGCCGGCGGATACCGCTTCGGTCTTCCGGGCAAGTAGTTCCAATGACTTTGGCCCTGGGATGTTAGTCACCAGTCGGCGTACTTGGGCCAGATCATTGTCGGTTCGCTCGGTGGTGAGGGTCATGTTGCCTCCATGGTGGGTGCTTTGTTGAATCCTAGGCCAATCCCCGGTTATTCGCTGGCATAGGGGGGCATAGGTTTTACCCATGGGCATGCATGATCTTCACACTCCACGTCATTGGCCAGCATGGATCGCGGGCACCGCATCAGAAGCGGGCGAGCGCGCCGAGGTTACCCACCCTGGTGATGGGTCGGTTGTTGGTACTTACACGGTGCCCAATGCGGCCGGCATTGAAGCCGCAATCGAGGGGGCGTGGCAGGTGCGCCGCGAGGCCCAGCGCACTTCGGCCGCCCAACGCGCTGCGGCACTAACCCATGTCTCGCGCCGGTTGGAGGAGCGCCTTGACGAAGTAGCCGCCCTAATTACGGCCGAAAACGGCAAGCCCATTACTTGGTCACGGGCGGAGGCTGGTCGCGCCGCATCGACATTTAGATGGGCGGCCGAAGAGGCTCGGCGCTTCAACGGTGAGTTTCAGCGGCTCGATACCGAGGCGGCAACAGCAGGTCGAGCGGCCATCATTCGGCGTTTTCCGCACGGGCCAGTCCTTGGGATTTCACCTTTCAACTTTCCGGTAAACCTCGTCGCCCACAAAATTGCCCCGGCACTGGCAGTTGGTGCACCGATAGTCGTGAAGCCGGCACCGGCAACTCCGCTGGGTGCGTTACTTATTGGCGAACTTCTTGGTGAGACCGATTTACCACCCGGCATGTTCTCGGTCATCCCTGTAGGCAATGAAGTAGCGCCAGCCCTCGTGGCTGACCCCCGGCTACCGGTTATTTCATTCACCGGTTCGGAGCCTGTGGGGTTTGCAATTCAACGTGAGGTACCAAATAAGCACATCGTGCTCGAACTGGGTGGCAATGCGGCCGCGATAATTTTGGGGGACTACAGCAGCGCCAAGGATTTAGAGTGGGCTGCGCGTCGAATCGCAATGTATGGAAATGCACAAGCCGGCCAAACCTGTGTTTCCGTGCAAAGGATCTTTGTTGAAGAGTCGGTCGCAGAAGCGTTCACCGAGCGGCTCATCGCGAATGTGCTGGCACTTGTGAGTGGCTCGCCATGGGATCCGGCTACCGAAGTTGGCCCGATGATTAGTGAAGCGGCCGCGGTGCGAGTTGCGGAGTGGGTGCAAGAGGCGGTCGACGCTGGAGCCCAGGTGCTCGCCGGGGGTTCGCGTAGCGGTACTTCGATTGAGCCAACACTCCTCTCCAATGTCGATCCCCGGGTGCGAGTGTCATGTGAAGAGGTTTTTGGTCCGGTAATGTCGATCCAGGTCATTAAGGATCTTGATGAAGGCATCAACCTGGTTAACGACTCAAGATTTGGCCTGCAGACCGGTCTTTTCACTCACAATATTCAAGAGATTTTCCGCGCACACCGTGAACTTGAGGTGGGGGGAGTGATCATTGGGGATGCCCCAACCTTCCGGGCCGACCAAATGCCATACGGAGGTATCAAGGCCTCGGGGGTTGGCCGAGAGGGGTTGCGTTCCGCGATGACCGACTTAACCCATGAGCGGGTCTTGGTCCTGACCGACCTCGCTCTCTAGAATTTTTGCGTCTAGGATCTCCCCATGACCAATCACCTAAATAACCATCACCGCGATACCGTAGCCGCCATATTTGCCCACCCGACCAGCCACAACATCCGGTGGGTTGACGTAGTGAGCCTGCTAGCGGCGGTCGGTGAGGTCGAAGAAAAGCACGACGGTCGTTTTCGCATCACCGTCGGCACCGAGATCGAGGTGTTTGATCGCTCGCATCACAAGGACATATCCATCGAGCAGGTAGTCGATTTTCGTCGCATGCTCAAGCATGCGGGCTACGGACCGGATGCTCCGACCACTGTTAAGACTCCAGGCGAGGAAGATTAAGTATGAGTATTTTAGTTGCGGCAATTGACTTTCACGAAACCCGGATTTGGGCAATTGATGCTGATCCACAGGGCCGACCTGAGCGCATAGTGGCCGACGACCCTCAGGGTTATTTTCGGCACTTGCACGCGAAGGCGGGTAACCCAGATGGCACCTACCGCAATGATAATGATGAGTACTGGAAATCCTTGGCTGCGTACTTAGTCAAGGCCGACGGAATT
>WLLZ01000084.1 GCA_009700485.1 Actinomycetota bacterium | reverse complement strand
TTCGGCCAAATAGATGAGCGGGCACTGCCACAATCCAATATTGCAGTAATTGACTCGGCAGCTATCACCGAAAACTTTCCGGGGCTAGGCCGTGCCCCGATTGATGTCATGGTGCCGGGTGGGTTAGGTGCAGACGTTATTGCGCCTTACGCCGCGGCCCTTTCAAAGGTGGAAACGGTGGAGGAGGTGGATTCACCTGCGGGCATGTTCGTAGCTGGTGAGCGGGTCGGTGAATCTACCGGCCGGAGCACACTTACGTCGGGTGAAACCACCAGACTGATTGCAACATCTACGCAGCGTCCCAGAAGCCCTGAATCCGAGATCGTAATTGCTGAGTTACGCGCGGTGCCACCTCCAATATCAGGGGTGCGAATAGGCGGGTTCGCGGCTCAATACACCGACTCGCAACAGGGCATCTTGCGTGTGCTTCCGTGGGCTCTCGGTTGGGTACTTATCACGGTGCTGATTTTGCTATTCATGTTCACGGGCAGCATTTTGATGCCGATCAAAGCGGTAATTCTAAATATTTTGAGTTTGTCGGCCGCGATTGGTGTAATTGTTTGGGTATTCCAATACGGCAATCTCACCTGGTTGGTTGGTGACGTCAACATTACTGGCACGATTGATACGTCAACGGTAGTGCTAACCGCAATCGTGGCATTCGGACTTTCGATGGACTACGAGGTCTTCCTGCTGTCGCGCATAAAAGAGGAGTACGACCGCACCGGTGATAACACCACTTCGGTGGCCCTCGGATTACAAAGATCAGCCGGGATTATCTCTGCCGCTGCGCTCTTGCTGGCCGTAAACTTTGCGGCTTTCATTCCCGCCTCAGTAACCAACATCAAAATCCTTGGTCTTGGGGTAACGGTTGCTATCTTGCTCGACGCCACCATAGTCAGGCTCCTGCTAGTTCCAGCATTCATGCGGATCGCGGGCCGCGCGAATTGGTGGGCCCCGGCACCCTTGCGGCGACTACATGAGCGATTCGGCCTTTCCGGGCACTGATCGCTAGACTGATTAAGGCGCCTGCTGGCAGATGGGCTGACGGCGCGCCCACCGTGTGTTTTGGCCACGGCGAACTGAGAGGCCACCACCGTGTCGCCTGAAAGAAACCCTGACGTATTTGCTGGGCCGGTATTCCCGATCGACGCCGATCGCATGCATAAATTCGATCCGGTGATGACCGAATTGATCACTGACTATGTGCGGGAACGCTTAGCGATGGCCGACACTTCGTTGGATGGCCTAGGGGATCGCCAGCAACTTGAAGAAGTTATGGCAGACCTAATAGGCGATGGGCCGCGGCCGGCCAAGGAAGTCCTTGATATTTATGTAGATCATCTTGCCGAAACCATTTTGTCTTCTGATAGCCCACGGTTCTTTGCTTTCATCCCCGCTGCTCCAACTAAAGCCGCCCTCCTCTTTGACATGGTTGTGTCCGCTGCCTCACTACAAGGCTGCTCATGGCTCGAGGCAGCGGGTGCGGTAATTGCTGAGAATCAAGCGCTTCGAGTACTCGCAGATGTCGCCGGCTTACCTGCTTCGGCTGGTGGAGTGTTCGTTTCGGGTGGGTCCGCGGGCAATCTGTCCGCACTTGTCGTGGCTCGCGACACCGCGCGTCACCGGCGTACCGAAGCTGGTCTACCTGAAATTCGAATGCGTGTGATCGTCAGTGATCAAGCACACTCATCAATTAAGAGCGCTTTGAACATCGTTTCGATGGATGCGATAGTTGTGCCCACACTTGATGGGCGGATGACTGAAGAAGACATTCGTTCAGCAATTGCTAAAGAACCAGCATATGGAGACGTCGTAGCAATTGTTGCAACCGCCGGCACTACGAATGCAGGCATCATCGATGATTTAGCGGGAGCCGCGAAAGTGGCCCAGGAGCATCACTGGTGGTTCCATGTCGATGGCGCATACGGTGGCGCCGGAATGTTGTCAAGAAATCAACGACACCGCTATGACGGGGTTGAACTTGCAGATTCATTAGTGATGGATCCGCACAAGTGGTGGTTTGCACCATTTGATTCCGCCGCGCTGATCTACCGAGACCCACGACTAGCGAAGGCTGTGCACACGCAGAACGCCTCGTACTTAGACGTAATTCACGATGATGCTGACGATTTCAATCCGAGTGATTTGGCGTACCATTTGACCAGGCGGGCTCGTGGGATGGCGCTTTGGTTTTCATTAGCCGTCAATGGCATTGACGCCTATCGTGATGCGGTCGACTACTCACTCGCGATGACAAAGTACGCGGTAGCGCAGATTCGAACCTTGCAGCATTTGGAGTTGATTCGCGAACCAGATTTATCAGTAATCCTTTTTCGGCGCGCAGGCTGGGAATTGGCAGATTACGAATCATGGGGCAACCGCTTACTGCGCGATCAAACCGCGTTCGTTACTCACAGCGCCTGGCGCGGTGAAGCAGTCGGCCGCCTTGTTTTCTTGCATCCAGGCACCACCACCGAGATGGTGGATGAAGTATTAGCGACGCTGAACTAACCCGCGGTATTGGTAACGGTTAGCGGCCGAGGCCGGCCTTATTCAAGGCCTTCCAAGCTAGCGGCAGTAGGCCAGCAGCGGCTAGTAGCTTTATTACGTCGCCGATGATGAAGTCTTTGACCCCGTAAGCCCAAGCTGAATCCGCGCCAAACCACGGGACCCCGAGTGAATACTTAAGCCAGGTGGCCCCGATGGCGTAGATGATGACACTGCCAAGCACCATCAGGCCGACCGAGCGCCCGAAGGACCGTGTCACACCGCTCTCGGCAATGCGGCCGACGACGAAGGCAGCGACGATGAAGCCAATGATGTAGCCGAAGGCAGGGCCGCCAAAACCACTAGACCCCTGGGCGAACCATGGCAGGCCGATCGAGCCCAGTAAGGCGTAGATGGCCATGGCCGCGACTCCGCGCAGTGAGCCAAGGGCCCCAGCGGTCAAAATAACCGCGAAAGTTTGTAGTGTCAGCGGCACCGCTGGGTTCCAGGGGAGGTAGAAGGCAATCTGGGCTGACAGGCCGACAAAGGCGGCACCGCCGGCAATCACGGCGAGCTGGCGGATCCAGGTGCGACCAACTACGTCCGCAAGGACACGGGGTTGTGGGGCGGCCAGAGCCATGATTCCTCCGAGTGTTCAAGGTATGCGCGAGCCGTTCGCGATAGCCGAACCTTACCGGGTTACCCTTAGGGGAAGTGGGCGGCAGGGCCGTCAGTTTTGGGTACTTGGTTCGAGGCGCTGGGGAAGGCGAACTCGAAACCAAGGAGGCACGATGACCGTTCACGTCACGGTTAATAGCGGTGGCACGGCGGGTAGCGCGCCGGCAGCCGGCGGTTTGGCGCACGGTGTGGTCTTTATCCATGCCTGCTCTAGGGCGCTGAGCCCGCATCTAGAGTGGGCGCTCGCCCGCGTTTTCGGCAAGCCGGTTGGCATCGATTGGGCCGATCAGCCCATAGAACCAGGCGCAGTTCGCGCTGAAGTGCTCTGGGAAGGCCCGGTAGGTAGCGGGGCAAAAATTGCTAGCGCACTCCTGGCATTTAAGCAGGTGCGCCATGAGGTAACCGAAGACCCATCGCCGGGTCGAGCCGGTGAGCGATTCGCCGCGACCCCAGCCCTAGGACTTTTCCGAGCTGATATCGGTGAAAACGGTGACGTCATGGTTTCGGAGAACCGCCTACGAACTGCAATTTCACAATCGGCGGCCGCAGGTGGCCTAGCCGAAGATATTGCCCGATTAATTGGCGAGCCATGGGATGAGGAGCTGGAACCCTTTCGCTGTGCCCACGAAGGGTCCACGGTTCGGGTTTTGCACGCGGTGGTTTGAGAGCTACAAAGCTGATTTTCTGCCTTCGCCAAATGCGCAACTAACCAGAGGTAACCATTCCCACCGAGGTCTATTTAGAGCGGGATATTTCCGTGCAGCCCGCGCACCCCTGGAGTGTCAAGGATGATCTTGGCAACTGCGCGTCGGGTAAGACTTGGTTCGACGACTTCATCGACCACACCAAGTTCCAAGGCCTTGGAAATGCCACCGGAGATAACCTCATGTTCGGCGGCAAGTTCAAGTTCAACTTGGGCGCGGGCATCTTCGGGCACATCGGCAAGGCGGCGACGGTGCAGGATGCGAATTGCGGCGACCGAGCCCATTACCGCAACCTCGGCGGTGGGCCAAGCGAATACGCGGGTAGCGCCAAGGGATGAAGAGTTCATCGCCACGAAGGCACCGCCATATGCCTTTCGGGTCACGACGGTAACCCTGGGCACGACGCACTCGGCGAATGCGTGCAGAAGTTTTGCGCCGCGTCGAACGACCCCTTCCCATTCTTGGCCGAGCCCGGGAAGGTAGCCGGGCACATCGACTAGCACGATGAGCGGAACGGCAAAGGCATCGCACATGCGCACGAAACGCGCAGCTTTTTCGGCGCTCGATGAGTCAAGGCAGCCGCCCAGGCGCATGGGGTTATTTGCTACGACTCCGACGGTGCGACCGCCGAGGCGCCCCAGGCCGACAACGATATTTGGGGCCCACCTGGTGTGGAGCTCCTCGAAGCTGCCGGCATCGACAAAACCTTCGACGAGTGGATGGACGTCGTAGGCCCGGCGCGCCGATTCGGGCAAAAGTGCACCAAGGTCGGTGTCGGCAATGGCGTCTAGATTCAGTGAACCTTGGTGGCCAAGTAATGCGGCCAGCGTGCGCGCATGATCTAGAGCATCTTGCTCGCTCTCGGCGACTATATGCACCACGCCACTTCGACGGCCATGGGGTTCGGGCCCACCGAGTGTCTCCATGTCGACGTCTTCGCCGGTTACGGAACGGACGACTTCGGGCCCCGTTACGAAAATTCGACCGGCGGGAGCCAAAATCACAATGTCGGTGAGGGCTGGGCCATAGGCTGCACCGCCGGCGGCTGGGCCAAGTACCACCGAAATTTGCGGGACCTTGCCGGAGGCGCGGGTCATTGCGGCGAATACGCGGCCGACGCCATCAAGGCTCGCAACACCTTCGCGTAGGCGTGCCCCGCCTGAGTGCCAAATCCCGATAATGGGAGCCGAGTCAGCAAAGGCGCGGTCATATGCGGTGACGATCGCGCGGCAGCCCTCGCTACCCATGGCGCCACCTTGAACGGTGGGGTCGGTAATAAAGGCGACGACATTGGTGCCGTTTGCGCGGCCCACCGCTGCAAGTACCCCGCGGTCATCTTCTGGGGTGATAGTTACGAACTCGCCGTTGTCAAAGAAGTTAAGGAGCCGGGTGCGTGGTGACCTTGGGTCTAGGGCAATGGCGGCTGACTCGGTCATCTCAGGCACTCCTGAAAACAAGGGCGACGTCGTGGCCACCGAAACCAAATGAGTTATTCAATGCCGCGATATCGCCGGCGGGTAATTCACGTGGCTTACCGGCGACGACATCAAGATGTATTTGCGGATCAAGGTTATGCAGGTTTGCTGTAGCTGGAACAAGCCGGTCGCGCAGTGTGAGAACGGTGAAGATTGATTCAACGGCGCCGGCCCCACCAAGGAGGTGACCGGTCATGGATTTGGTGCCTGTTACCGCGACGTTGTCGGTATGTGCTCCGAGGGCGGCGATGAGCGCGGTACTTTCGGCAATGTCACCTTGTGGTGTGGAAGTGGCATGCGCGTTGACATGCACAATGTCGGTGGTGGTGAGGCCAGCGTCAGCGAGTGCTTCGGCGATTGCTCTAGCGGCTCCGCGACCTTCTGGGTCGGGTTGCGCAATATGGTGCCCATCCGAGGTCAAACCGGAGCCACCGTAGATACCGTAGATCTTCGCCCCGCGTGCAGCGGCAAACTCAGCCGACTCAAGCACCATGATGCCTGCGCCCTCACCCATGACGAAGCCGTCGCGATCAATGTCGTAAGGGCGCGAGGCGGCTGTTGGGTCGTCATTGCGAGTTGATAAGGCACGCATCGCAGCAAAGCCGGCCATGGTCACCGGGTGAATGACCGCTTCGGTACCACCGGCTACTACAACGTCAGCGCGGCCCTCTTGGATCATGCGGGCTGCGTAAGAGATGGCTTCGGCACCTGAAGCGCAGGCACTCACCGGGGTGTGGATACCGGCGCGAGCGCCAATTTCAAGGCCAACGTGTGCGGCCGAGCCATTGGGCATGATCATCGTGACCATATGCGGGGAGATCCGGGAGGCGCCGCGTTCAAGTAGTAAGTCATAGGAATTAATAAGTGACAGCAGGCCACCCATGCCGGTGGCAACAACAGCACCTAAGCGTTCAGGATCAATCTCCGGGGTACCGGCGTCGGCCCAAGCTTCGCGCGCGGCGACAACTGCTGCTTGCTGAGATCGGTCGAGCTTGCGGGCCTCATGGGGTGGTAGGCAGGAGGCAGGGTCGACCGCCATGATTCCGGCTATCTTGGCCGGCTGGTCGTCGGGCCAGGGTTCGTCAATCAAGCGGATTCCGGAGGTGCCAGCGAGAATTGCGCGCCAAGTGCTGTCGACATCTTTACCAACGGGCGTAATCATGCCCAGGCCGGTGATGACTACTTGACGGGTCATGCGGTGTCTCCTCGTTCAGTCGATTTGCTGTGGTGTTTAACCGTGGGGCTGCCGGTGGCAACCCCACGGTCGGATGATTAAGAGTTGTCTGAGATGAAAGTGACGGCGTCGCCTACGGTCTTTAGGTTCTTGACCTCACTGTCGGGGATCGTCACGCCCCACTTGTCTTCGGCGGCGATAACAACTTCGACCATCGACAAAGAGTCGATGTCAAGGTCATCAACGAATGACTTGTCGAGTTGAACATCGGCAACCGGTACCCCGGCTACTTCGTTGACGATGGCCGCGAGGCCCTCATGGATTTCTTGGCTCATTTCTTTCCTTTCGTGTTGGTGGTGCCGGTGGGTGATATTCGGGTGTTACTAGGGGTTGTAGCTAGGGGAGGATGACAACCTGCGAGGCGAAAGTGAGCCCCGCACCAAAACCAATAAGTAGCGCGGTGCCACCGTGCGGTGCTTCTCCGGCTTGGAGCATTCTATCCATCGCCAAAGGCACTGATGCCGCCGATGTGTTGCCCGTGTATGCGATGTCGCGGGCGATGGAGACGTGGGCCGGTAGTTTCATGGCTTTGGCCACGGCGTCGGTGATGCGCATATTTGCCTGATGCGGGATGAACACATCAAGATCGGAAATCTGCACTCCTGCGGCAGTTAGTGCACGCAGCGCCACCTTGGGTATTTCACTGACCGCCCAGCGAAATACCTGTTGGCCTTGCATCACCAATGCCGGGAAGATCTCACCGCCATTGTTGCGATAGTCGATTAAGGACTGGGTCATCGTGATGGCGTCCTTTTGGGCACCGTCAGAACCCCAAATTGTGGGGCCAATCGCGGGAGTTTCGGAAGGCCCAATAACTACGGCACCAGCGCCGTCAGCGAAGATAAATGCACTGCCTCTGTCCGCTGGATTTGTCCAG
>WLLZ01000083.1 GCA_009700485.1 Actinomycetota bacterium | reverse complement strand
TATCACCCAACTCGAAAACTGAATGGATCATCTGGCGTTCATCGTCTTCAATCAAGGAGTCTGCCTTGGCCTGATCAACTAACTCAAGTAACTCGGCCTGTGATGCGAACGGCCCCTCGCGAAAACCTCTGCCTGGCGTGAGTGCATTGCCAATATGAATTAGGAGGGTAGCCAGGGGGCCGAGGACGACCGCCAGAAAACGTGCTGGGCCAGCGGCGCTGAGGGCAATTCGCTCAGCATGCTGGCGGCCCAAAGTGCGCGGGGCCACCCCAAGGGCGACATATGCGATCACGACCATGATGACTACCGCAAAAGCCAGAGCACCTCCCACCGGCCAGGTGCCATGCACTGTAAGTACGTCATACAAAGCAAATGTGACCAACGCCGTTGCCGTTACGGTCGCCGAGGTCGACAGGAAAAGCAGAACATTTACGTACCGAGCGCGATCAGCCAGTACCACAAGCAACTTCTCGGCGCGCTTACCTGATTCGCGCCGAATATCATCTATCCGGCCCCGGGATACCCGATTGATGGCTGTCTCGGCACTGATCAACAGGCCGGCCAAACCGATAAGCCCAACCGACAGGACGATGCACCAAATGTCAACCGCGGTCATTTAGACCCTGCACTCTGCAGCTGCCAGGTCGAGAGCAGCTCATCTTGTAGAGCAAACATCTCGGCGTGATCGTCGTCGGTCATGTGGTCGTATCCGATCAAATGAAGAACCCCATGAATTGTCAAGAATTGCAACTCCCCATCAAGGTTGCGCGAAAATTCGGCAGCCTGCTCCTGCGCAACCTGTGGGCAGAGCACGATGTCACCGAGTAGGCCTACTTCAGGTGCCACTCCAATAGGTGCGCTTCGAAGTTCATCCATCGGGAATGACAACACATCGGTTGGCCCCGTCTCATCCATCCACTGCAGATGTAACTCGGACATCTCAGTTGCATCAATTAGGCGAATACCAAGCTCGACATCTGGGTGAATTCGCAACTCCGTAAACAATAATGTGGCCAACTTTGCTAATGCCTGCGTATCGCATTGAACTGAGGTTTCATTCGACACCATCACACCTGACCCGATCACCTCCTACACCTCACTTAGACGCTCGTTCTGCGTCGTATCGATCGTAAGCGTCGACAATACGGCCAACCAACTTATGCCGAACAACATCTTGTGAGGTGAGTCGGCAGAACGCCACATCTTCAATACCCTCAAGAATTTCGCCCACCACGCGCAGCCCGCTAGTGGTGCCACTGGGGAGATCAACCTGAGTTACGTCGCCGGTGATCACCATCGTCGAGCCGAAACCAAGGCGCGTCAAAAACATTTTCATCTGCTCCGCGGAGGTGTTTTGGGCTTCATCCAAAATAATGTATGCATCATTTAAGGTACGCCCGCGCATGTAGGCAAGTGGCGCGATCTCAATCGTGCCGCTGGTTATCAGTCGAGGTATCGAGTCAGGGTCAATCATGTCGTGCAGCGCATCGTAGAGCGGTCGCAGATAAGGATCAATCTTCTCCGACAAGGTGCCGGGCAAGAAACCCAACCGCTCACCAGCCTCAACAGCTGGCCGAGTAAGGACGATGCGATTCACCCGCTTGGCCTGCAGCGCTTGGACCGCTTTCGCGACCGCCAGATAAGTTTTGCCGGTACCAGCGGGGCCGATACCAAAGACAACTGTGTTGTTATCAATAGCATCTACGTAGCGCTTTTGGTTTAAGGTTTTGGCGCGGATAGTGCGCCCGCGATTACTAAGAATATTTGAAGTTAACACTTCAGAAGGGCGCGCACCTGTGCGCAATAAGGAAATACTGCGCTCAACCGACTCCACGGTCAACGCCTGGCCGGTGCGGAGCATCGCCAACATCTCGCTGAAGAAAACCTCAATAATTCCGACATCACCGGGAGTGCCGGTGAGCGTGATCTCATTACCGCGAACTAAGACGTCGCATTCGGGGAATGAATTTTCGACCAGGCGTAAGAACTCATCATCAGAACCGATAAGTGCCACCATTGATTGCGAGTGCGGCACGGTGATTTTTGCTTGAGCCTGCCCGGCGTCAGGTGCGGATGCGCTCATCCTGGCGGCCAGCTCATCGCCCGACCACCAAGAACATGGGCGTGCACATGGTGAACGCTTTGACCACCATCTTCGCCGGTGTTGAAAACAATTCGATAGCCCGCATCCAGCCCAGTTGAATTAGCTAACTCTCCGGCTGCCCTTAGTAAACGGCCAGCCAAAGCCGGATCGGCACTAGACATCGCCATGGCATCGTCGTAGTGAGTGGTCGGGACCACCAGCAAGTGGGTTGGAGCCTGCGGTGAGATATCCCAAAACGCCACTACCTCACTGGTGCGCATTACTTCATTAGCTGGGATCTCCCCCGCAACAATGCGGCAGAAAAGGCACTCGCTCATAAAGTTGATCCTCCCACGGGGGGCTTACCCCAGTTACGGGTAGCCGATAAAACGGCAGTTGCAACGGCACCGGCCGCCGATGACCGCAACACACTTGGGCCCAGCCGCGCCTCAAACGCACCGGCTGCCCGAAAGATCGCCCGTTCGTCTTCGCCGATACCACCCTCGGGCCCGACTATGAGTACTACCTCGCTGGCTCCCCCACGATCAGTAATCGGCACCTCGAGCAATGGAGTGATTGCTTCCTCGTGCAACACAATTGCTGCCCCGACACCGGACGAGGCACCGGCAATAAGTTCAGCCACCTGCGCAGTTGTTGCTAACTCACCGAGCACGGGCCAATTGGCGCGCCTAGCTTGCTTGGCGGCGGCGGTCACTGCCACCTGCCATTTACTTCGGGCTTTTTCCAGGCGGTCAGGTGCCCACTTGGTGATCGACCGGGCCGCCGCCCAAGGCACGATCACATCAACCCCAACTTGGGTCAATAAGTCGATGGCAAGTTCGCCGTGCTCACCTTTTGGGAGCGCCTGCACGACCGTGATGTGAAGTGGAGCTATTGGTTCAATTAGCACCTTGGAAACCCGCACCCACAAGTTCTCCTTGCCACTCACACGGACGACGGTGCTATGTACCCGCAGGCCACGGCCGTCAACAAGTTCGATGACCTCGCCTATGTTGACACGCAGTACCGACACCGCGTGACGGCCTTCGGTGCCGGCCAGAGTTATTTCTTGACCGACCTGTACCTGGTGCAGGTCTGGATCTGCAATATAAAAGACGGGAGCACTCACCTCGGGGAAAACGCATCCTTTAGGCGAGTAAATAGGCCGCCTCCAGCATCGTCACCGCCATCACCAACGCGGACTACGTCTTCCGAACGTAAATCCGCGAGTTGTTTGAGTAACGTCGCTTGGGCATCATCAAGTTTTGTCGGAATCGCGACATCTATGTGTACGTAAAGATCACCGCGACCACCACTCCGCAGCCGAGCTGCACCGAGTCCGCGCAGCGTGAGAATTGCACCAGGCTGGGTCCCCGGCCGTACATCGATCTCCTGCTCACCATCAAGAGTGTCGAACTTCACGGTGGTACCAAGTGCCGCTGAAGTCATCGGCAAAGTTAGAACACAATGCAACTCATCGCCTTGGCGCTCGAACACGGAGTGTTGCTGCACCATAACTTCGATAAATAGATCTCCTGCCGGACCGCCATTGGGCCCGACTTCGCCCTCACCTGTTAGTTGAATTCGAGTACCAGTGTCTACCCCTGGCGGTACTTTGATCGTGATCGTGCGGCGGGTTCGCACCCGACCATCGCCAGCACATTCGTGGCAGGGATGCGGGATGGTGCTGCCGAATCCTTGGCAGGTCGGGCAGGGCCGCGATGTCATTACCTGTCCAAGGAAAGAGCGTTGCACCTGCTGCACCTCGCCCCGGCCCTTGCACATCACACAAGTGACGGCTTCACTGTTCGAAGCAGTACCTTTGCCACCGCAAGTTGCGCAGCCCGCCGCAGTATCAACGGTTATATCTCGAGTCTCGCCGAATACCGCTGCTGAAAGGGTGATTTGAATTCGAATCATGGCGTCTTGGCCGCGACGTGCCCGAGTGCGCGGGCCTCGCTGCCCTCCGCCGCCGCCGAAGAATGCATCCATGATGTCGCCGAAATCAAAGCCTTGGGGGTTCCCCCCGCCACTACTACTAAGCGGATCACCACCTAGGTCAAACATTTGGCGCTTTTCAGGATCACTAAGGACTTCATAGGCAGCCGTGATGATCTTGAACCGCTCCTGGCTTTGCAAATCTGGGTTTACGTCAGGATGCAATTCTCGCGCTAACTTGCGGTAGGCCTTTTTGATCTCATCGGGGGTCGCATCACGCGCAACTCCAAGGAGGGCGTAATAGTCGGGGCCGGCCGCTCTCACTGCTCATCCAAAATACGGCCGACATATTGCGCGACCGCCTGCACGGCAGCAATGTTGCCTGCATAATCCATATGAGTTGGCCCAACCACCCCGAGGGAGGCCACTGTTGAATCACCACTGCCGTAACGAGCAGTTACCACCGAAGTCGACTCCATTGCTTCAACAGGATTCTCATGGCCAATTCGCACGGTTACCGATGCGTTGCTCGAAGATTCGCCGAGCAATCTCAGCAATACCACCTGCTCTTCGAGTGCTTCAAGAACCGGTTGGATAGACAGCGGGAAGGCATCGCCATAACGCGCCAGGTGCGCAGTGCCACCGAGCACCACTCGTTCATCGATACGTTCAGTAACAGCATCGAGTAATGTTGCCTGAATTATTGTCACCAAAGGTTGCATCTCAGCCGGGAATTGCCCGCTGAAAGTTGAAAGTATCTCTGGAATTGACGAGAACGGCTGGGCGCTGACCGCCACGAGTAGCCGGGCGCGAATGTCTCCAAGGGCAATCTCACTTATCGGCGCCGCACATTCAATAGTGCGTTGCTCTACCCGGCCGCTATCGGTAATCAAGACCATTATCAATCTGGTGGTGCTCAGGGCAATAAGTTCAATATGGCGCACACTGCTTCTTGACAGCGTCGGGTACTGCACAAGGGCTACCTGCCGCGTAATCTGGGCAAGGAGGCGCACCGTGCGCACCATGACATCGTCAAGGTCGACTGAACTATCCAAGAACTCTTGAATCGCGCGGCGCTCGGGTGAACTAAGCGGCTTGACACCAGAAAGTCGATCAACGAAAAGGCGGTAGCCGAGGTCTGTCGGTACGCGCCCGGCACTGGTATGCGGCTGAGCGATGTAGCCCTCGTCTTCTAAGGCGGCCATGTCATTGCGAATTGTTGCGGGCGAAACTCCTAGGTTGTGGCGCTCCACCAGCGCTTTTGAACCCACCGGCTCATGGGTTGCGACGTAATCCTCGACTATGGCTCGGAGTACGGCAAGGCGCCGATCTTCTAGCATTTGCCCCTCCTTTACCCGGTTGGCACTAGCACTCCGCACTCGTGAGTGCTAACAATACGCCCTGTTCCGAATAGTGCCCGAAATACGCCGCCTGAACCTCCATCAGACATTCATCAGTCCTTCATCGGATCACCCCGGTGCTGAAATCTTGCCCCGGGAAGGTTCGGGTGTGGAAAACCTCTTAGGCGTGATGGATTTCGTCCCCGATTGGGGTGCCCGAACCGGGTTGCCCGCGGCCGATGGCCAATTAACCGATGGCCAGTTTGCAGGTCCAGCCGGGAAGCACCTAGTGCTAGTTGCCCACGATAATAAGAAGCCCGACCTATTGGAGTGGGCGACGCACAATCGCAATGTCCTCTCCGAACACCATATTTACGCGACCGGCTCGACCGGTCGGCTGATTCAAGATCAGCTGCAACTGCCTGTCAGACGATTCTTGAGCGGCCCACTAGGTGGCGACCAACAAATTGGCGCCTACATCGCACAAGGTGAAATCGACTTACTGGTCTTCTTCTGGGATCCCCTTGAACAGCAACCGCATGACCCAGACGTCAAGGCACTGTTGCGTATCGCCACGCTGTGGAATATTGCCATTGCAAGTAACCGGACTACCGCCGACATGATTATTACCTCACCGCTTTTTGCCAGCGGTTACCGCAGGACACCTCCTGCATTTAGCCCAAACCTCTGAATGCGCACGTTTTGGTCGTGAAACCGCCCGATTATCTACTTTTCACGACCATAACGTGCGCATTCACCTACGGATTGATCTAGCTTTCTCCACCCCACCTACTGGCGGGAAGAGCGCTACTCTTCATTGCCCTCAAAGCATATACACATAGGGCCGCCGGAAGGCATGTTAGTCGAGGGGTTACTGGTGCCGCCGATACCACCCGCACCCGGGCGCACCCAACCAACACCGAGTGCGAGCCGATCGGTCGGCGCTGAACTAACTGGCGAATTAACATCGATACTTGGCACTTAATGCTCCAATCGGTAAACAGGCCAATACCCAAGCGGGCACCTGTAAATGATGATAAAACACTCCCGCCCTAAAACAAAGGGATTAGCGAGATTCACCCCGGGTTGCCCAAGACAACAAGTGGGTGACCTGCCAGATGGGATCCCCTTGAACAGCAACCGCAGGACACCACCTGTCTTGAGCCCATGCCCCTGAATGCGCACGTTTTGGTCGTGAAACACGCCGATTATCTACTTTTCACGACCATAACGTGCGCATTCACGTTCAGCCCAGGAGATCTCGCACGACCGCATCGGCAAAAAGTCGACCCCGCGTCGAGACAACGAGCCGGCCACCGGCCAGCGCGGCTTCGTCCAACAACCCATCACTTGCGAGCTTGGCAATGACCTGATCATCGAGACCCTCGACGGCGGCTAGGTCCAGGCCCGATGCGGTTCTCAACCCCAGCATGACCTGCTCCATCCGGATCTGCGCAGGCGTCAACACCTCACGTTGGTCAATAGGTAACTCACCAGCGGTCAATTTCTGTGAGTATGAACGCGGATGTTTTACGTTCCACCAACGCGCACCATCAATGTGACTATGGGCACCAGGTCCGATGCCCAACCAATCATCATTAAGCCAATAATGAATATTGTGTTGGCATCTTCCACCCGGCTGCGCCCAGTTAGAAACTTCATACCAAGTGAACCCGCGCTTGGTGAGCAGGTGATCGACTAATTCGTAACGGTGGGCAGCATCGTCATCATCGGGGCTTGCAACTGAACCGGTCGCAACCTGTCGCGCCAGCGGCGTATTTGGCTCAACAATTAACGTGTATGCCGAAACATGGTCAACACCTGCCGCGGTGACTAAATCAACCGAATCCCGCAAGTCTTGGTCGGTTTCACCCGGCGTGGCCATGATGAGATCTGCACTGATGTGCTCGAACCCCGCAACCCGTGCCATTGCAATCGCGGCAGTGGCTGCACCCGCGGTGTGCGTACGATCCAGGGTTTTAAGTACTAAAGGAGAAGCGCTTTGCACCCCGAATGAGATACGGGTGAAGCCCCCAGTGCGCAGTTGATCAAGCTTGGCCTGATCGACGCTGTCAGGGTTTGCCTCAGTGGTTATCTCGGCGTTCGAGGCGAATCCAAACTTTTGCTCGATCGCGGCAAGTATCGCCACGAGTGCCTTGCCGCTGAGCATCGTTGGTGTTCCACCGCCGAAGAACACGGTTTCGACCGGGCGCCGGTCTGAGCCCATTTCATGGGCAGCAAGTTCTATTTCAGAGATCAAAACCTGATCAAAAGTGTCACGCTGAACCTGATTACCTAAATCAGTGGCCGTGTAGGTGTTGAAATCACAATAGCCACATCTAGTCGCGCAAAAAGGCACATGAACGTAGACCGAGAAGGGCCGCACCTTGACCTATTTCTTTGAC
>WLLZ01000082.1 GCA_009700485.1 Actinomycetota bacterium | reverse complement strand
GGGATTTGCCGGCATTTGTCACCGAACTTGATCATCACTCTGAGGCGCAACATGCGCCGGCCGCCGATGCCGTGACACTTTCCTCCTTGCATTCGGCCAAGGGCCTTGAATGGCAGGTAGTTTTCATTGTCGGGTGCAGTGATGGGTTACTGCCGTTGTCGAATGCTGACTCACCCGATGAGATAGAGGAGGAGCGCCGGTTACTTTATGTTGGAATGACGCGCGCTAAGTCATACCTGCATCTGTCTTGGGCGCGGGCCCGGCAGCCGGGTGGCCGCGAGAATCGGGAGTTCAGCAAATTCTTAGTCACCCTTCGCGACTCAACGGGTCAACTTGTTGATGGGCTTGACGGTGATGAGTCGCGGGGGAGTGTGCATCGCGGCTCTGGTCGCGCGCGAACTGAACGCAAGAAGCGCGGGCCGGCAATGTGCCGCACCTGCGGTAAGGGGTTGGTCACCGCGCCAGAGCGCTCCTTAGGCAGGTGCCGTACCTGCCCTTCGACTTATGACCCTGATCAGTTCGAACAGTTGAAACGGTGGCGACTGCGTCAGGCGACAGAGCGCGAAGTCCCGGCGTTCGTTGTCTTTACAGATGCAACATTGTTGGCAATTGTTGAACAGTTGCCAGCAAGTTTGGAGCAGTTGGCGGCTATACCCGGCATCGGGCCCGCGAAGTTGGAGTTGTACGGGCCAACGCTCCTTGAGTTGCTGGGCGACCCGACCCGCTAGCAGCCAGCTTGATGCTATTGGCCAGCGGTGGTGAAATCAGGCACCCAACGCGTTAGTTCTGCGCGCATCGGAACGGTGGCGCCGAGTTGGCAAAGCACGCCGATACAACCTAGCCAGACCCGATGGATCAAGGCATATGACGGCGGCAGGTTTAGTTTTAGTCCTACGGCGAAATCGGGATTGCGCATATCATTCATGCGGGTGAATTGCTCGCGCATCCAATCACGGGAGAAAGTGAACTCTTCGTATCGGGCTGGATCAACAAAAGGCTGGAGGTATGCCAGCACTTGCTCGGCATCGACCTCAATATTGGGCTTGATGAAACCCTCGGCGCGTAGACCCTCGATTACCGTTTGTGCATCCCCCAATTGGGCGATACGAAGTAATGAACCCATTGCTGAAGGTAGTCCATCTGGCAATGATGCGCAGGCACCGAAGTCAAGTATGCCTAGGCGGCCATCCGGGGTGATGCGGAAGTTGCCGGGGTGTGGGTCGGCATGTAGGAGGCCAGCACGCGATGGGCCAGATAGCAAGAAACGTTCATAGAGGACTCCGGCTGCATCACGTTCGGCTTGACTGCCGTCTTTAATGATGGATGAGAGTGCGGTGCCGTCAATCCATTCACTAACGAGCACATGTGGTGCTGCAACAAGAACATGGGGTATTACAAACTCCGAGTCACCTTCGTAGGCGATGGCGAAAGCCCGTTGATTCTGTGACTCGTGCAAGTAATCGAGTTCGTCAACGGCACGATCGCGTAACTCATCCAGCAGTGGCTTGATGTCGAGACCGGGTATCCAGGAGGCAAAGAGTTTACCCATTCGCGCCATTTGGTTGAGGTCGCTAATTAGGGCTTTATCTGCTCCGGGGTATTGCACTTTCACCGCCACCACGCGGCCGTCATGCCAAGTTGCTTTATGTACCTGCCCGATGGAGGCGGCCGCTGCGGGCTGGTCTGCGAACTCCAAGAATTTCGTGCGCCAATCCACGCCAAGTTCGTCGGTGAGAATCTTGTGGATAGCTTCAGCAGGGAGCGGTGGTGCTGCATCTTGTAATTTGGTGAGGGCCGCTCGATAAGGGCCGGCGAAGTCCTCGGGTAGTGCGGCCTCGAAAATACTCATGGCTTGACCAAGTTTCATGGCCCCGCCTTTAAGCTCGCCGAGTACTTTGAACATCTGTTCAGCGGTGCGCGCTTGCAATTCAGCAGCCACTATTTCAGCGGATTTGCCGCCGACCCGCTTGCCGAAGCCCAGCGCGGTTCGCCCAGCAAAAGCGGCCGGCAGCGCAGCCATCCGCATACTGCGGGTGAGGGCATTGCGTGGGAGTTTGGCCATACCTAATTGTCACCCAGATGTTGAGGGGGCGCGCATCGGGTCAAGTTGAGCCCAAGAGCACCCACAAAGTGGGTGTGGTGGTCGGCGCACCGGCATTGGCCGACCTCCGGGGAGCCTTAGTTCAAAAGCGATCTCACGCCACTGCTCGCCCTTTTGCGGCTGATCAAGCCACATTCGAACGAGGAGGGCGGTTTGGACGGCGGTTGCGCGAATTAGTAGGCGGTCCTTCGGGGGAGCTACCAACCGGCGAATCTGGCTGGCCAACTGCAGGGTAATTTTTGGCCACATGGCATCGGCATCGACGGTGTGGAGATACGCGCAGCGCAGGCAACTTGTCTCACCCGGTATAACAAGTGGCCCAACGATGGCGCGGGCCCCATAGACGGTCGCTGGCAGGTGTGGGTGATCATGTAGTGGGGTGTCGACTTCGTCGATGATGTCTGGGTGCAAACCGTCGGCAAAAATTATTAGGCTCTGATAATTATCGTAATTGGGTATCTTCACATCAGATTCGATCGTGCGTAACCCGGCCAGGTTCAGGGCCGAATAGAGCTCATTGGCGAGCGCGGTGGTTCCAATAACGTGAATATTGGTGTCTTGGCGACTCTCGAATGCGGTGAGCGCTTCGCGATCTTTCGGGTAAGTGTGGGCGGCAGCGGCTAGGTCACCGAGTTGTTCATCTCGCTCGACCGCGCTGAGCCAGCGCCAACTGGTCGGCATGTCAGTTGCGTCATCAATAGCGCCAAGGGCTTTCAGCGCCCGAATTATCCGACCCGCGGTTTCCGGGGCAATATTGAGTTGATCGATGACCTCGCGCCAGGTGCGAAGGCCATCTAGGCCACGCAGCCACCGGACATTGATTTCGTCCATCCGGTCGAGTTCGGCTCGGGTGTCGCCGGCCCAGATCACTAGGTGGCCAGATTCGCGCCAGCTAGTAGGGAAGTCTCGACGATAAACGGGGCGGGCTTCAAGGGGCATGAGGTCGGTGAGTTGATTTAGCGAATCTAGAACTCTCATGACTGAAGAGTTGTGCCTTTGACCTGTGGATTGCTACTTGCTTTGCACAGGGCAAATGCGGTAGGGCGAATTAAGCGCACCGAGAGGTGCTGACTCTGGTCATTCCCACCCGTGGCCACAATGTCCGGTTTATCCGGTTATTGCTGGATAAATATCCGAAAACATAGGCGAAATTGAGTTTGGGTCGCTCGCGCCGTGGCCGTTCTGCTCGGCAATTGCCCTATCGTGAGGAAATCCCGATGGGATGTGGTGGTGCACACCACCTGGCCGCCCCCCAGCGGTTCAGCAATTAAACGGAGGTCCCAATGGCTGAGAGTTACACCGGCGAGGCGTACTGCGTTAAGTGCAAGGCAAAGCGTGAGTTCACCGGTCACGTCGAAGAGACCAATGGACGACGTTTTGCCAAGGGCATCTGCCCAACCTGCGGCACCAAGGTGACGCGCATCCTCGGTAAGGCCGCCCAATAGGTGGTACCGACATTTGACAAAATGAGGCGGGGCCCCACTGAGGGGTCTCGCCTCATTACTCTTCATGGCCACTTCTGGCGCGGGCCACGCGGGCCCCGCGGGCCATGGGGAGGTACCGTGATCTGGTGAGCGGAAACTTGCCCTTTGGCTTTGGCGCCCCAGACCCCGGTGGCAGTGGGTTCGATATGTCTTCACTTGGAGCGGCCCTGCAGCAATTGGGCCAGATGATGCAAAACCCAAGTAGCGGGCCGGTCAACTGGCCAATGGTGAGTGAGATTGCCCGAAAGACACTTACCGCCACCGGTGATCGCGTTATTGCTGACGCGCAGCAGCGTGCGGTTGTTGAATCGATGCGACTTGCAGACTTATGGCTTGATGAAGCAACCGCATTCCCAGCTGTCGCTTCGCCGCCGCGAGCTTGGAGCCGATCAGAGTGGTTCGAAGCCACATTACCGATGTGGCAGCGCTACATCGAACCAATTGCCATTCAAATGCAACAGGTTTTGACAGATTCCGTGCCAGAGGGCGAAGAGTTGTCGCCAGAAGAGCTAACTGCAGCTTTGCCAGAGCAGTTGCGTGGGATGTTCCCCAGTGGTGTGCCCGCTGAGATGGCGGCGATGCTCCGACCGATGATGGGCATGGTGCAACAACTTGGTGCCGCAGCTTTCAGCATGCAGCTAGGGCAGTCACTGGCTGCGCTAGCACAAGAGGTTGTTGGCGCCGGCGATATCGGAATCCCACTAACGGCCGAGGCAACCTGCGCACTATTACCGAACAACATTGACTTGATTGGCGAAGGTATCGGAGTTTCGGCAGATGATGTAAGGCTTTATCTTGCCCTTCGCGAGTCAGCGCACCAACGCCTTTTCGCGCATGTTTTATGGCTACGTCCGCGGCTGGTAGGGGCGATTGAAGAGTATGCCGGTGGCATCCGCGTTGACTCTTCGCGACTTGGTGAGGCAATGGATGGCGTTGACTTAAGTAACCCTGAGGCCTTGCAGCAATTAATGGCTTCTGGGCTACTACAACCAGCAGATACCGATGAGCAACGGGCGGCTCTTGCCCGACTAGAGACTCTATTGGCACTGGTTGAAGGTTGGGTCGACGATGTTGTTGATATTTCGATAGCCAATCGGATGCCGAGCGCAATGGCATTGCGCGAAACAATGCGCCGGCGTCGTGCCGCTGGCGGGCCGGCCGAAAAGATGTTCTCAACACTTGTCGGCATGGAATTACGGCCAAGATCACTTCGCGAGGCCGCAACCTTGTTTGCTGCGGTGCGCAGTATGGGGTCACTCGATGATCGTGACGCGCTGTGGGGGCACCCCGATTTACTCCCCGGCACTGACGATCTAAAAGACCCACTCGGCTTTATCGAACGCAGTAATGAACCTGATGTGGACTGATGCGTACTCGACTTTGAGTTCATGGCAACCACCGGATGATGCACAGAGGTTGCGGCGCGATGAGTACCTAGCTTTCTTAGATGCGCACGTGGACGGAGTGTGGCGCGAATGTCGAGTTGGCCACCTCACTGCAAGTGCGTTGGTGATGGATGAGCAAAAGAAACGGGTCCTGCTCACCTTGCATCCCAAGGTTGGTCGGTGGTTGCAACTTGGGGGTCACATTGAGCCCGGTGATACTTCACTGCGTGCTGCGGCATTGCGCGAGGCAATCGAAGAAAGTGGGATCAACGAAGTCCGAATTAGTGCAGAGCCAATTTGCCTTGATCGACATCCGGTGCCATGTGCCGGTGCGCAAAGTGAGCATTTGGATGTGCAATACCTTGCCTTGGTGCCGAATACCGCAACCGCGGTGATGAGTGCTGAGTCTGACGATTTGCGTTGGTTCACCTTCGATCACTTGCCTTTGGACTTAGACACAAGTGTGCGACGGCTAATTGAGTTGAGCCTTAGGTAGGTTGACGGCCGCTAGCAGGCGGGTAAACAGTAGGCGTTTCGTAATAAACTTTTTATCCACAACTTGTTATGTCCGATGGCCTCAGGGAATTGCTCTTTTGTGAGATAAATCCTCAGGTTCATCCACAGGGTTACGCACCGCATGTCCACAGACGCACTGGCCATATACACAGCTAGTCCCCAGGCTAGTCCACAGGTAGCAAGGGCAACTCTGGCCATTTGGGTGACGCGCACTCGCGCTGGCGATAAGTTGCGATTGACGAAACCTCCGGGATAACGGGTGCAGGTCCGCAAGGGGAAGGTGGACCTGCACTGTGAGCCCCGGAGGTTTCGCTTTTCACCCTCGTGAGGCCTTGACGTAGTCTTAGGGGGTGTCAAATCTGGCTTGGTGGCTTATCCCGATCGGGGCCACGATTTTGGCCGTCGCATGGGCGGCGTTGCGCAGTCGTCCAGCCAAGCCCACCCAAGCCGCTGATGCGATGGAAAACTTGCGCCGATTAAATGATGCGATGGAACGTCCAATGCCAAAGCAAAATCCAATACCGGGCACTGAGGCGCGACGACCTAGCGGGCCAGGCAAGTGAGCGAAGTTCCCCCGGTAACTCCCCACGAAGGCAGCGTCATTAGTGAGCCTCGTCGCGGCCGCGCCTTAGCTATCAGCGCAGTTAGTTTGTTGATTCTTGTTTCGGTGGCCCTATTGCTGCCTGTACCTTTCGTGAAAATGTCGCCCGGGCCGACCTACAACGTGGTTGGTGAAGTTGACGGCTCACCGGTTATCGAAATCACCGGTACCCAGACCTACCCGACAACCGGCAGCTTTGATATGACAACCGTGATGGAGTCGGGCGGCCCGCGAGGTGGCTTGACTTTCGTTGATGCGATGGCTTCTTGGTTCAATTCAGCTGACGCTGTGGTGCCGCGTGAACTGATTTATCCAGATGACGTTTCGGGTGAAGATGTAAAAACACGCCAAGCGATGCTCTTCAACACTTCAGAGTCGGATGCAATCGCAGCGGCTTTGAATTACTTGAAATTGCCCCTTAAGACTGAAGTTGTGGTTACCGCGGTGTACTCCGATACACCAGCTGCGGACATCCTACTACCCAAAGATCAGATCGTCTCGGTCAACGGCGTCGAAGTTGCTGAGCCTAAGAACGTTAGTGAGAGTGTGCAGTCAAGCCCGGTTGGTACCGAATTTGAATTTGCAATTGATCGAGATGGAGAGGCCGAGAGCGTTTCGGTGACTTCTGCTGACAATCCAGATAAGCCAGGTACCCCGTATATCGGCATCGGTGTGGGCGTGTTCTATGCGGCCGAGTTCGACATCAACTTCACCCTCCAAGACGTTGGTGGCCCGAGCGCCGGCACGATGTTCTCTGTTGGCATTATCGACAAACTGACGCCGGGTGATTTGGCTAAGGGCCGCCACATTGCAGGTACGGGCACCATGTCGCCTGATGGCACCGTCGGTCCTATCGGGGGCATCCGGCAGAAGCTTGCCGGGGCCCGCGGGGCCGGAGCCGAACTGTTTTTGATCCCGGCAATGCATTGCAAGGAGGCGGAGGGTTTTGTTCCTGATGGCTTAACCGTTACCCCGATCACGACTTTGACCGATGCTGTTAAGGCTCTGGAAACCTGGACTAGCGGTGGCACTGTTCCTTCGTGCCCGGTCAGTGCCGTAGGTTCATAGCGTGACTTTCAATATGCCGGGTATGAGCGGATCCGCGGGAGCCTCAGGGGAGGGCCCTCGACGTCGCGGGGGGCTGCTGCTTCCGACTTTGATTGTTTTGGGAGCGCTTGTCCTCGCGTTCGTAATATTCACCGGGTTCTATACGGATTGGTTGTGGTACCAGTCTGTTGAGATGACACAGGTATTCACTACCTCGCTTGAAACCCGTGCGATTTTGTTCTTCTCATTTGGCATTGCCATGGCATTAATAATCACGCTGGTCATGTGGTGGGCCTGGCGAACGCGCCCGACATTTCGCGGCCTGACGCCGGATCAAGCCAGTCTTGAGCGATACCGGATGGGTTTGGATCCATATCGCAAGCGGGTGACGATAGTTGCCGCCGCTGGCCTAGGTTTGATGGCTGGATTGGCAGCAGCTTCTGAGTGGGGCACGTTCTTGCTTTGGCGTAATGCCACCGCTTTCGGAATTGTCGATCCCCAATTTGGCCTGGACTTATCTTTCTACACCTTCACCATGCCGTTCATTCGTTTCCTGCTGGACTTCGGCTTCGCGGTGACCATGTTGTCACTTGTCACCGCGGTGGCGGTTCAGTTCCTCTACGGCGGCCTGCGCGTGCAGCCACGTGGTGACCGTGCG
>WLLZ01000081.1 GCA_009700485.1 Actinomycetota bacterium | reverse complement strand
GACGCAAGGTTTGGTGTCTCGGGCCAAAGAACTTCACCTGGTTCCTACCAGGTCTATTGGAAGAGCCGCGATCACGTATCTTCGCGTTATCAAACCCCGATGCCGTTTTCACTGTTTTATGACGGGGATCAAGCCGTCCACTACTCCCCGTATTTCGATTCCGATGGCTATCTCGGCGGCTCCCATGGCTGCGTCAATTTGCGCGACCTAAAAAAGGCAGCATGGCTGTTCAAGAAGGCAGGGCTTGCAACCCGCGTATACGTCTACTAAGTGAGCGGATCACTGAATCAGCCCCCTCATCAGCAAAATACGTTGGATTTGCGGGAAATCTAAAAGCCGCGCAGCTGGAGAGAGCGGGCGAACTTTTAGGGGGATAGGGCCGACCCCCCGGACCCGGTACCTAGGTGCTTTACTGATCGTGTGCCAGCAAATCTCAAAATTGCCCTACTCGGTTACGGTCTGGCAGGCCGATATTTTCACCGCCCACTTATTGAAGCCACCGCTGGGCTCGAGATCACCGCGGTCGTAACCGCCAATCCAGAGCGCCGCGAGCAGGCCGCCGGGGATCTGCCAGCGGCTGAGATCTTGGATTCTGTCGAAAGTGTTTGGGCTGAAGCCGCTGATTTCGATCTGGTTGTGGTGGCCGGGGCTAATCTCACCCACCTCCCCTACACGGTCGGTTCTCTCGAGCACGGCCTACCGGCCGTGGTCGACAAGCCACTAGCGGCCACCGCCGCCGATGCCATCACTATTCGCGATGCGGCGCGCGCTGCCGGCAAACTGGTATTCCCGTTTCAGAACCGGAGGTGGGACTCAGAGTTCTTGACGATCCTGGAGAACCAAGAAACGATCGGTAGAATTCACCGGTTCGAGTCGCACTTCGACCGCTTTCATGCCGTACCCAAGGGCGGCTGGCGCGAGCTCGCTGACCCGAACGTCAGCGGTGGACTCCTACTCGACTTCGGCGCACATCTTGTTGATCAAGGGATCCAATTACTAGGGCCGGTAGTTAGCGTCTACGCAATCACGCGCTCGATTCGCGTTGCCGATGCTGCTGACGATGACATGCTGATTCTATTAACGCACGTTAGTGGTGCAGTCAGCTATCTCACCGGAAGCTTGCTCGCCGCATTTACCGAACCGCGATTCAATGTACTCGGGACAAATGGCGGTATGCTACTACGCGCTTACGACACTCAAGAAGAAGAGCTTCGCGCCGGGCGCACCCCCGCCGATGCCACCTGGGGAATTGAGCCACTTAGTTCGGTAGCTTTAATACGCATGGCAAGTCCTGACGGTGCAACCATTGAGTCCAAGGTGCCGTTCACTCGCGGGGGCTGGGGCATGTTCTATGCCGGTGTCTATGACTCGATCACCAGCAACGCTACGCCACCGGTACTACTTGATGACGCCATAGCAAGCCTTAGAGTTTTGGATGCGGCTCGCATTTCGGCAACGAGCGGTCAAACGATCAGCCTTGATCCGCCAGCCTCCCACGGGTAAGGCGTCAATCGTTAGCCATAACTAGCGGTAGCCAATTCGCGCAAATACGTACTCCCCAACATTTATGTACATTCGATTTTGGGGTGAGCTACCCGTAGAGGTCGGTACGGGCGGCCGCGTATGCCACTCGAATAATTGGCACCGGACTTGGGCCCAACCTCGTGGTTGTCCCGGCCCGCAAACCACTCCACTCGGGTGGGTTGATAGTTCCTGACAGGGCCCAGGCCGCTTGCCTCGCCGCGCCATCGGCAACGTACTCCCCTGGCGGTGGCACCTCAACGGGCACCGAGAACATCGTCGCGGCCACCTGAGCGACCGCCGGGTTCGCGGCAGCGCCACCGACCAGTAGCACTCGGCCGGGAACGACGCCCACTGCCACCAGCGCATCAACCGCATCAGCCAAGCCGCCGAACATACCTTCAATCGCTGCCCGAGCGACGTTTGCCGGCGTGAAGTTATCGCGGGTGATCGCGTGAAGTGACCCGCGGGCATCGGGGAGATTCGGGGTGCGCTCACCATCGAAATAAGGCAAGAGCACCAAGCCCCCCGAGCCGGGCTCGGCTGAAAGCGCAAGTGCGGCCAGGCCCGCAAAATCAACGCCCAACATCGCCGCAGTTGAAGTTAGTACGCGCGCCGCATTAAGGGTGCAGACAAGCCGCAAATTACGCCCGGTCGCATCGGCAAAACCAGCGACGAATCCGGACGAGTCAGCCGACGGCACCAGCGAGCAAGCGAATGCGGTACCGGACGTACCGAGGGAGACAACAATGTCGCCCGGGCCGGCGTCCAAGGCGAATGCCGCACTCATGTTGTCGCCGGTACCCGGACCAATTTTTATACCCGATGCCGTTTCACCTACAACTTCATTAGGTGCGGCAACCCTAGGGAGTTCAGGTACGTGGCCTAGTGCCAACTCCACGAGATCCTCGCGGTATCGACCTGTTGCGGCTGACCAATAACCGGTGCCCGATGCATCACCGCGGTCGGTGGTGGCGTGCTCGGGCTTACCCGCCAGTAGCCAGGTAACGTAATCATGAGGCAGCATCACTGAACTTACTTTCGCAGCATTTTCCGGTTCGTGTTCAGCCAACCAGCGGATTTTCGAAACGGTAAATGCAGCCACCGGAACACTGCCGACCGCAACAGCCCAAGCTTTTGGTCCGCCCAATTCGGCAACTAGATCGGCCGCGGCCACCGCCGACCGGGTGTCATTCCAAAGTAAAGCCGGACGAATTACCTGGCGCTGCTCATCAAGTACCACCATGCCGTGCTGTTGTCCGGCTACGGCAATCGCACTCACTCCATCGAGCAGCCCGCCGAAGTCTGAATCGAAGGCCAATTGCAATGCGGACCACCACGCGGCTGGATCCACACTGGTGCCCTCGGGGTGCGGTGTGCGTGCTTCACGAACCCACGCACCCGTATCAGCATCACGGATCACCACCTTGACGGATTGGGTTGATGAATCAACCCCGGCTACCAGTGTCATGAGCACAGGCTAATGTCCTCCGTATGAGCGACTCAACGATGCCACCGCCCGGCTCCTCGGATTCGTCACCCTCCGAGCAACGTATCTATATCGAGGTGAGCGATCGCTACCAAACAAGTACCTTCACCAAAGTACTTTCGGTAGTGCTAGCAATCCTCACCGCTGGCTACATGTTGCCATGGGCCATTGCTGCGGTTCGAAATCTCCGCACCCACGTCAGTGTTGGCTTGGTCGATTTACTACTTGGTTGGACACTCGTCGGCTGGATCGTGGCCCTGGTTATGTCCCTTCGCAAACTGCGCCCCGACGAGGGCTAGCGTTCGCAGACGACTCCGTCATTGTCACGATCGATGTACCAGTAGTACTCCTCGTCGCGGCCAACTACGTAGGGTCCGTATCGAGCTGCGATCGCTTCACCGCAGGTGCGAAAGCGCGGGTCGGTTGCGCCACCAGTTGGTGCCATCGAAGCCGTCGGGGCCGGCGATGACGAGTTCGGGCGACCGGCACCTGGATCTGTATTGATACTCGCTAGGTCAGGTACCAGCATTAGCCCCGGGCATGATCCGATGATCCGCTGCAGCGCTGACTTCTCGGTGGTATCCACCGCGAGCCGCCACCGGTACTTCACCGCAATCCAAGTTTTCGCATAAGTACATACCTCGTATTTTGGTAACCAGTCGGCGGGATCACGATCAGACTTTGACCGATTGGATGAAGCACTTACCGCAATGAGTGAATCCGCGAATCCCAGATCATTCGCAAATGCCTCACGAGTCGATGCAGACCACCGCCAAGCACCAGAATCCCAAGCCTCTTTAAGTGGTACCCGATGGTCGACATCGAAAGTGCTCGAGTTTGAGGTGCTAACGCCGTCATAAACGGATTGCCACACCCCGCCCACCACGGTGCAACCCACTACCTGACCAGTTATTGCTTCCGCAACTAATACATCCTTGCGCGCATCGCAACCGTTGCCGTCACCATCAGTCCAATGTCGAAATAGTGAGCGTGAATAGCCCGATGCCATTTCAACCGAAACCGGCAAGGAATTTAGCACCATGTCAGCGGGTTTACGCGAGTCGGCTTGGGCGGGCTGCGCACCTAGGCTGGCGAGCGTTATCGCCATGGCGAGTGCGACCGGACTCACGAGTGCGGTGCAACCAAACCTGTGCATCACCGCTCCGCCAATCTTGGATGGCTAGCACCTCGCGGTGCCACCTCAATCAAAGATAACGCCCTTTTGCAGAATAAAGCAGCCATAAGGCTGCGCTTCTAGGGTGTGCACGACAGCAAAAACCGACTTAGCTCTGGTGTAGAAGGCAAGTCGGGGAATTACCCCATATTGAAGGGGGCGACTTTCCGCTTGGCTGGCAAGTTCCAATAACTCATTTTGCAATGACGTCGTCGTGCTCGGGTCATCATTTACTTCCATGCGCTCCAGCGGATGCGCAACAAAACTGTCGAGCGGGAAAACGCTTAAGATCGCTTGCGCTGCTCTAAGCACCGAAACATCACCTAGGCGAATAACGGGACGACCAGACGCCACCGCCGGATAATTACGGTCGCACAGCAGTAGCTGGTCGCCATGACCCATCTCATCCAAGATCTTTAATAGTTCGCCACTTAGTAGTGGGTCAATATCTTTGAGCATGGCGCCAGCCTACCGAATTCACAGCTTTAGTCGATAGTGGTAACAGTCTCTTCCACGGCGAGCAAATTACCGTCAGCATCAAAGACCGAAACAATTTCGTCTTCGAGCACTAGGTTGCCATCAGCGTCTAAAACGTCAATTGTCTCATCGATAACCGTGCCCCCGGCGCCAGTCGCGACTATCAGATCATCAACAATCGCTCCGATTGGCATACCCGATTCGTCCAGAACGATGTCTACTTCAACGTCCTCGCCGATTTCAATGATTTCGTCAGCCATGTTTTACTCCATTCATCTGTCGCCACTACGTGTCGCGAATTGGTAAGTATAGGTGAGGTGCAATTAAGTGCATTACGTAAGTGATTTTATGGCGGCGGCCAAGTTTTCGGTGGTTACTTTGCCAAGAATTCTCCCAGCCACCCTGCCTTGTTCATCAATGAAGAAGGTGACGGGCAGGCCCTTGGCAGGATTGATAGTGAACTTGGCCAATAGGTCGCCTGCAGGATCCTTGATCACCGGATAAGTGGCGCCTTCGGCAGCGAGGAACCCGAGCGCGGCTTCGTCATTGTCTTGAACATCAAGGCCCAGAAATTGCACATTCGGATATTGTTTTTCAGCGGCAGCCAGAACCGGCAACTCCTGCTGGCACGGCGTGCACCATGATGCGAAGGCGTTGAGAACTACTACTTTGCCGCCGAAGTCGGCGATGCCAATTGGGCCCCCATCTAGGCCCTCTCCGGTTATCGCCGGCACCGGCTGGCGATCTGCATCAGCAAGCATTAACAAGCCCATTTCGTTGTCGCGAGCTTGTTGTCCACTTATCTCGCGACCGCACGCAGTAAGCATTATTACCAGTAGTACAACCGTCGCGATCGCTGACGCGCGAGTACATTTGCGAATCGCTCTAGTCATGTTCCACTTCTCCGTCCTGAGCATCATCCTCCTCACAACGCGCAAGCTCGCACTGCAGGCGACGTGATGCTCCCAACTTTAGACTAACGCGGGTCGCTAGCCTGAGGCTATGAAACGCTTGCTGGCTCTTGCTGCGCCAGCGGTCTTCGTGTTGATATGGAGCACCGGATTCGTGGGAGCCCGGTACGGCCTCCCGTACGCACCACCATTCGCGCTACTTGCCATCCGGCTGGCTATCGCCGCTGTTTTTCTTGCAGTACTGACCGCACTACTGCGCTCCACTTGGCCAAACAACGCCACTGATTATCGGCGCTCGGCACTTATCGGGGTGCTTCTGCATACCGGTTATCTAGGAGGTGTCTTCGTCGCTATCGACATGGGGTTGCCGCTCAGTGTTACCGCGCTCGTAGTGTGCCTGCAGCCAGTACTGGTTGCGGTTTTCGCTGGACCAGCTCTGGGCGAGCATTTGATAACACGACAATGGATCGGTATCGCTTTGGGCCTACTGGGAGCGATCACCGTTTTATCGCCTGGCCTCATGCATCAAGGCAGCCCGGAAGATTACCCACCGCTCGCGGTGCTAGCCGCACTTATCGCACTTATTTCC
The DNA here is from genome assembly GCA_009700485.1 of Actinomycetota bacterium. GTDB lineage: Bacteria > Actinomycetota > Actinomycetes > S36-B12 > S36-B12. The sequence goes on along the minus strand of WLLZ01000081.1, from coordinate 1,677 downwards.
TCTTCAGCAGCAACTGTTCTGCAAAAACGGTATGGGGCGGGTATTCCAATGCTGCCTGGGACCGCAGTTCAGTATGCGGCCGCGGGTGTCTTGTTGGCGGTCCTCGCATTCTTCACCGAGGACATCGTTATTTATTGGACACCAACTTTCTTCGGAGCATTGGCCTGGCTGGTCTTAGCCCTGTCCATTGGCGCGGTGTTACTCATGTTCTGGCTGCTTCGCGTTGGCACCGCAACCGGGGTGTCGAGTTTGTATTACTTAGTACCGCCGGTGACTTTGATCGAGGCCTACCTACTTTTTGGTGAGCAACTACTGCCGCTTTCACTTGCCGGGTTTGCGCTAGCCACGATTGGTGTCGCGCTGGTACGCCGGCGGCCTGTCTTGGTGGATCAGGATTCTGAATCCAAGAACTTGGCAACTGACGACGCCACTTGAAGAGGTTCTTGAAAAAGGAAAGAATGCCCGGCTCCTGAAACCAAAATCAATTTCGCATTGGGCATCGCCCCTGCTATATAACGACTATTGGCAGGCGGGGTAATGACATCTTTAGCCCCGGTGATAACTAACGTTCGAGCGCTTATCGCCCGCAAAGCGTTCGCATTTGCGTTGCTCTGAAGCCAAGGATCCTCAGCCGCCACCATCGCGTTGTAGGTTTTAGTCGGTACGGATTCATCCGGGTACGAGCCATCTACATTTGCGGAAACGAGTCGGCTAATAAATGCGCGGCCACGCGATTGAGCAACTTTGGTGGCTGGGTAATTCGTTTCCAAATACGACTTAATACTGCCTTCAGAATTACTATCAGCCTCCTGAACCCAAAGCGGCCCGAGCACCGCTGCAGCACCACCGGGATTCGTTGCCGCCAGTACCAACCTCCTAATTGATGTGGGGTGTCTGATCGATAGTTGCTGGGCAACAAAACCACCCATCGACCACCCGAGTACATCGACGGGCGCCCCTGGCGAAACTTGGATGAGAAATTCGTTTACCCAATCGGCGGCGGCCGAAAACTCCCACTTCGACGGCGCCGGACCCGAAAGTCCCAAGCCCGGGTAGTCAAACACGATGACTCGACGGTTCTTAGCCAACACAGCAAGTAGTTTCGGGTCCCACTCCGACATCGGTGATCCCGTGCCGTTCAGCAGCAAAAGTGTCGGCCCAGTGCCTAACTCGGCCCAGGCAAATGTGGTGCCAGCGGCATTTACCGCACGAGTCTCAAGACGCACGTCTTGCCAGCCGACAGTGGTGCTCGCAAATACTGCTACAGGTGCACTCGCAACAAGTAGTCCTACTAGCCCTACAGAGACCAAGAGCCGCAAGCGAAATATCACCGTCACATCATCCCTGAGGTGTGCTGCAAGCTCGAGACACCTCGGGTGATCATCAGCCGATAACGCGGCCCACGCCGGAGAACCGCTCCTTGTACCAGGGGCCGAGGAAGTCGATGATCTCGACACCATCTGAGGGGTTGGAGGCGCTCACCATCTTGCCGTTGCCTACGTAGATCGCCACATGATGGACATCACTGCCGAAGTAGAAGACTAGGTCCCCGGGCTGAATCTCCGACACGGGTACGCGTTTCGTCTGGTCCCACTGCGTGTAGCTCAGGGCGGTTAGCCCAACACCAGACTGCGCCCAAGCGGCCGCGGTTAGTTTCGAGCAGTCCCACGAGTTCGG
>WLLZ01000080.1 GCA_009700485.1 Actinomycetota bacterium | reverse complement strand
GCCAGGTGCATTTGCTGACCACGACAAAGCAGATTAGCGTCGAAGTGGGCTCGCACACGGTTGATTGGGCGCGATTAGTACGGGGTTATTCCCTGCCTCTACGCTCACCCTGTGAACGAATCTGGCCCGCCTCGGCTGAGAATCGGTGTCATCGGTGCTGGTCGCGCCGGTGCGGTCCTTGGCGCGGCTTTGCGCCGGGCCGGCCACCACGTCGTCGCCGTATCGGCGGTCTCTGATCTGTCGAGGTTGCGCGCCGAGGCGCTGCTACCGAGGGTACCGATCACCGATGTGCCCGGGGCCACCAAGGATGTTGATCTGGTACTCGTCGCTGTGCCCGATGACACTTTGCCAAGTTTGGTTTCGGGTCTGGCCGAGACCGGAAATGTGCACCCCGGGCAGTTTTGGGTGCATCCTGCCGGTCGGTACGGAATTTCAATTTTGGCCCCGGTCACCAAATATGGTGCCGTGCCAATTGCTCTCCACCCGATAATGACATTTACTGGCACCAGTGTTGATCTTGCCCGGTTGGCTGACTGCCCGTTCGGTGTTACAGCAGCCGAAGCGATGCGACCGATTGCCGAAGCCCTTGTTGTTGAAATGGGTGGTGACCCAGTGTGGGTCCCGGAGGGCTCGCGCGCCCTGTATCACGCGGCACTTGCTTATGGTTCGAACTATTTGATTACCTTGGTTGCGCAGACAGTCGACCTGCTCAAAGTTGCGGGGATTGAGAATCCGGAGCAACTCATTGCACCACTACTAAGTGCGTCACTTGATAATGCGCTGCGGCTTGGTGATCAGGCGTTGACGGGGCCGGTGGCACGCGGTGACGCCACATCGGTCGCGGCTCACCTAGAGGTAATCGCCCAGGTTTCTGAACAGGCTGCTGCTGGTTACCGAGCTTTGGGGCGGCTAACCGCAGACCGTGCGGTGGGCGCCGGGTTACTTAGCCCTCAGGCCGCTGAACCATTGCTCGAAGTCTTGGGGGAGGAGCGATGACAATCCTCATTAAGACCCATCGCGAAATCTCCAAGCTGTGTCACGGTGAAATTGCCGTTGTGATGACTATGGGCGCATTGCATAAGGGTCATGCAGAGCTGATGCGGGTTGCACGTGAGTGCGTAGGCTCAGATGGCACCGTGGTCGTCACGGTATTTGTTAATCCAACGCAATTTGGTGCAGGCGAAGATTTTACAAAATATCCGCGCACCCTTGAAGATGATTTCAAGGTGTGCGCAGCCGAGGGCGTCGATATCGTCTACGCCCCCGATGCCCTAGATGTTTATGGAACCGACGACATTTCGGCACTGCCCGCGAGTGAAATACTTGACGCTGGGCCGATCGGCCTAATTTTGGAGGGTGCTGCGCGGCCGGGCCATTTCGGCGGCATGCTGACAGTAGTTAGCAAATTACAGGAATTGACCGGGGCTCGGTTCGCGACATTCGGCGAGAAGGATTACCAGCAGTTAGTGCTGGTTACCAGGATGTTTGCTGACCGTGAAGTACCTGTCCAGGTAATTGCGGTTCCGACGGTGCGTGAAACTGATGGACTGGCATTAAGTAGTCGCAATCGCTATCTGTCCGAGCATGAGCGGGGCTGTGCCGCCCTTATCCCGCAGGCGGTTGAAGCCGCCGTTGCTGCCGCGCACGATGGGCAAGGTGCAGCGATTGCCGCGGGCCTGGCGGTCCTGGCAAAGGAGCCCGCAATAAAAGTCGACTACTTCGTGGTGACCGCGCCCGATCTTGGGCCACCTCCCGTTAGTGGGCGGGCCCGGGTTGTGGTGGCCGTGCGTATTGGTGCCACGAGGTTGCTCGATAATGCATCCTGTGACTTGGGGGCGCGGGCATGAGTGAACCGGGGGTGAGTAGCTTGCGGCTCACGCAGCGTTTACGCGCGGATAAACCTGGCTGGACCGCGCGCGCCGATGTGGTGGTCGTGGGCTCAGGGGTCGCTGGTCTTACAGCTGCGCTGCATGCGCGGGCCGCAGGCAAAACCGTGCTCTTGGTTACCAAGGCGCAAGTTAATGAGGGCTCAACGCGGTGGGCTCAAGGTGGCATTGCAGCGGCATTGGCCGAAGATGATTCACCCCAGGAGCATTTGCAGGACACCTTGGTTGCCGGGGTTGGTTTGTGCAATGAAGAGGCCGTGCAGGTACTCGTGACACAAGGGCCGGCGGCAGTTCGTGAGTTGATCACTTTCGGTGCACATTTTGACCTTGATGCTGCTGGTCAAATCTCGCTAACCCGTGAAGGGGGCCACCTTCGTGATCGCATCGCCCACGCCGGTGGCGATGCCACGGGCGCTGAAGTCTCGCGCACCTTAGTAGCGGCCGTTGCCGCTGATGCGGGCATCGAAGTAGTCGAGAATGCCCTTGTACTTGACCTGCTCCTGGATGAAACCGGAGCGGCGCAAGGGATGACCTTGCACGTGGTTGGCACCGGGCAACGGGGTGGCATTGGCGCAGCCCTGGCACCGAGTGTTGTCCTTGCCTCTGGTGGTTTTGGGCAAGTCTTCTTGCAGTCCACGAATCCGTATGTTGCCACGGGTGATGGTGTTGCACTAGCACTGCGCGCGGGTGCTGATGTCGCTGATCTTGAGTTTGTGCAGTTCCATCCGACGGTGTTATGGCTTGGGCCATTGGCTCAAGGGCAGCAGCCGCTAGTTTCTGAAGCAGTTCGAGGCGAAGGCGCGGTGCTACTTGATAACGCCGGCAATCGTTTCATGGTGGATGAGCACCCACTCGCTGATCTAGCGCCGCGTGATGTGGTGGCTAAAGCGATTATGCGCCGTATGCGTGAGACGGGCGCTGCCCATGTTTGGCTAGACGGTCGAGCTCTTGGCGCGGATCGTTGGGTTCATCGCTTCCCGACGATCCTTGAATCATGTCGAACTCGGGGCATTGATCCAGTTACTGATCTAATCCCGGTTTCACCTGCCCAACACTTTGCATCCGGTGGGGTACTCACCGACCTCTGGGGCCGCACTTCCATTAGTGGTCTATTTGCCTGTGGTGAAGTCGCCTGCACCGGTGTTCATGGGGCAAATAGGTTGGCGTCCAACTCGCTACTTGAAGGTTTGGTTTTCGCTACCCGCATCGGCGATGTGCTAGCGCAGGAGCACCCGGTCGTACGTGAGCCGGTGTTGACTTCTGCGACCGAGGAGTTGTTGCCTAATCGGGTGCGAAGAGATATCCAGCGCACCATGGATCAACATGCCGGTGTGTTGCGCAGTAAAGCATCCTTGGACTCAGCCGCCAAGGAGCTGGTAGCACTTGAGGCCCAAGAGGGGGCTAAGCCCTGCACTGAAGATTGGGAAACCACCAACATTCATGCACTCGCCAGCGTGCTGGTGCACCATGCGGTGCTACGTGAAGAGACCCGTGGGTCGCATTGGCGCGAAGACTACCCAGACCGTGACGATGAAAAGTGGCGGGTGCGGTTAGTGTCACGACTTAATGAGCGGGGCCAGCTCGAGACGAGGCGGATTAATGTGGATGCGAACTCGGTGGTCCCATGAATGATTCAACTGTCGCGGCGCTAAATGCCGCAGGGCTTGATCCGGTTGCGGTAGAACAACTAATTGAGATCACCCTGGCCGAGGATTTAGCCGGTGGTGAGGATGTAACCACCGTTGCCACGGTGCCGCTGGATCAGCGCGCGACCCTTGATTTGGTGGCACGTCAAGCCGGTGTTGCTGCTGGTATCCCGGTTGCGGCAGCGGTATTCGGAAGTGTGAACCCGGCACTAGAGATCAAAGTCGTGGCCGGTGACGGTGATCGAGTCGAACGTGGCGACGTACTAATTTCGATAACCGGCCCGACCCACGATCTGTTGCGGGCCGAACGCCCGGCACTTAATCTGCTGGGCCATCTTGGAGGCATCGCGACCCTAACCGCGGTGTGGGTAGCGGCGATTGCGGGCACCGGTGCGATTGTTCGCGATACCCGCAAGACCACGCCGGGTATGCGCGCGCTGGAGAAGTACGCGGTGCGTTGCGGCGGTGGGCAAAACCATCGAATGTCACTAGCTGATGCCGCCTTGGTCAAGGACAATCATGTATTGGCTGCGGGCGGTGTCGCCGAAGCCTTCGCGGCGGTGCGGGCTAAATACCCCGCGGTGCCGGTTGAAGTCGAGGTCGACTCACTTCAACAACTTGACGAGGTGCTGGAAGCGGGTGCCGATTTGGTCCTGCTGGATAACTTCACCGTCGACCAACTTCATGAGGCGGTGCAGCGCACCGGCGGGCGCGCCAAACTTGAGGCTTCGGGTGGCCTCAGTTTGGGCGTGGCCGCTGCGGTGGCTGCGACGGGGGTGGACTACCTTGCGGTGGGTGCGTTGACTCATTCGGCGCCGGTTCTTGATATCGGTGCTGACTTAAGGCAGGAGGCCTAAGTGCTGCTCGCCATTGACGTTGGTAATACCAACACGGTACTAGGGCTATTTGATGGTGAGCCTCTGACGGCTTCATGGCGGATAAAGACCGATGGCCGCACCACCGCCGATGAATTAGTGCTTACGTACCGGGGCTTGCTCGAAGGTCAGTCAAAAGTCACCGGTATCGCGATGTGTAGCACGGTACCCGCGGTGCTAAGTGAGATGCGCCTAATGCTCGATCGCTACTACAGCGGTATCCCAACCATCATCATCGAACCTGGTATCAAGACTGGCGTGCCGATCTTGACCGATAATCCTAAAGAGGTTGGCGCCGACCGCATCGTGAACACTTTAGCCGCGCATCACCTGTTTGGTGGCCCGTGCATTGTTGTTGACTTCGGCACCTCAACAAACCTTGATGTGGTGTCAGCGAAGGGTGAGTTTTTGGGTGGGGCACTCGCTCCTGGCATCGAGATATCTCTTGATGCCCTCGCCCAGCGTGCTGCGCAATTGCGCAAAGTTGAATTGGTGCGCCCGCGCTCACCAATTGGCAAGAACACCGTAGAGGCGCTGCAGTCGGGTGCCCTTTACGGGTTCGCGGGTCAAGTTGATGGTCTAGTGGATCGTATTCGCGAGGAACTTGATGAGTTGACCGCGGTTGTGGCAACTGGTGGGCTGGCTCCGATTGTGGTGCCCGAGTCGCGCACAATTACCCATCACGAACCTGATTTAACCTTGATTGGCCTGCGGTTGGTGTTCGAAAAGAATCAGTGATGGGGTAGTTGGCCCCGGGTTCGCGTCTTTATGTGAAATTTCCTGCTTAAGGTGGGGTTACCCTCACATTTTTCATAACTTCAGAAAATGGTTATGCGCTGTGCTTGCTTTATTCAAAGTTGCATCGCAGTATCACCACATGAAAAAACGTGAAGGCTGGATCACCGGGATTGTTGTTGCTGCTGTTCTTCTTGCTGCGCTGGGGGTGTGGTCGATAGCTAAGCCTGCTTCCGACTCCTCGGCGGGTGAGTCGTGGCTGTTCTCTCAGTCGGCTGATGGTGGGTTTCTCAGTAAGAATGCTGACGGCAGTTACACGCTGGCCCTTACCGGAGTCGACCCAAACACGTTGGCCTTCACAGATCGTCCGGTCCGCTCAGCAAAGGTGCTCAGTACCTCTTCGGTTGTCAATTCATGGAATGATTCGTTCGGAGGTGATGCGCCAAACGCGGTTCTCGTGGAGCTCAATCCGGCTGGGGCTGAAGACTCAGTTGTTATGACTCTCGGTAACCCAACAATGACCGGCAATGTGGTCTCTTATCCGGCCACCATCTTGGCCGATGAAGCAATCTCCGAAACCCTAAATGGTGTAGTTGGCTCGCAGCGGTCGACTCCACCGCTGAAATTTAACAGTGCATCACTATTTATTGACGGGGCAAGTTCGCTTCCGTCCAGTGATTGGCCAGCTAATGTTCTTGTAGCACCTTATGTAGATGCGGGCGGCTGGCCGGTGCCTGACTTTGTCGGTATGGGTAACGCTACGGGCCTGAAAAACTTCTCGGCCGGGTTCATTACCCAATCAGCGCCATGCGTGCCGCAGTGGGGTGGAGCCAATCAGCCGGTCACCGGTGGCACAGTTGCCGCGGCTATCACGGCTTTCCAGTCAGCTGGTGGCCGAGTGATTCCATCAATCGGTGGCCAATCTGCACCAGAAGGTGGACCGGATGATCTCAGCGCCAACTGCACTGATGTAGTGAAGCTGCAGGCGGCATTCGAGCAAATTGTCAGCGGCCTCAACCTTGATCGCCTGGACTTCGACATCGAAGCTTCAAATGGCATCGTTTACAACCAGGCAAACTCCCAGCGGCGCGCGGGGGCGGTGGCAGCCCTGCAAAAGGCGCACCCAGAGCTACAAATAAGTTTGACCCTCGGCACCTTGCCTGATGGTTTACCTCAAGCAGCGGTCAGTGTCGTCAATGACTTCGTTAACGCCGGTGTTAAGAACCTGAGCCTCAATGCCATGGCCATGTGGTTCGGCTCTAACGAGCCAGATATGGGTGCGACAGTATTTGCTTCACTGCAGGCCACGCAGGGGCAGTTCCCTAACCTCCCGGTCGGCGTAACTCCAGCACTTGGCGCACAGGGCTCGGGTGAAGACTTCACGACCGCGAATGCCTGCGCCCTAGGTGCATCAATCGCCAAAGCTGGCAACGTGAGCAGCCTAGGTTGGTGGAAAGTGGGCCCACAAGCACCCGAGGCAGATCCAGGTTATTTATTTGTGAGTAGCTTCCAGGCTGGCCTAAGCGGCAACCCTTGCCCGACCAGCCCACCGGGCCCACCGCAGCCAACACCGCCACCGGCCGGCACCGTTGGTGTTGACATTGCACGCACGTCAGGTCAGACCACGATTTCAGTCAATGGGTCGACCGAGCCCTACCCGTTTACCGTGGTGTTGTCTCCCTGGAGTAGCACGGTTACCTGGGTGCAATCAGATTCCGGGTGTACGCAACCGGGATGCCTCGTAGTTGCTAACGGGAAGTTGACGCTGACCACCAGTGATGCGGGGGTGGCTTTCGGTGAGAGCGGAACCTCAACTCCGACCACCTGCACCTACACCCGCAGTGATGGCACCACGGCACCGTGCTCGATTGGTGCTGTCACTGGGTCAGCTCCGCTCGCGCCATCGCCATCGCCATCGCCATCGGCTAGCGCTTCTGCGGCGCCGGCTACTTCGGCGGCACCGTCCTCGGCTCCGTCGGCGGCACCGTCCTCGGCTCCGTCTACGGCTCCTTCCTCGGCGGCGCCCGCACCTTCCTCGTCGGCGCCCGCACCAGCATCGGCAGTACCGTCGCTAAGTGCGAGCTAACGAACACTGCCGCAAACGGCTTTAGTTATCCAGAACCAGTTTGGTAACTGACGCTAGCCCGTGCACTGGACCTCGGGTGCGCGGGAGGATGAGGGTGCGGAGTCCAAGCCCTGTGCCACCGGTGTCATCGCGTCCACTATCGCCGACCATTAATGCCTCTGTTGGCTCGCATTCAATGGCGGCAAGGGCTGCGCTGAAGATGCGTGGATCCGGTTTCACGAAACCAACCTCGTAGGAGAGTATTACCGCATCAACTAGCGGCGTGATGCCATCACGGTCAAGTACGTCTCGAATGGGTACGCCAGCGTTTGAAAGTAGGCAGATCTTTATGCCTGCGTTTTTCAGGGCACACAAGGTTGGCACGGCGTCGTCATAGGCTTTCCAGACATCGAGCATTACCACATAAAGGGATACTGCGAGTGTTTGGTCAACCCCAGGCCCAGCTTGCAGCAGTTCGTGAAAAATTCTTTCATGATCGGCGAATGAGAGGTCGCGCAGGCTCTGTGGGTCACTTATCCGAGCGCCCTCCCAGATTAGGTCAAGGAAGTCAGTTAAATCAGTGCGTTCTAGGTTAGTCAAATTGTGTGGGGTGGACCGAAGGGCGGCATCCAACCATTGGGCGGCTGAGCCTTGATCGATTAGCGTTGAATGAATATCGAAGATGACCGCCCGGATCGGCGGGTAAGTGACGAGCGTCATAGGCAAACCATAGGGGAACAGGACCAAGGTCCCGCATAATCGGGCCCTTCGTTAACTGCGACCGCGGTTTC
>WLLZ01000008.1 GCA_009700485.1 Actinomycetota bacterium | reverse complement strand
TTAAATGTCGGCGGCACCTTAGTTGCCGCCACCCTTTCGCTGCGCTCACCATATGACCCAGGTTCAGAGCGCATCCGGGCTTAAACCTGCTCGTTCCGTCATGGCAGGGCCTTAAACCTGCTCGTTCCGTCAAAATTCGCCCAAAATTTGACGGTTCCAGCAGGTTTAACGTTTGTGTCGGTTGGCTACGAGTTGCAGGGGCCGGTGCTCACTTCGTCAGTGCGATTTACCGCGGCTTCGATTGCTTTGGCCAGCTGCGGTGCGGTAATCGCATAGCCGGTCTTCGAGTCACCGACCCCGGCACCAAACACCATGCCGACGACGTCACCATTTGGGCGCAGCAGCGGTCCCCCTGAATTACCCGGCCGCAACTGGCCGCGAAAGGCGTAAAGCTCGCGCTCGACTCCCGCCTGGCCGTAAATGTCATCGCCCCGTGCGGTGATCACCGCACGAATACGAGCCGGTGTTGCTGTGAAATCGCCGCCCCCGGGGAAGCCCAGTGCAACCACCGGGTCACCCGATGCGGCGAGATTGTCGGTTAACGGAAGTGGGGCAGCAAGAAGTTTAGGTACGAGCAAAACGGCAACATCAAGCTTCGGGTCGAACGCGACAACTTTTGCCGCAAGGTACTCGCCCTGGCCGGCCACCTGCACCCGTGGTTCGCTCACCCCAGCAACCACGTGCGCGTTAGTCAGCACATAACCTGCAGCAACCACGAAACCTGATCCGCTGATCTCACTCAAGCACGCTTTGGCATCCCCGCTCACTTGCACCACCGACGCGCGGGCGGATTGCACACCCCCGGCCTTCGCAGATTGCGCATCAGGAGTTTCTACATCAGGGCCGGTGAACTCTGCTAGTCCCGAAAATACTCTCGGCACCGCGGTCGCGCTTACGGCATCGCGCAGATTGGTGAAGGTATTGCGCGCGATGTCAGGCACCAGTTTGTCGAGTCCGATCAGCACCGGTGACTGGCGAACACTAGTGGTCACCGTTGACTCCGGTAGATAGGCCACGGCACTTACGACAATCCAGCCGACAATCGCCACGGCAAGTACATTGAGCGCTGCCCCCGCCAAACTGTCGACCAACCGCGCCGGGCGCCAGGTGAGACCGCCGCGCAGTCGCCGGCCAACATATGAGGTAACAAGCTGGCCGAAAATTGCGCAGACCACGATAGCGATGGCCAACACCGCCACACGAATGAATCCAGAGTCTGTGTGCTCAACAATTACGTCGGGCAACAGGAACGCAGCCAGGAGGCCGCCGCCGATGAAGCCGACAAATGAAAGCAGGCCCGCGACAAAGCCTTTGCGCCAACCAGCCCAGGCAAAAACAATGAGTACGCCGATCAAAACCCAGTCGACGATGTTCACGTGGCATCAATTTCAACTATGCGCTCGGAGTCCCATGGCTGCGACCACCCCACGCGATCGAATAGATTCGAGAGCACCCCGGCGGTGAAACCCCACACCAATATGTTTCGTACCTGAAAGCCCGGCCCGATATAGCCGGATGGATGCTGCACTTGGTAACGGTTCGCTGGATCTGTTAACTCAGAAACCGGAATCCGGTAAACGCCAGCGACTTCGGCCAGATCTTGCGCATGTACCGGCGAGGGCTCGCGCCACCAACCCATTACGGGTGTCACGACGAAATCGTAAACTGGCAACCATAAGTCAGGTAATTGCCCAAAAATAACAACGCCAGCAGGATCCAGACCAGTTTCCTCCTGTGCTTCGCGTAAGGCCGCGGCAGCTGCGTTCGTGTCGGTGTCATCAAGTGCTCCACCGGGGAAAGCTGGCTCACCCGCATGGGCGCGCATCGTGCTTGCGCGTTGAATCAATAAAACATCCGGGCCTAATTCACTTTCACCCAGAAGTACCAATACCGCGGAGTGCCGGCCTTGGTCATCCGGCGGCACAAATCTCGTAATACTTCCGGCCGTGATATCGCGCATTACTTCGACCACCGGCTGTAACCAAAGCGGCAACGTAGCGGCCACGGGCTCATCCACGATGCCTACGCGCGACCAAGTGGTCATGCCGGGCCTTGATCTTTAACTAGTTTCGCCGCAATTTCTGGGTCGGTGGGGCCCTCGCCAAATGACGGGCACCACCGCGCAATATTGCACGCGCCGCACGCTGGCTTCTTAGCGTGACAACGGCGGCGTCCGTGCCAGATCACCAACTGCGACATGCGAGTCCAATCCTTGCGGGCGAATAACGCAATGAGATCGGCTTCCACTTTATTCGGATCACTCTGGACGCTCCAACCAAAACGACGGGCCAGGCGTCCGACATGGGTGTCGACGGTTATGCCCGGCACGCCAAATGCTTCACCTAGCACCACATTTGCGGTTTTGCGGCCGACTCCAGGCAGCGTGACAAGTTCATCAAGTGAGGCTGGCACCTCACCTCCGTAACGATCACAAAGTACTTGACCAATGCCCTGCAGCGTTAATGCTTTTTGCCGGAAGAATCCGGTGGAGGCGATTAGCGCTTCTAGGTCTGCGCGATCGGCAGCGGCATAACTTGCTGCGCTCGGGTATTTGGCGAACAGCTGCGGAGTAACTTTGTTAACTCGGCGGTCAGTGCACTGGGCGCTCAGCACGGTGGCGGCAAGTAACTCAAGTGGCGTGGTGAAATCTAATTCACATTGCACATCCGGGTATTGCTTGGCCAGCGCAGTCAACATCAAGCGGGCACGCTTCTTGGTGGCCACCTGATCTTCCATCCCCCCAGCGTATGACGACAGGGATCGAGTTTTTCGGTAGGCGCACCCGCGGTTACGGCGGCTTATCCCAATACGGCACAATGGGGAGCCTTCAGCAAGTGGCGCAGGCCGGCAACATAGATTCGTGGAGGTGACCATGGAAGACGTGTTTATGCAGGCTCCTATGTTCACCGCCCTGGAGCCCGATGCCGCCGCTGCTTTGCGCGCCTCACTTACTGAACAAAGTCTAACCAAAGGTGGCATCTTGTTTGCCGAGGGTGAGCCCGGTGATCGTCTTTATGTAATCCTCGAAGGCAAAATCACATTGGGGCACACCTCTGTTGATGGCCGCGAATCACTACTCGCGGTGCTCGGCCCCGGTGAGATGTTCGGTGAACTTAGCTTGTTCGATCCCGGGCCGCGCGCATCAACCGCGACGGCGCTGACAGATGCAGTGGTAGCTGGCCTGGGCCACGACCAGCTAAGCCCGTGGTTGACCGGCCGCCCCGAGCTGGCAAGTGCCTTACTCCAAGGTTTGGCCCGCCGGCTGCGACGCACCAATGAGACCATGGCGGACTTAGTTTTCTCTGATGTACCCGGGCGCGTGGCTAAAGCGCTGATGGACTTAGGTGAGAAATTCGGTGAGATAACCCCCGAAGGCCTTTTAGTAACCCACGACATGACCCAAGAGGAGATCGCGCAACTAGTTGGGGCATCGCGCGAAACTGTCAACAAAGCCCTTGCAGACTTCACCCAGCGTGGCTGGATCCGACTTGAATCACGGCAAGTGATGGTGCTCGATGTCGAGCGCCTTGGCCGCCGCGCTCGCTAATTAATTTCTGCAGATATTTCACCGGCATCACGAAGGTGCTGCAATTGGGCGCGCACCGATAACTCAGCTGCCGGCCACAATTCGCGCGGGGTGTTGACATATACGATCGCAACAACTTCGGCTGGCGAAATAGCGCCCGCTGCTACCGCGGCACGCACATCATTAAGCCGGGCAATGCGGTGGTCGAGATACGCCGTCAGGATCTTTGTTGGGGCATCAAGGATCGGCCCATGCCCCGGCAGAATGTTCTCAATCCCTTGGCTCTCGGCAAGATCACGTAGGTGGGCCAAGCTCACTAGGTACTCACTGAGGCGCCCATCGGGCCAGGCCACCACGGTGGTGCCGCGGCCCAGAACCGTATCGCCGGTCAGTAGCGAGCCTTCTTCAGGTAGCAGGAGGCAGACACTGTCTGAAGTGTGGCCGGGGGTTGCAATCACGTGTGCTGCGAGATCGCCAGCGATGACAACATCACCAGCCGCTAAGCCTTCGCCGCCGTAGCGATGCATTGGATCCACGGCGCGCACTGACGCACCGGTTAATTCACCAAGGCGCCTGGCCCCTGCCGAATGATCAATGTGACCGTGGGTTAAGAGAATTGAAGTGATGCGCGCATCGCGTGCGGCCACCTTTGCAACAACTTCAAGCAGGTGGTCTTCGTCAGCTGGGCCGGGGTCGACAATGATCGCCTCGGTCGCACCCGGTGCTTGCAGTAACCATGTGTTAGTGCCGTCCAGAGTCCAGGGCGATGCGTTGGGAGCCAACTCGCAAGTGGCGGAAATTGTCTTTACCCCACTGGCCCACTCATCGGTTGAGCCGATGAAGGGCAGTATTCGACCGGTCACCGATGCAGCCCCGTGAGTTCGGATAATTTTGGCGCTGGCTGATTGTCCAGCAGAATTTCACCGGTGTCAGCATCAACGATGGCCCAAACCTCGGTGCCATCGGCGGCAAAGCTTGGTCGCGGTAACTTCGGCCTGATTTCGCGGTTGCGCGCCGCCGCAAAGATGTCATGCCCACTGTCGTGCTCAGCCAGCCACTGCAGGACCATCAGCGTTGGAAGCAGCAGCGGCAGACGCCCGGCCGCGCTTTCGGTTAACGCAGCCGCAGGGGATAGCCAGGTGACTAAGTCGGTCTCGGTGCTCAAGGAAGTCGCTGTTTGTGCTTCGGGCATCCGGGCTAGAAAGAACCGGGCGCTATAGCGGCTCGGCACAAACTCGGGAGTCACCCAGTGATCAGCGAGAACGAGGTCACCGGTTTCGTTTGGCAGCGTGACCCCGGTCTCTTCCAAGACTTCACGTACTGCGCAGTTGATATAGCCGGTAATCAGCTCGTCGCCGGTGAAGTCAGCATCATCAACCCGACCTCCCGGGAAGACATACATGCCCGGTGCAAACCGCATGGTTTTAGAGCGGCGCATTAAGAAGGTTTCGAACCCACCCTCAACTTCACGAAGTAAAATTACGGTGGCCGCTGGCCAGGCCTCTGCTATCTCCATCACTTAGTCAGAAATCTCAACGACCAGCTCAACCTCGACCGGTGAATCCAGCGGCAGCACGGCGACGCCCACCGCGGATCTTGCATGCACACCAGCATCACCAAAAGCTTCAACGAGTAACTTACTCGCACCGTTCATGACGAACGGTTGGCCGGTGAAATCAGGGGCACTGGCGACGAAACCCACGACTTTGACAACGCGAACAACTCGGTCGAGATCCTCGATCACAGATTTCAAGGCAGCGATCGCATTTAGTGCGCATTGCCGCGCTAATTCTGCCGCATCCTCTTGGCTAACTTCGGCACCAACTTTGCCGGTTCTTGGAAGTTTACCGTCAACGAACGGCAGTTGACCCGAGGTGAAAACGTAATTACCGGTGACCACGGCTGGCACATATGCGGCTACCGGCGGCGGGGCCTCGGGCACTGCCAAGCCAAGGGCCGCTAAACGTTGCTCAACACTTGATCGTGCGCCCATCACGGACTCCTTTGAGATTAGGCGAGCGGACGTTTTAGGTAGGCGACCATATTCTCCGGATTAGGCCCGGGCACCACCTGCACGAGCTCCCAGCCATCTTGACCCCAAGTATCGAGTATCTGCTTTGTCACATGAACTAGCAACGGTACGGTCACGTACTCCCATTTGGTCATACCGCAGAGTAGTACTCGTCCTAGAAGTGGGCGAGGCCGCTGGCTGCACTTAGACTGGTTAAGTGAAGGACCTCATGTGGCCAGGCGTGGCCTTGCACGTGGTTTCCGGTAAAGGTGGCACCGGTAAAACAACTGTTGCCGCGGCTTTAGCTCTAGCCCTTGCCCATCAAGGTAAGCGCACTTTGCTGATGGAAGTCGAAGACCGCCAAGGCATCGCGCAACTATTCGACACCCCTCCATTGCCCTACGAGGAACGTAAAATCGCGGTAGCACCCGGCGGCGGAGAGGTTTGGGCGCTAGCAATAAATGCCCAAGAAGCACTACTTGACTACCTTGACATCTTTTATAACTTGCGCCGAGCCGGATCAGTATTGCGGCGGATGGGCGCAATTGATTTTGCGACCACCATCGCCCCCGGCCTTCGTGACGTGCTCTTAACCGGCAAGGCATGTGAGGTCGTGCGACGGATCGACAAGCGGGCGCCCAACGCCTACAGCGCCATCGTGCTCGATGCGCCACCAACCGGCCGCATCGCTCGATTTCTAAACGTGAACTCCGAGGTTTCGGGCTTAGCAAAAGTCGGGCCTATCCGAAATCACGCAGATTTGGTGATGAGCGTTATCTCTTCGCCGCGCACCGCGGTTCACCTTGTCACATTGCTGGAAGAGATGCCGGTTCAAGAGACCGCTGATGGAGTAGCCGAACTACGCGCTGCGCATTTGCCAGTGGGCGGCATCTTCGTCAACATGACTCGCCAACCGATGCTCACGGGCGAGCAACTTCAGGAGGCACGAAGTGGCACCTTGCCCGCGGAAATAATCGAGCAGTGCCTAAATGAAGCCGGGCTCGGCGATAGTGGCGGCGCCATTGTTTCGACCCTATTGCGTGAGGCCAATGAACATGCCCTGCGCGTCGACCTCGAAGCCCGCGAGAGTGAGCGCATCGTTGAGCTCGGGCTCCCGACATTCTTTTTGCCGCTAATCTCTGAGGGCATTGACCTAGGTGGGCTTTATGAACTTGCCAACTTGCTCCGCGAAGCTGGTGTTCGTTGAAACTCAACGCGCCGGTACTTGAAATTGATGAACTACTTGGCGATATGTCGATCACCATCATCGTTTGCACCGGGGCCGGCGGAGTCGGCAAGACCACCACGGCAGCAGCACTTGCGCTCCGGGCAGCTGAGCAGGGCCGCGATGTTTGTGTGTTAACTATCGATCCGGCCAAGCGCCTCGCGCAAGCAATGGGCTTAAGTGTTCTCGACAACACCCCGCGCCGGGTTGAAGGTGTTTGCGGGCCCGATGGCAAAGGTTCACTGCACGCGATGATGCTTGACATGAAACGCACTTTTGATGAGGTCGTAGAAGGGAATGCTGATCCTGAGCGAGCGCAGGCGATTCTTGAAAACCCCTTCTACCAAGCACTGTCGTCATCATTTGCCGGTACGCAGGAGTACATGGCAATGGAAAAACTCGGACAGCTGCGCGCTAAGGCTGATGAAGACGGCAGCTGGGATCTCATCATTGTTGACACCCCCCCATCGCGCAGTGCCCTTGATTTCTTGGATGCTCCTGAACGCCTCGGGTCATTTCTTGACGGCCGCTTTATCCGCATTCTTACGGCGCCCGCGCGCGGAGCTGGCCGCGGGATAGGCAAGATAGCTGCATTCAGCTTCGGACTGTTCACGAGCGTTCTGAATAAGATTCTTGGTTCACAGGTACTTGCCGACGTCGGAAGTTTCGTCGCAGCTATTGATACCACTTTCGGTGGCTTTCGTGAACGCGCCGATGCGACTTACACCCTGCTACAAGCTGCCGGCACTTCATTCGTCGTAATTGCGGCTCCCGAACGCGATGCGCTCAGGGAGGCAGCATTTTTCGTCGAGCGTCTGAAAACGGATTCCATGCCCCTCGCCGGGCTGGTACTTAATCGTGTCCAAGAAGGAAATGAACTGAATTTATCCGCCGAGCAAGCAACCGCATCGGCCGAGAGGCTAGAGAAGCTAGAAAATCTAGGTGCCCATGAGCGCCTAACCGCAGCTTTACTTCGCTTACACGCCAACCGGCAGCGGATCTACACCCGGCAACTGCACTTAGCGGAGCGGTTCACCGCTGCTCACCCAGGAGTCGCTGCCACCACCGTGCCAGCGTTACCCGAAGACGTTCATGACATTTCAGGGCTGCGCGAAATTGGCGACCTGCTAGCTAAGAGGCGCGAGCCGTAGTCTCGTTCAAAATAACCTGGCGCTCAAATTCACCGTGTGCTGCCTCGAGCAGCAGGCGCCAAGAAGTCACATTTGGACGACGGCGCAGCAGGGCGCGGCGCTCACGCTCGGTCATGCCACCCCAAACCCCGAACTCCACGCCATTATCGAGGGCATCAGCGAGGCACTCGGTTCGCACCGGGCAGCCCAGACAGATGTTCTTGGCTCGCTTCTGAGCGGCTCCTTGGACGAAGAGGGTGTCGGGGTCGGTGCCCCGGCAAGCCGCGTCAACGGCCCAGTCGCGCTTGAACGTCATACTCGCTCCACCCAATAGATTTCAGCGATTAACTGCTACCTAGCTACCCGTTTGCCTACGCCGGGTGACGTGAACTATCCCCCTCTGCAATAGCCCGAGTCAATAGTTTTTCGAGACCAATTTTCGCCGGGCCCTCCCCCGAGGGTGTGGCTGGCACCCGCAGGGGAACCTGACGACTTACGCTGGACGTCTGATGAATATGCAGCAGCCTCCTGGTGACTCCGACCGAAGCCAGCCGGCCCCTGACGGCCAGCCGGGGTTTTTGGGCGCCCTGGTGCGGGTTGGGGCCATCTTGGCGGTCGCGGTGGTCGCTGGGCTGCTGCTGGGCCTGATGGCGCTGCCCTTTGTTGGGGGCGCCGGAGTTGCGGCCCGCAATGTGGTTCAAAGCTTCGAAAGCCTGCCCGACTCAATCGTTACCCCGCCGCTACCAGAGCGAACCCGAATTTTGGCCGCCGACGGCACCGAACTCGCCGTGATCTACTACCAAAACCGGGTAGAAGTGCCCTTACTCAGTGTCGCGCCCCTGATGCGGCAGGCCGTTGTCTCGGTCGAGGACTCCCGGTACCTGAGCCATCACGGTGTCGACCTACGGGGTGCGCTGCGCGCTTTAGCAAGTAACACCTCAGCCGGAGATGTACAAGAAGGTGCATCGACCTTGACGATGCAGTACGTCAAGAATGTGCTCGTTAATGAAGCAACCACCCCCGAGGAACTCTCCGCTGCTCGAGGTCAAAGTACACAGCGCAAACTACGCGAAGTGCGTTACGCGCTGGCACTTGAGCGTGAATACACCAAAGCCCAGATTCTGGAGCGATATCTAAATATCGTTTACTTCGGTGGCGGAGCGTACGGAGTCGAAGCAGCCGCCCGGCGATACTTCTCGAAATCTGCCGCCGACCTAACTCTCGTAGAAGCCGCGACTTTGGCCGGCATCGTGCAACAGCCGGTGGCTTTTGACCCACTGCGTAATCCCGAGCTTTCCCAAAAGCGCCGCAACGTCGTACTCAAGCGAATGTCCGACCAAGGTTACGTATCGCAAGATGATGCACAGCGGGCCAGCTTGATACCGATGGCTGCAAGTCTTCGCCCAAATAGTGTCGCAAATGGCTGCACCACCTCATACGCTCCTTTCTTCTGTGACTACGTGTTGCAGACAATTCGCACCGACCCGACTTTCGGTGATACGGCAGAAGTTCGCGAAGCATTTTTACGCCGTGGTGGCTACACGATTCGCACCACCTTGGATTCGAAAGCCCAAACTGGTGCGTTCACGGCGGTCACCGAGGCGATCCCGATCACTGACGAGAGTAAGCGCGCCGCAGCCATCAGCATGGTGCAACCGGGCACCGGAAACATCTTGGCGATGGCCCAAAACCGCTTGTGGGGTACCTCCGGCGTCGGCCGCACTACCTACAACTACAACGTCGATCGCGCATACAACGGCACCATTGGTATGCAAGCTGGGTCAACGTTCAAGATCTTCACCTTGGCGGCAGCTCTTGAAGCCGGCATCTCACCACTTGAACCAATTCGCTCACCGTCACCGAATACTTTCGAAGGGTTCGTTAATTGCGAGACCGGCGCCTCATTCGGACCGGTAACCGTGCGCAACTCAACCGGAGCCGGCACATTTGGCATGGCGCAAGGCACCGCATACTCAATCAACACTTACTTCATGGCACTTGAAGAGCGCACCGGGCTTTGCCGCCCGGCTGAAATCGCTGAATCGATGGGCGTCTTCCGTGGCAGTGGTGAGCCGCTGCTACGGGTACCGTCTTTCACCCTAGGCACCATGGAAGTGACACCACTTGCGATGGCAAATGCCTATGCAACTTTCGCTGCCCATGGCATGCATTGCCAGCCTCGAGTGATTTTAGAAATCCGCGATCGAACTGACAAGTCGCTTCCGGTACCGCCCGAAAAATGCGAGCAGGTTGTCGAACCAAATATTGCTGACACTGTCACCGCGCTGCTCACCGGTGTTATCGACGGCCCTATCCAAGGGCGCACCGGCGGTGCGATGTCACTGCCCGATCGCCCCGCGGCCGGCAAGACGGGTACCACAAATGAATCAGCCGCTGTTTGGTTCTGCGGTTTTACCCCCGATATCGCTGCGGCGGTTTGGGTTGGCGATCCGCGCGGTGGCTTTGGGTATCCGATGAAGGATGTCACGGTCAACGGCAAGTACTACAGCCAGGTATTTGGTGGCACCCTGCCCGGGCCGATCTGGCAACAAGCAATGGAATCAGCACTGGCAGGTACCTTGCCTACAGATTTCGTGCTAACCGCTGATTACGGTTTGCGCCCGGCTCGCGGCCTGACATCGCTGCCCGGATTAATCGAGGTTGAAACCGGAGGTGATGTTTTCACCTTCGATAATTCCAATGCGGACGGCCTTGACCCCGCAGCACCGGACCCAATTCCCGTGGATCCAGCCGCACCCATCGAGCCGGCTCCAGAAGTTGCGCCGGTACCGGTTACTCCGGCACCGGTTGCCCCCGTCGTACCGACACCCACACCGGTTGCCCCCGTCGTACCGACACCCACACCGACGGGTTAGTCACTACATACCTAACCACTACACACCTAACCACTACATACCTAACCACTACATACCTAATGCGCCGCGCACCAGTGCAGCAACCTGACCACCATCGGAACGGCCCTTAACCTGCGGCTGCACGAGCTTCATCACCGCACCCATCGCTGCTTGGCCAGTGGCCCCATCGGCCGCAACTTTGGCGACCGCTGCATCAACCACCGCCTTGACTTCGGCTTCACTCATCAACTCCGGTAGATACTTTGCAATAACACTGAGCTCTGCTCGCTCGCGATCGGCAAGTTCGGGGCGCTTTGCGGTGTCATAAGCCTCGGCTGACTCCCGCCGCTTCTTAGCCTCGCGCCCTAATACCGTCAAGACATCATCATCGGTTAACTCACGTGCCTGCTTCCCTGAGACTTCCTCACTAGTTATCGCGGTGAGAACCATGCGCAGGGTCGCCACGGTGAGCTCATCCCGGGCTTTCATTGCGGTCGTTAGATCACTTTGTAATTGCGCCTTTGAGGTAGTCATGCCCCCATTGTCGCAGGCCGGCGGCCATAGATGGCACGATCAACCTATGCGTGGCTCCACCAAGGCCCTATTGGGGCTTTTCGCTGCCGGTACGGCGGGGTTGGTCTATGCCCGCTGGGAGGCACAGGCATTTACTTTGCGCAGGGTGTCGGTAGCTGCCTTGCCCGCCGACCAACCCGACATGCGAATCTTGCACCTATCAGATCTGCATTTGGTACCAGGTCAGAGCCGCAAACAAATATGGGTGCAATCCCTACGCGAACTACGACCGGATGCCGTCATCGTCACCGGTGATTTTCTCTCGCATGTTGATGCAGTACCCCACGTCATGGATACCCTTGACCCGCTCTTTGACTTGCCCGGCGCATTTGTGCTCGGCAGTAACGACTACTACGCGCCACGGCCAATAAATCCCGCGCGCTATCTCGCCGGGCCCTCCGGCCTCGAACCAAATCGACCGATGCTGCCCTGGGCGGATTTGGTTAACGGACTCACCGATGTGGGCTGGCTTGACTTAAGTAATCGGCGAGCCACCATGAAAGTTGATGGCCGCCACGTTGACGTTCGAGGGGTAGATGATCCACATATTGGCCGCGATAAATATGACGAGGTAGCAGGCGCTTTCGATCCGGCGGCCGACCTTGCTCTTGGCGTCACTCACGCTCCTTATCTACGCATCCTTGATGGCATGACCGGCGATGGCGCAAATCTGGTGCTTGCCGGCCATACCCATGGCGGACAACTGCGTCTTCCCGGCGTAGGCGCCTTGGTAACTAATTGTGATCTTGACCGGGCTCGAGCGCGGGGGTTATCACGTCACGGCACCGCCCATCTGCATGTGTCAGCCGGCCTCGGCACCTCCCCTTATGCCCCGATTCGCTTTGCCTGCCCCCCCGAGGCCACTTTGCTGACGCTTACCGCGGTTTAACGAAGCCAGCACCTGCCAGCCGCTAACCACCCTCACTGCTCCGTTAGACTCCGCAAGTCCTTCGGGGTGTGGCGCAGCTTGGTAGCGCGCTTCGTTCGGGACGAAGAGGCCGTGGGTTCGAATCCCGCCACCCCGACGCCAGGTCGGGGGCTGATCAACTGATCGGCCCCCGGTCAAGCACCCAGCAATGAACGCCCGACAAAACGTGCAAGTCCGAGCGAAGGGGGGCCACATGACGGTTCCAGATCGCCGGCCTGATCGTGCGGAGTTTGGACCCGTCACCGCCGAATATGTAAAAGCGATGGGTTGGCGCTCGGTCAATGCCCACACCCACATCTCACTGGTCCACCGGTACGCCTATGTAGAAGTCCCTAAGGCCGGGTGCGGCACCATGAAAGCCACCTTGGGTGGCCTCGAAGCAGCCCGGCTCGGACCCAAGTTGGTAGAGCGAGTGCAGGCGGCACCGCATGACCGAACCAAGATGACACCCTTCGTGAAACCATTTCAATTACCCCCCGAGCAACTCGAGGAATTATTTACCTCCGCCGAGTTCACCCGCTTCGCGGTAGTTCGTGATCCCGCCGCACGACTGCTCTCTGGGTATCTTGAAAAAATCCGGCAGGGCCTGCAGCAAAGTCAGCCAATTTTCGAGATCTTGGCAGCACAAGGCCGCGCACCGAAATCGGCCGCTGATATTTCGTTCGCGGATTTCATTGAGGTGATCGGCGCTCAAGCTTCACGCGATCAAGATCCGCACTGGAGGCGGCAGGCCGATCATCTAGGGCTACCGGGTATGCGCTACGACGCCCTCATACACCTCGAACAGCTCGGGGATTCCTGGCACCAAATCGGAGAGTTAATAAATGTGCCCGATGTGCAAGAGCAATTCTTCTGCCGCAACTCAACTCATGCAGGTGCGCACCTAACCGAGCATTACACACCAGAACTGCTCGCGCGGGTAGCCGAAATCTACGCTGGCGACTACGCAGCCTTCGACTACCCAGTTACATCCCAATAATTCGGGTTACATCACTGCGTTAAGAAATCTTTGGGTCTCGGGCAATCGCGAGCCATCAAACATCATCTCCGGCGTGCCTTGCTCCAAGATGACACCCTCATGGAAGAAACACATGCGTGAGGCAACTTCACGTGCGAACCCCATCTCGTGCGTGACAACAATCATCGTTGTGGAGTGGTCTTTGGCAAGGCTTCGCATAACTGAAAGCACTTCATGAATTAGCTCTGGGTCAAGTGCCGATGTTGGTTCGTCAAAGAGCATGACCTGCGGTTTCATTGCTAATGCGCGGGCAATTGCCACCCGCTGCTGCTGGCCACCTGAAAGCCGAATCGGGTATTCGGCGGCTTTATCGGCAAGGCCTACATCAGCTAGCAAGGCCATAGCATGGTCCTTGACATCCTTGGCCGAATCCCCTGAGATACGGCGCGGTGCTTCCATTACATTGTCGAGCACGCTCATATGAGGGAACAAATTGAACTGCTGAAATACCATGCCGCAGGTTTTCCTGAGACTCTGAATCTGTTTTCTCCGAAATCGAGTGGGGCTTCCAGCGGCAATTTTGATCCCGGCTACCTCAATAGTGCCCATGGTTGGATCTTCGAGAAAATTTATGCAGCGTAAGAACGTGCTCTTACCTGACCCAGATCGTCCAAACACCACAACGACCTCACCGGCGCCGATTTCCAAGTCAACGCCCTTTAGTACTTCTAAAGATCCAAATGACTTATGTAACCCAGCAACTCGAACAAGCGGCTCGGTCATGTCTTGGCCTTGCTCTGGCGCACGTATCCTCTACCCATGCGTTCTTCCAACTTGCGTTGGAAGATGGAGAACACCGCGGTTAGCCCCCAGTAAACAAGTGCTGCGGCAATTAATGCTTCGAGATTCCGGAAGTCAGCCTTGCCGGAGAGCTGCGCCATCCGAAATGGGTCAGCCCACATCAACGTGGTGCCGAGGAGGCCGATAAGTGCGGTGTCCTTCATCATCGCGATGAATTCATTGCCCGTCGGAGGTATCACGATGCGTGTGGCTTGGGGCAAAATGATCCTGCGCATCTGCTGGCCCGATGACATACCAAGTGCGGCAGCTGCCTCGGCTTGACCGTGCGGTACCGCCTCGATCCCGGAACGAAAAATCTCCGTCATGTAGGCCCCATAATTGAAGGCGATGCCAACAATGCCGGCAACTTGGGCCGGCCAGATGAACCAGGTGGCGTATTGCTCGGGCAGTAGCCCAAGGGCCAACTGTGGCAGTGCCAGGTACCACAAAAATAGTTGGACAATGAGCGGGGTGCCGCGGAAAAAAGAGGTATAGAAACCACTCACGCCGTACGCAATTGGATTTCGTGAAACTCGGCCTAGGGCACCCAAGAGGGCCAATCCAACAGCGCAGGCAATCGCAATGATAGAAAATGCAATGGTGACCCAGACGGCCTTGACAATCGCCGCTGCATGATCGCCCATCCAAGCGATGTCAAAGCCACTCTTCAAGAACCCAATAAGCAGGAGCCCGCCGATAACCAACCAGACCAACGCGACTTTAATCCGGAAGGGCACCTTGAGGCTAGCTATCTCCAGAGACTCCGCGAGGCCGTGCCGCTGATGCGGCACGGCCTCCACCGTCGGGGTATTACTCATTGGTGGCTAGGAGCCAGCGCCCTTGGTGAAATCGACCCCGTACCACTTCATTGATAGATCACTCAAAGTGCCATCGGCACGCATGGCTTCAATGACCGTATTAATTTCCGCAACGAGGGTGTCAACTGGAAGTAGTGAACTCTTATCGGTGGCTACCGAAAGTGGCTCCTGGAAGATTGGATCCCCGAGCAAAGTAATCTTCTTTCCCTTCTTGATAGCCTCTTCAAGGGTCGGGATCGTAGACACCATCGCGTCAATGCGACCGAGTGCAAGGTCCTGGATTCCAGTGGAGTCGGTGTCATAGGTGACTATTTCAATGTCCTCGGGCACTAGGAATTCGAAATCGAAGCCCGGGATCTTCAAGGTGCGGTTCAGGTAGAACTCGTACGTGCAAGCACCGCATACACCAACCCGCTTACCCGACAGTTGATCAATCGAGGTGATGTCACTCTTGGCGCCGACCGCAACCCCTGAAGGAGTGAAGTAATAGGGGGTCGTGAAATCAAGAACTTTCGCCCGCTCATCGGTGATCGTCATCGAGCCAACTGAAATATCCCAACGGTCATTCCATTTACCCGCGGTTAGCACATCCCATGATGGGGTTTCCCATTGCACTTCGGCGCCGAGGCGCTTAGCAATTTCGGTCGCTACCTCAATATCAAATCCAGCCCATTGCCCTGTCGCGTCGTCAAAGGAGGACTGCGGTGGGTATGCCGGATCGGTTGACACTCGCAGCACCCCGTCACGCTGAATCCGTTCTAGCAACGTCGTGGGCTCGGCGGGTACCGCCTCGCTCGGTGCTGGAGCTGCCTCCGTTGGTGCAGCGCTCGCCGGGGCTGCCACCGTAGGCGCCGCACTTTCAGCAGTTGCTCCTCCACTAGAACCGCAGCCGACCGCGAAAACGCCGGTCAGAGCCAAAATACTTGCGGTGGCTACCGCTTTCCAAATACGCATATGGGACTCCTCCGCTAAAAGTGATTTCAGATAACTTTGCCTCATTGTTGTCTGACTTGCACGTTCTGGTGGCATTTTTGCCAGATTGTTGTCGGCCGCACCAACCGGGTAGTTGGAACAATAAGGCTTCGGGGGTATGAATGGGTTATGCCCCAACCAAATGATCGGCACGCCCGAGCCCCATACGCCGAAGCTTTGCACCAAAACGCCCAGCAGGGCTGGACCAGATTGGGTGTCCCGGGCCACCAAGATCAGCCCGCTAACTACCCGGCGCTTAACTCACTCGCAGGTGGCCACCTGCTGGCAATGGATATCCCGATGTTCACCGAAGGGGTGGATCTACCTGCGGCCGGGGCATCAGGTGCCAGCCCATTGCAGGAGGCTCTTGAACTTGCCTCTGATGCGTGGGGCGCCAAGCGCACCTGGTTTCTCACCAACGGCGCCTCGCAGGGTAACAATGCAGCCTGCCTAGCCCTGCGCGGGCTAAGTGCACATGTGGTTGCGCAACGCTCAGTTCACACTTCGGTAATTGACGGCGCCATTTTGGCTGGCCTGAGTTTGGAATTCGTCAATCCAAATATTGATGTAGCTCTAGGCATCGCCCACGGCATTACCCCTACCGCACTAGATGATGCCTTGGCTTTGCACCCTGGAGCCGCTGCCGCATATGTTGTAACGCCCTCGTATTTTGGGGCGGTCAGTGATGTGCGCGAGTTCGCGGTCGTGGCGCATCGCCACGGAGTACCACTGGTTGTTGACGAAGCCTGGGGCAGTCATTTCGGTTTTCATCCGAACCTCCCTACCAGCGCACTGGCAAATGGCGCAGACCTCGTCATCTCGAGTACCCACAAACTTGCCGGCAGCCTTTCCCAATCAGCGATGCTGCATCTGGGGCATGGTCCATTCGCGGAGCTCCTGGAGGTTCGCGTAAACAGAGCACTGCTGACCTTGCAAACCACCAGTCCGTCGGCAATCTTGTTCGGTTCACTTGACCTGGCTAGACGCGACCTTTATTACCTAAGCCACGATCGAATTCAGGCCAGCATTAACGACGCGAATCTCGCGCGGGCCCTGCTCGCTGAGGGTGGGAGATTTGTTGATCCATCACCAGCGATGCTCGCCTCACCTGACGTGATTGCCTTGGATCCACTTCACCTGGTGGTCGATACGAGTTCAGTCGGGGTACCGGGCTTCGAAGCAAGAGCGCTACTAGAAGCAAGTAGTCGCATCCATGTAGAGATGGCAACCGATTCAGTCATTGTCGCAATTGTGGGCGCTGGGAGCCGCCTGGACGCGGGGTTCCTGGTTGATGCATTGCATGCATTGCCGGAGCCCGACGCGAAATCTCTGCGGAAAAGAGTTCGGCAACCAATTATTTTGCCACCGACCGGGCCCCGCGCACGCGATGTGCGTGAGGCTTATTTCGCGGACGCCGAGGTGGTACCTGCAGCGCAGGCCATTGGGCGCATCTCGGGCGACACCTTGGCGGCCTACCCGCCGGGGGTGGCAAATGTGTTACCGGGCGAGGTGATTACTACGGAGGTCGTTCAATTTCTTCAAGCGACCGCGCAGGCACCGTACGGCTGGGTGCGTGGGGCTCTAGACGCAGGTGTTAAACACCTACGCGTTCTAGTGGATAACTAAGGGCTCCCAGCGCACCGCTTCTCAATTCAACTTGGCAGCAACAAGTTCTGCGATCTGCACCGCGTTCAGCGCCGCACCCTTACGCAGATTGTCATTGCTGACGAACAGCGCTAAGCCTTTGCCGCCAGCCACCGATGAATCTTGCCGGATGCGACCGACAAATGATGGGTCAGCGCCGGCCGCCTGCAGTGGAGTTGGAACTTCTGATAATTCGACACCGGGTGCGCCCAATAACAATGCTGTTGCCCGCTCTGGTGTTATCGGGCGATCAAACTCGGCGTTTATAGCGAGGGAGTGGCCGGTGAAGACGGGAACACGAACGCAAGTTCCTGAGACAAGTAAGTCAGGTATACCAAGGATTTTTCGGCTCTCATTGCGCAGTTTTTGTTCCTCATCGGTTTCGAGGGAGCCGTCATCAACAATATTGCCCGCTAGCGGAATGACATTAAATGCGATGGTGCGCACGTATTTCTGCGGCTGCGGGAACGTAACCGAACCGCCATCGTGAGTCAAACCTGCGATGTCTTGGTTCATCGCAGCACGCACCTGCTCATCGAGTTCTTTGACGCCGGCGAGGCCACTACCCGAAACCGCCTGGTATGAACTGACTATCAGGCGGCGCAGCCCGGCCTCAGCGTGCAAGGGTTGCAATACCGGCATCGCAGCCATCGTGGTGCAATTGGGATTAGCGATAATCCCTTTGCGGGCCTCGCCAATTGCCTGCGGGTTAACTTCACTGACGACCAGCGGCACGTCCGGGTCCATGCGCCAAGCCGATGAGTTGTCGATGACGATGGCACCGGCCGCCGCATACTTAGGCGCAAGAGCTTTGGACGAAGCCCCGCCGGCAGAAAACAGCGCGATGTCGATGCCGGTTAGATCAGCGGTCGCGGCATCCTCAACGACGATCTCGACGCCGCGCCACGGCAGGGTGGTGCCCGCTGACCGCGCAGATGCAAAGAACCGGACCTGCTGCATCGGGAAGTCGCGCTCATCAAGAAGTCGGCGCATGACGGTGCCAACTTGGCCGGTCGCACCAACCACCGCGACAACGGGTTTACGACTCATCGCCCGGACCCTCCGTAAACAACAGCCTCACCATCGGCATTTAGGCCAAATGCGGTATGCAGCGCCTGGACCGCACGCTGGGCATCGTCAACGCGGGTCACGATGGAGATTCGGATTTCGGAAGTAGAAATCATCTCGACGTTGATGCTGGCCTCAGCAAGGGCTGAAAAGAAGGTTGCCGAAACACCAGGGTGCGAGCGCATGCCCGCGCCAACGAGTGAAACTTTGGCAATTTGATCATCAACCAACAACGACTCAAAACCAATCGCGCCTTGCGCTATCTCCAAGGCCTTGGTCGCCTTTTGCGCGACTCCTTGAGGGCAGGTGAAAGTAACGTCGGTGCGCCCGGTCGATGCGGCTGACACGTTCTGCACGATCATGTCGACATTGATGCCGGCATCTGCAAGGGCGCCAAAAATCGCCGCCGCCCGGCCCGGTTGATCGGGCACACCCACCACGGTGATCTTGGCATCATTGATATCGGCCGCGACTCCAGAAATGATGGGTTGCTCCATGGCTCTTCCTTCGGCTACCGCGGCTGCGATTGCAGCCGGTGACAAAACAAATGTGCCCTCTCGATCGGAGAAGGATGAGCGCACGTGAATTGGGACATCGAAACGCCGGGCGTATTCCACACAACGCAGGTGCAGTACTTTCGCGCCCACGGCAGCTAGTTCAAGCATTTCTTCATAAGTTATATATGGCACCTGCCGGGCCAAGGGCACGACGCGGGGATCGGCGCTAAAGACCCCGTCGACATCGGTGTAGATCTCGCAGACCGACGCCTCAAGGGCTGCTGCTAATGCCACCGCGGTGGTATCTGAGCCGCCTCGACCAAGGGTGGTGATGTCTTTGGTGTCTTGGGCCACGCCTTGGAAGCCCGCCACAATCGGGATCGCGCCTTCGGCCAGTGCCTCTTGAATTCGACCCGGTGTGACGTCAATGATGCGCGCCGCACCATGGGCGGAGTCGGTGATCAACCCGGCCTGTGATCCGGTGTATGACCGGGCATCGGCCCCCAAATCTGATATTGCCATCGCCACCAAGGCCATCGAGATGCGCTCACCGGAAGTTAGGAGCATGTCCAGCTCACGGGCCGGGGGGTTTGGAGAGACCTGCTCGGCGAGGTCAAGGAGTTCGTCGGTGGTGTCGCCCATTGCCGAAACCACTACCACTACCTGGTGCCCGGCCAATTTGGTATCGACGATGCGCTGGGCCACCCGTTTGACGCTCGCCGCGTCGGCCAGGCTGGAACCACCGAATTTCTGCACAATCAAGGACACAAAAGGAAATTCTATGCACTTCTGCGGGCCAGCCGGCCCGGGGTTACCTGGGCACGGGGTTACCTGGGCGCGGTATTAGGCCTGCTGGGGACAGATTTCTGACATTGGCCGACGTAGGAATGGCAAGGGTAGTCTCATATTATCGTTCAATGTAGGCTATTTTTTTTGTTACTTGTAGTTTTAGCGCTATAGTGTTGTTTTGTCAGCAATACCACCAGGGAGGGGTCACGAGTGATTAATTACCTGCCTCGGCTGGCCGACAAGCAACTACGCAACCGCTTGGCCGCACTGGGGGCGGTGGCGATCGAGGGGCCCAAAGCCTGCGGCAAGACAGCAACCGCCCGGCAATGTGCAAGCAGCGAGGTGCTACTCGATATTGATATCGACGCCGTTCGCGCGGTATCAATTGATCCTCGATTAGTCCTCCCGGGCCCGACTCCCAGACTTATTGACGAATGGCAACGCCACCCCCTCATCTGGGATGCCGTGCGACGCGCTGTTGACGACAGATCGGCGCCAGGGCAGTTCATTCTCACCGGGTCAGCCATCCCAAACGACAACACCGCACGCCACTCTGGCGCCGGACGCATCACCGTGATGCGCATGCGTCCTATGACCATGTTCGAACAGCGAAAGTCAACCGGAGTAATTTCACTCGATGCCCTGATGTCCGGGGATTCACCGACCAGCGCTCAGTCCGAGCTAGACATTCATGCCTATGCGAAGCAAGTTATTACCGGTGGCTGGCCACAGCTTATTAATGAAGATTTAGCAGTTGCGCAACAATTCATAACTTCATATATCGACCTAGTAATAGAGCATGACATTGAAGAAGCTACGGGTGTACATCGCAATCCGAGGCTAGTGCGGCGATTCATGTACTCCTATGCGCAGTTGACCGCCCACCCCGCACGTCTGAGTACAATAATTGGGCGTGCCCGTGGCGAGGAAGCCCATGAAGCCGCACTGTCCCGTTGGGCCGCAGATCCCTACCTTGACGCACTCCGACGCCTAATGATCGTTGATGAGATCGAGCCCTGGGCGCCGAGTCTTCGATCGCGGACCAGGCTCACCAGCACTCCCAAACGGCACCTAACTGACCCGTCCTTGGCTGCTTGCCTGCTCGGTACCTCACCACAGGGTCTAATAAATGACCTCAAGACGTTCGGATTTCTCTTCGAATCACTGGTGGCACGTGACATCAGGGTGTACGCGGAAACAAATGGTGCCCGCGTGTATCACTACCGCGAACAATCAGGTCACCTTGAGGCAGATCTCATTGTCGAACACACAGATGGTCGCTGGGCCGCCTTTGAAGTCAAACTCGGTGGCACCCTTATTGACGAAGCCGCCAAGAGCCTGCTGCATCTTGCGCGGTCCCGGATAGCAACTCCGCCAGTGGCCCTCGCGGTGGTCACCACTACCGAATATGCCTACCTGCGCCCGGACGGCATTTGGATTATTCCTCTCGGCTGCCTGGGCCCCTAATTCCGTAGTGTCGAACAACTGAAAGCGACACCGCCTACACCCGGCGCCGACCTTCAAAAGCTCTACCCAAGGTAACTTCATCGGCGTACTCAAGGTCGCCGCCGACCGGCAGGCCACTTGCTAGCCGTGACACCGCTATGCCAAGGGGTGCGATCAAGCGCGCCAAATAAGTTGCGGTGGCTTCACCCTCGAGGTTCGGGTCGGTTGCCAAAATAACTTCGGTGATCGCGCCGTCGGCAAGCCGTGCGATCAATTCGCGAATCCGCAGAGCATCTGGGCCAATGCCTTCGATCGGGCTGATGGCGCCACCGAGTACGTGGTAGCGGCCGCGAAATTCGCGGGTCTTCTCGATCGCAACTACGTCTTTGGATTCTTCAACAACACACAAGATCGTTAGATCGCGCTTTGGGTCACGGCAGATGCGGCAGTGATCTTCTTCGGCGACGTTGCCGCAGACTACGCAGAACTGGACTTTGTCTTTAACTTCGCGGAGCGCATTAGCCAAGCGCTCGACATCGATTGGGTCGCAGGCCAAGATGTAGAAGGCAATTCGCTGCGCACTTTTGGGGCCAACACCAGGCAGGCGGCCCAACTCATCGATTAGATCCTGTACTACGCCCTCATACATGTCAGTGCTCTATCTCGCCGATTTGTGTGGCCCCTAAAGCCCGTAGTGCTAGGTCTACCCCTGATGAGTCATCCATGTTTTCGTCATCCATGCTCGGAGTATCGGCCACCTGAGGGCTGGTGCGCTCGGCACCCGTTGAGGTCACGGTCGAGGCAATATCAGGTGCGAGCACTACATCGATCTTGACGTCGAGCTGCAAAACATCAAGGATCGCTTGCCGCAGGCGCTCATCGTGGCCACTTGCGCGCGCATTGTTGATCTTGTTCGCATTGTCTAGGCCAACAGCCAGCACCCCATTAACAAGCGACAGCGGGGCGGAAACACTAAAGAGCACCCATGCCACCCGCGAATATGACTTAACCGCATCCAGGACAGCTGGCCACATTGACTTGAGCTCGGGCAGCCCCACCCCACTTGCCGTTGCAGCAGCAGTAACCGGGGCGGCGGCAACTGGCTCATCAACCGCCGGTGTTTCGCTCTCCGCGGCCGTCTTACCCGTTGATGGCGCGACTTCGGACAACTTGCGAGGTCGTGACGATGGCCCCGGCCCACCAGATTGCACAGCAGATTGCGCAGCAACCAGCTGCTGGAACTCCCCGGTAGCCATCCGCCGTTCGAGTTGATCAAGGCGAGCTAAAAACCCGCGTTCATCGGCATCGGCGGCCGGTAGTAGCAATCGCGCCGCCATCAACTCAAGGTGTAGTCGCGGAGCGGTGGCCCCTTTCAGTGCACTTAGCGCTTCGCTAACGACTTCGGCTGCCCGCGCGAGTTCAGCGGCCCCGAACAGGTGAGCTTGTTCGATCTCGCGGGCCACTTGATCATCAGGTGCATCGATCAAGCCGGTTTCAACAGCCCCAGGCACATTCTGCAAAACAATGAGATCGCGCAGGCGCTCAAGTAGGTCGGTGACGAAACGACGCGGCTCATGACCGGCCTCCATAACCCGGTCAATGACGATGAATAGCGCAGCACCATCATGGGCGGCAAGCGCATCGACGGTTTCATCAAGCAAGGTGGCATCGGTCATGCCCAACTGCAAAACGGCTTCGGCGTAGGTAACACCCTCTGGGCCACTGCCAGAAATGACTTGGCCCAGTACCGAGAGGCTGTCGCGCACACTGCCGGCGCCGGCGCGAGCAATCAAGGCTAAAGCTGCGGGCTCGGCAGGGATGCCCTCGGCTTCACAGACGGTCGCCAAATGCTGCTGCAGTAATTTCACCGGCAAAAGTCGGAAGGTGTAGTTGTGGGTGCGTGAGCGAATGGTTGGCAACACTTTCTCGGCCTCGGTGGTTGCAAAGATAAACCTCACATGCTCGGGCGGCTCTTCAACCAACTTGAGCAGTGCATTGAAACCAGCTGACGAAACCATGTGGGCCTCATCGATGATGTAAATCTTGTATCGCGATGACGCCGGAGCGAACATCGCGCGTTCGCGCAGATCACGGGTATCGTCGACACCACCGTGGCTAGCCGCATCAAGTTCAATCACATCGAGTGAGCCGGGGCCATTGGCCGCAAGGTCGGTACAACTTTGGCAGACCCCGCACGGGTCAGGGGTCGGGCCTTGCTCGCAGTTAAGGGAGCGAGCCATGATCCGAGCGGTAGAAGTCTTGCCGCAGCCGCGTGGGCCTGAAAAGAGATAGGCGTGATGGACGCGGTCGTTAGTTAAGGCTCGGCGCAGCGGCCCGGTGACGTGCTCTTGACCGACTACTTCGTCCAAGGTCGCAGGGCGGTAGGTGCGATACAAGGCCATGGACACAAGCGCCACCTTAACTGCCCACTATGACGATGCTCGTGGTTGCCGGCTCGAAATTGGCGGGTGAAATACAGGGACCCCCCGCGCACCCATCAGAGCCCGCCTGCCCTTGCTGCCTTCCGGCCCTGGGGGGGTTCAGCGAGGTGACGCCGCACGAGGGGTCAGCGCCAAGGGTAACGCCGCAGCACCCGCGAACGGAATACCGGTAGCCGCATGTATCCGCAGGAACCATCACTTGTAATCTCCGGAGCGGAGGATTCGCCTAGTGGCCTATGGCGCTCGCTTGGAAAGCGGGTTGGGGGAAACCCCTCAGGGGTTCAAATCCCCTATCCTCCGCCACTGTTAAGTCCCGGGACATCATTTAATCGCAGTCCCGGGGCCGCGAAATAGCACCCGAGCCCAAGGGTGATCGCTGCCTGCTACTTGAGCGCTTGTAAAGTTCGCTCCGGTGGCGTGTCCGAGCGGCCAAAGGAGCACGCCTCGAAAGCGTGTGTGGGGGAAACTCCACCGTGGGTTCAAATCCCACCGCCACCGCCAAAATCGCGCCCGTGCCGCGATTTCCAGTTAACCCCTAGCTAGCGACGAATGGAAACTGCTGCATGGTTCCATCAGCCCAAGGTTGCTCCGTTGGCTCCAAGCGCTTTGCGCTGCGCTCGGCGTTCAGGAGGGCAGCCATGACCTGCTGGATGCCGGCATAGTTGGAGTTCCCGTAAAGGTTGACTAACTCTGCAGGGTCAGTGCTGGCGTTATACAACTCGAACTGGTCAGCTGGCGGTGCAATCTGCCCGCCGGTCGGGTTGAGTTGCTTCACTACCGTCGTCGCAACTTTGTTGCCCGGCTGGTTTGCTACACCGGCAACGATGGTCATAACGTCTTGAACATTGGGGGTAGTCCAGAACTGCGGGTTGTCCCAGTAGCGAGAGTACTTCCACCGCTCCTTTGATCCACCCGGGCCCGTGGGCAGGTAGGCGACGACAGTTTCGACGCAGTTTGGCTGATCTACCGGCTTATAGGGCAAACCGACAACAGAAACCGCGTTCGCGCCCTTGAAGGGCTGATCATCGGTCATGAAGTAGATCGGGCTTTTGTCCAACCGCGAAGGCTGGTCATCGCCTAGCAAAATGCCTGAGAGATCTTGTCCCACAAGTCGGCGTACCTGCGTATGCGACTTGCTCAACTCCTTACCGAGTGACAGCTCGTCCAAACCCGCAAGACCAAGCATCGTAGGAATGAGATCAGCATGGCTGGTCAAAGCATCACTTGTCACATGGCCGCTGAAAAGCTCTGGGTTGTGGAACATGAACGGCACGCGCAACATCTCGTCATATCCCGAGTGCCACTTTTGGAACATGCCTCCATGGGCACCGAGCATCTCGCCATGGTCGGAGAGATAAATGACGATGGTGTCGCGATACTGCTCGCGATCCTCGGTGAGAGTATCGATCACCTTGCCGATTTGCTCGTCTACATTCTTCTGCAGTTGGTAGTAGAAGCGGTGGTAAGCTTCGTCGTTGTTAAGAGGCTGAAAACCCTTCGGATACTGAGCTACGAAACTCTTCTGCGCCACCGGCTTCGCGCTGAGATCCTCATTTGACGAAGCCGTGTAGGCCGGACCAAAAAGATCCCGCGGCACATTCGAACCCACTAGCTGTTCCGCAAGGTAGAAAGAACCTTGACTGCCGGAAAGATCCCCCGCCAAACTAAGACTCCCCCAGACCGTGATGTCATGCGGATTCACAAAAGACGAGACTAAAAGCCAAGGCTTGTCACTACGACGCAAGCGCTGCAATTGGTCCGAGCCCAACTGGGCGTATACCTCGTCGCGTCCTCTGCCACCGGGGCCAGAGGAACCTGAGTTAAGTGGGTTACTCCCGTGGGGCTCGGGCCCGATGAAGCCAGTAAATCCGTACTCCTCCAGTCGTGAGGACTCTAAATAGATGTCCTCAAGATATCTATCTCGACCACCCGCATTGTTATACGAGGGCAACGGGTTGTAAGAGCCCGCCTGATAAAGATCTGCTTCTGAGATATGCCACTTGCCTTTCCAGTATGTGTCGTACCCCGCGGCGCGAAACCAGTTGCCCAAGGTTGGCACCGTGGTGGGATCTAGCCAGTAGAGATCCTGCTCAATCGCGGACTTAGCGGCACCTGAAGTCTGCGCGACGCCATGAAGGGACGGGTATTGCCCCGTGTAGATAGAGGCACGACTGGGCTGGCAGGCCGTCGACATAACGTGGTGGTGAGTGAACTCGAAGGAATTGCGACGCAGAAAGTTTTGGGTCGCTAGGTTCTGCAGTCGCCATAGTTGCAGCTCCGGCGATTCGTAGAACGGTGCGGCCCGCTGCTCATCCATCATGACGATCAAGAAGTTGGGGCGTCGCCTGAGCCGGCCGCGCGGCTTGAACTTCGGTAACGGTGCAGCTTGCGCCGCCGGCCGACTGGATGCGGCCAACCCGGCTGCGGTCACACCGGCAACGCTGGTGGCCTGCAAGAACTTGCGACGACTCAAACTCGGCTTGTTGTTCTCAGACATTTATCTAGTTACCTTTCAAGTTGGAGTCGCCCAGCGAAACAGTGCCTACCGCCAAGTCGTAAGTGAGGGTGTAGTCGAAGTAAAACGAATTTCCGGTGTTAATTGTGGGCTGACCCCGTGGAATGAGGCGCACAAGATTACGTGAGCCAGTTCTCCCCGCAATGAACTTGTGCCCAAAGAAGGCGCTCCCCGCCGCGGCTAGCTTGACCCTTGTTCCCGGTTTCACCAGGTTCGTGCTCGTATCTGGAACACGAGAGAAATCACGGCCGAGGACTCTCATCAAGGTAAACCCAGAGTCGAACCAGGTTGGGACGCACTGCTCGCGCAACACTCCGAAAGTCCAGCAGCCATCAGCTTGGTGATCATCCCAGTTATTAGCGCCGTTTATGTCCTGGCTTACATAGGGCAATCGGAAACTCATCGTGGGATCCACCGGCGGCTCGGCACCAAGTATGAGGGCACCTGGGCGACCCTTTTGGGTTCCGATATTGCGTTTGAAATGAATACTCCAGCGCAAACCAAGGGACCCGGGCATGGACTTCAAGATGTTTGTCATGTTGCCCCCGTCACCGGTGCCAAGGCCAATGATTCCGGAAATTCCGCGATTCTTCCATTGCTGGATATACGGGTTGCTCGTGTTAACGACAGAAATCGTCACCGGTTGGGTGGTGGTGACTCCACCAATGGTGACCGGCGCGGTGAAAATAGCGCCCGGGATCTTTGAGCCGCGAATTTCAGTGGTGGTGCGCTTCCCTGTTGGCTTGAGGCCAGCGGGTTTGCCGAACAGCACTAACCCCACGATGCCGGTGTCAACCATGACCGAAATTGGGGCGGCGCGACCCACGCGAACAACCAAGATGCCGTTTTGGCCACTTTTGTCAGGGGTGTCGATCGTCCGAATTGGAACAGAGACCGTAACCGGCTCCCTAGCGGACTTGCTGTCACTGTCGCTGTCATCGGCCCTGGCTGTTGGCACCGCGATGAGGCTGAAACTGATGGCAATCGCCATACCCTTGATGATGCGTCGCACTTTACGACCTTTCGTCGCCGAGATCTCGCGGTGGACTTCCTCAATAAGGAGGACGCCCTGTGACATTAACTCATCCACTCGGCAACTGCAAGAATCCCGACTCGGGTGCACCGCACTCCAATTAAAGCGGCATCAGCTGGCGCTGGGCGATGGTGAGATCTCGCTGGGTGGCTCACTTGCCGCCTCTTGAGTAGGTGCCGGCTCCGCGCTTGCGCAACCTGGTCCGGAGGTTGATGCTGATGGTGATGCCATGGCGGCGGCAATCTGCGCTTCGCCCTCGAGTTCATTAAAGGCAGCACCTACCGCCACGTCAACAATTTTTCCCGAGCGATTATCTTGAACGAGAACAGCACCGGGGAAATGGAAAGCGAGTAGTTGCGCCCGGCTAGCGCCTTTGGGGCCATAGCGGATTTCAGCCACCCCTTGAACGTTCTTGCTCATCGGGTCGTTTCCGACCTCTTGGATGATGAACCCGCGGGCTTTAAGTACTTTGGCGGTGTCGCCCGCCAACCCGATTTTATTCGTGGAGTTGTAGACCGAAACTTTGACTTTACTGCTTATCGGAAGCACCTCGGCCGGGTTCACCATTGTTGTCTCACACGGCAGCGGCTCGGCGATCGAACTTTGCGATGGATCTGCCTGCGGGGTGCCGCTGCCGCGGAAGATTAGCGACACTCCAAACCCGATGGCGAACAGCACAACGATGCCAACCAGGATGAAAATTAGTAGGCGCCAGATCGGCGTCCGGCGCCGCGGTGTCGGGCGCCGAGTTATCGAGCTCTCGCGATAGCTCATCAGGCCTCCTGCTGCATGCGGTGCGGGGATAAGAACCCTCGCACTAGCGTGCCACACTCCTCGGCCATTACCCCGCCGAGCACCTCGGGTCGGTGATTTAGCCGCCGGTCTCGCACTAAATCCCAGTTAGAGCCGGCGGCACCATACTCCGGGTTCCAGGCCCCGAAAACCAGTCGAGCCACCCGCGACAAAACCACCGCGCCCGCACACATCGGGCACGGCTCCAAGGTCACCACCAAAGTGCAGCCGGTAAGGCGCCAACTACCAAGTTTTTGTGCTGCCGCACGCAACGCCACTATCTCAGCGTGGGCCGTAGGGTCATTCAACACTTCGCGACTGTTATGCCCTTTTGCGATGATGCTCCCGGACGCATCTACGACCACTGCGCCAATTGGTATGTCACCGGCCGCACCCGCTTCGCTCGCGCAGGCAAGCGCCACTTGCATCATGTCTAGATCAAATTGTTGAGCGAGCATTAGTTCGCGCGCAGTACTGATTTCAATTGCTGGCTGAAACCAAGTCGTTTTGCAATCGCCTTTATCTGCTGATCGGGATAAAGATCCTCATCACGACAAAGCAGACCTAACTCATCTGCGTCAAGGCCGAAGTCAGCAAAGATGTTCATGTCACCAACTGGCTCGAAATCCTCAAGATCATCATCGTCAATATCGAGCCCAATCACATCGGCTGCTTCTTCGGCCAACGCCCAATCCAAAATTGCCGCCCCATCGCTGATCATCGCGCGCGAGGAGCCGGCGGCTTGGCGCACCACGATGAAATATTCATCAACCACGCCAATCAAACCAAAAACGCCACCTTCTCCTGGGAGCTGCCGCAGGGTTGATGTGAGGTCGTCCATCGAAGTGGCAACCCGCGCTGGGAGGGAAGAAGCCATCCACTGGCCCTCCTCGTGCCATACCGCGACCGCAAAGTCAATCGAGTTAGCGTCCATCTCCTGCGATCCCATGGGTAGATGGTGGCACGCCGGGTATCTTCGGCTCACGTCGACCACTACTCTCGGCGGTATGCGTACCCTCGTGATCAACCATCCCCTCGTAGCCCACAAGCTCACCCGACTTCGCCGGACTCAGACATCCTCCGCCACATTTCGCCTATTGGCTGAAGAGTTGGTCACCCTCTTGGCCTATGAAGCCACCGAGACCTTGCGCGTTCAGCCGGTTGCCATCACTACGCCGGTCGCCGACTGCATGGGCGTTGAAATGGCTGACCCGCGGCCCCTGGTCGTGCCGATCCTTCGCGCTGGCCTGGGCATGCTGAATGGAATGGTCAAATTGATGCCGACCGCTGAAGTTGGATTCCTCGGCATGGTTCGCGATGAGGATTCACTGCTCGCCACAACTTACGCTGATCGCCTGCCACATAACCTCGCCAATCGCCAAGTCTTCGTCCTTGATCCAATGCTCGCAACCGGTGGCACTTTGGTCGCGGCCATCGACTTGTTGCTCGAGAGAGGTGCGCGAGATGTCACCGCGATTTGTTTGCTAGCCGCACCCGAGGGCGTCAAGCGCCTTGAGGACGCCTACAACGATCGTGATGTAGAAGTCACGGTAGTAACCGCCGCCCTTGACTCACATCTGAACGAAAAGGGTTACATCGTGCCCGGCCTAGGTGATGCCGGTGATCGCCTCT
>WLLZ01000079.1 GCA_009700485.1 Actinomycetota bacterium | reverse complement strand
CGACGATTCGTATTGGGCTTGAGATTCCACGGAGTGTTCTCGATGAGCGCATAGCCGAACGGGTTCACTTGATGTGGGCCGCGGGATTTGTTGAAGAGGTACGTGAACTGGCCGCCGCCG
Source organism: Actinomycetota bacterium (assembly GCA_009700485.1). GTDB lineage: Bacteria > Actinomycetota > Actinomycetes > S36-B12 > S36-B12. The sequence continues at coordinate 8,007 of WLLZ01000079.1, read as the reverse complement.
GGCTGGCTAATTGGCGAACCGCATCACGGGCCCTGGGTTATCTCCAAGTTCTGGCTTACCTAAATGGAGATTGCTCATCGGAGCAGGCACTTCAAGCCACTATCGATGCGACGAGCAAATTCGCGCGTCGCCAACAACGTTGGTTTCGCCGTGACTCGCGCATCACTTGGATTGATTATGATGCGCCGGACGCGGTTCCTCGGGTCTTAGCGGCCTTGGGGTCTGAAACTCTTATGTAGTACTCGGTGCCTAGTAACAGTGAAGCTAGTGGCCCAGGGATGCGGGTAAGTATCGCCAGGGTTCGCGTAGTTCCATCAGCCCCAGCTTGTGATGCGTGGGCGCGCAAGGCTTGACGCTTTGCTTTCATGAAAGGGCGGACATTTACCCGGTGGGTGATGTCGGCACCTGCTGTCCAAGCGTAGTCGAATTCGTGGGCATCCCAGTCACTTGGTGTGAGGTGCAATTTCGCAGCGAGCTGCACCGCCTTGACGATGGGTTCACGCGGCAAGGTGGCCTCGAATAATTGTGGTGGCTTCTTGGCTAGCACCGCGGCGGCTCTGGTGGCGCGATGTACCTGCAGGTGATCTGGATGCCCGTAGCCGCCTGCCGAGTCATAGCCGATGAGCGTGTCGGCGTCCTCCGCGTCCAAGACGGCGGCAATTTCCTTTGCGATAGTGAATCGGTCTAGGTGGGCAAAACCATCAGGCTGTTCCCCATGAAGCCCGGAGTCTGGGTAGCCCAAAGTCACCACCCGATGCACTCCGATGGCATCGGCGGAGGCCGCTAACTCGGCCTGTCGCCGGAGGCCAAGACCAGCGCTTAACGCAGTCGAGGTAAGGCCGGCTTCGCCATTTGTCGCCACGATGAGCACCACCCGCTGGCCTTCGGCCACCGCTCGGGCCATGGTTCCGGCGGTCAGAAGGGCCTCATCGTCTGGGTGCGCGTGCACGAAGACGAGGACGTGCGGCGGGTGGGGCGTCATGGTGGGCACATTGTGCCGTACGGTCCCAGAGTGAGAATTGCGCATGTCAGTGACTGCTATCTGCCACGTACCGGCGGTATCGAGTCACAGGTGCGGGCACTGGCAATGGCACAGGTTGCTGCCGGGGACGAAGTGAGAGTTATTACTGCAACACCAGGCCACCGCGTATCACCTTCGCGCTCCGAAATCCTCGATGGGCAAGAAATTGACGGCATCAGGGTTCACCGCGTAGCAATGCGAGTGCCATTTGATTTGCCGATCCACCTGCGAACCAGAGCACATGTTGCCGATCTGCTTACCGCGAATGCGGTGGACGTGGTCCACGTACATGCCGGCGTGATTTCCCCTTTCGCTTGGGGGGCGCTACGGGCCACCCATGAACTCAAGATGCCAACCCTCGTGACGGTGCACAGCATGTGGGGCCCACTAGCGCGGCCTGGGTTTAAAGCAACTTACGAGATTGGCAGGTTGTCGCGATGGGGCATGCAAGTTTCAGCGGTAAGTCGCACCGCCGCCGATCGAATTTCTGCTGCGATACCCGGGCTAGGTGAAGTACTGGTCGTGCCTAATGGCATTGATCCAAGTGCTTGGCAAATTGAGCATGCGGTCCGCGATGACAGTGAACTTCGTGTGGTTACGGTCATGCGGTTGGCGCCTCGCAAGCGGATAATTCCGTTACTCCGAATCATCGCTCATGCTAGGCAAAGTGATGAGCGGATTTATCTCACGGTTATCGGAGACGGCCCGGATCGTTCGCGAGCTGAGAAGTTTGCCAGAGATCATGGGCTCGCTGAAGCCGTGACATTCACCGGGCGCCTTGATAACGCTGGAATTAGATCGGTATTCGCGGTGAGCGACGTCTTCATTCAGCCTTCCGTCAGGGAGTCGTTTGGCCTGGCCGCATTAGAAGCCAGGAGTGCTGGGCTACCCGTGGTAGCGCGTGCGGGCACGGGCACCACGCAGTTCATCAGCGATGGGGTCGAAGGGCTTATTGCAGCAGATGATGCCGGGTCAGCCGCTGCCCTTATTCGGCTAGCCCGAGACCGCGAACTACTCAATTCGCTGAGTGCACACAATGCCTCCACGGCACCTTCGCAGACGTGGCCGGCGGTGCTAGAGCAGGTACGTGTCGGCTATGCAGAAGCTCTCAAGCGAATTGGTAAGTAGAGTATGTGAATGGCCCAGTTAAGTGAAGTGAAGTTTATCAAGGGCCACGGCACCGGCAATGATTTCTTAATTATCCCCGATATCGATGGCGCCCTTGAATTAAACGCAGCGCAGGTTCGATTTCTATGTGATCGGAACAAAGGGATCGGGGCCGACGGCGTCTTGCGAGTTGTGCGCACCAAGCACCTCCCAGAATTCATCGATCAAGCGGCCGGCGCCGAATTCTTCATGGATTACCGCAACGCTGATGGCACCTTGGCCGAGATGTGCGGAAATGGCGCCAGGGTTTTCGTCCGCTACCTCGACGCGACGGGGCTCATCACCGACAATGAAATAAATATTGCCACTCGAAGTGGGCTAGTCCCAGTAATTATGAACTCTGACTTAAGTGTGACGGTCGACATGGGTCGCCCCTTGGTGCCAGAGATGCTGGAACCCGCGTCCGTGATTATTGGGGAACGCAGCTGGCCTCTGGTCTCCGTTGAAGTACCCAATCCACATGCGGTCGTATTTGTCGACGAGCTAGCGGACGCCGGTTCGTTATTGGTCTCCCCTGAAGTGAGGCCGGCAAATACTTTTCCAAATGGGGTAAATATTGAGTTCGTGGTCGACCTTGGCCCCGATCACGTGTCCATGCGCGTCCATGAGCGCGGGGTCGGCGAAACCCAGAGTTGCGGCACGGGAGCCTGCGCGGTGGCGTGGGCGCAGGCCCGGCGCCGGGGTGAGCCAGTCTTGCCGGTGACCACCCTGGTTGATGTGCCCGGGGGCCAGCTCCGAGTAACCGAATCCACTGAAGGTCGCCTGCTCCTGACCGGCCCGGCTGATTTAGTGGCCCGCGGCTCGGTCTTGCTCCCTTAGCCGGCCTGTGGACGATCATTTGGGTGTTGGGCGCGCACATGGCACCCTTAGGACGACATGAACTCTGATGACCCCTTCACCTATGACGATGAATCGTCGATGGACGGGCTCGATCTTGCCGAACGACATGCCCTTCGCCGAGTCGTTGGGTTATCAACCGAACTTCAGGACGTTACCGAGGTTGAGTACCGGCAGGTTCGGCTGGAGCGGGTGGTTCTTGCTGGTGTCTGGACTTCAGGAACCGTGCGCGAGGCCGACCGGAGTTTGGCTGAACTTGCACTACTTGCTCAAACCGCCGGATCGGTGGTGCTGGAAGCGGTCATACAGCGACGTGACACACCAGATCCAGCCACCTACTTAGGCTCGGGTAAAGCCCAAGAACTTCGTGAGATCGTAATTGCCACCGAGGCCGACACGGTTATCTGTGATGGTGAGTTGAGCCCCGGTCAACTGCGACAACTCGAAGACATCGTGAAAGTGAAGGTTGTTGATCGCACCTGGCTAATCCTTGATATCTTCGCTCAACATGCAAGAAGCCGAGAGGGCAAAGCGCAAGTGAGCTTGGCGCAGATGCAGTACTTACTTCCAAGGTTGCGTGGTTGGGGTGAGTCACTTTCACGTCAAGCTGGTGGGCGAGCCGGTGGAGCGACAGGCGGTGTTGGTACTCGCGGTCCCGGTGAGACCAAAATTGAAACTGATCGGCGACGGATTCGAATGCAGATGACCAAACTGCGCCGAGAGCTTAAGGAGATGGAGAAGTCTCGAACCACGCAGCGGGCGGCACGACACCGAGCTGGTATCCCCGCGGTGGCGATCGCCGGTTATACGAACTCTGGTAAGTCGAGTTTACTTAACCGAATGACCGGCGCTGGTGTTTTAGTGGAGAACGCACTATTTGCAACACTAGATCCAACCGTTCGCAAAACCCGAACACCAAATGGCCGCGATTACACCATCGCCGACACCGTTGGTTTCGTTAGGCACCTACCGCATCAACTTATTGAAGCTTTTCGTTCAACACTTGAGGAGGTGAAGGACGCAGATCTGATCCTTCACATGGTTGATGGCTCTGACGATGAGCCGCAGGAGCAGATAAGTGCGGTCCGCGAGGTCTTGAATGAGATCGATGCTGGCAATGTGCGCGAGTTAATAGTAATCAACAAAGCCGATATTGCAGATCCTGAGAAGGTCGCGGAGTTACTGCGTATCGAGCCACATGCATTTGTCGTATCAGCTAAGACGGGGGAGGGGATAAACGAACTTCTCCTGGCCATCGAACAGGATTTACCAAGGTTGCTGCGCGATGTCGATGTGGTAATCCCATATCAGCGCGGAGATCTAATCTCTAGGGCACATTCCCAAGGCGATGTGCTGACAGTAGAACACATTGAGTCGGGTACCCACATCACCGCAAGGGTGCCTGAACGCTTGGCTACCGAGTTGCAACAGGCAGCCAATGACTGATGGGCATGGGGGTGAGGGGCCAGCGGTAAGTGAGGCACTGGACTGTGTGGTTACCTCCTTCGGTGGTGATTCGCGCGGGGGCCAGCGCCAGATGGCGGAAGCAGTTGCCGACACCTTGGCTGGTGGTGGGCACCTGATCGTCCAAGCCGGGACCGGCACGGGCAAGTCGATGGGGTACCTGATCCCGGCGGCACTTTATGCGGTTGAGCATGAACAGGCGATAGTCATTGCGACGGCAACGTTGGCATTGCAAAAGCAACTTATTGACCACGATCTCCCACTAATGGTCAAAGCACTCGACCCAGTTCTAAAACGACCGGTTACCTTCGCGGTCCTTAAAGGGCGCAATAACTATGTCTGCTTACAAAAACTCCACGGTGCGGTGCCTGAAGATGAGAGCGCTGCACTTTTTAGCACCCCAAAGAGTGCCCTTGGCGAGCAAGTCGTAACAGTGCGCGCTTGGGCAGAACACACGAGCACCGGTGACCGCGATGAGTATCCAGACGAAATTGACCCCAGAGTATGGCGCAGCATTTCCGTTGGCCGACGTGAGTGCATTGGTGAAACCAAGTGCAGTTTCGGGCAAGAATGCTTTACGGCCAAGCGCAGGTTGATAGCTCAAGAGTCCGACATTATTGTCACAAATCACGCGATGCTGGCGATAGATGCACTTGAAGGTGTCCCTGTTTTGCCGGAGCACGCCGGCGTAGTTATCGACGAGGGCCATGAGTTAGTAGACCGGGCAACTTCGGCGGTCACCGGTGAGCTCTTTGTCGCGATGGTTGATAAGGCGATCTCCCGTAGTCGGAAATTGTTGGAGGCGCAGAGCATCGAATTGCTACAGCGGGCTTCCGATGGTCTTGATGATTGCCTTCGGCTCACGGCGGCCTCTCTGGCCGGTCCCACCCGCCTTGACCCAATTGGGCGTGATCTCGTGCTCTCGTTGACGCTGATTCGCGACGCCTGCGCTAATGCCATGACCGCTTTAAATGCCGAGAAGGATAAGGACACCGATGCGTTAGCCGCTAGGCAGCAGGCGCGCGGTGCCCTTGAAGAGGTTCACGATGCCGCGGGTGCTTTGCTGACTGCGGGTAAAGGCGATGTGGTGTGGCTAGATCCTGCAGAAAATCGAGCGGCGGTGTTGAAGATTGCCCCACTATCGGTTGCGGGTCTACTGCGCGAGGCTCTCTTTAGTAAGACCCCGGTGGTCATGACAAGTGCAACTTTGACCGTCGGTGGTGGCTTCGATGCGCTCGTGACGTCGCTCGGGTTAGCCGACCAAAATGTCACCACGATGGATGTTGGCTCACCATTTGATCATGCGGCGCAGGGTATTTTGTATGTAGCAGCTGACCTCCCAGCTCCAGGGCGCGATGGCGTGGCGATGGAGGCCCTTGATGAGTTAGCAGAACTCATTGAGGCTGCCGGAGGCCGCACGCTTGCCCTGTTTTCTAGTTGGCGTGGTGTTGAGCGTGCCGCTGACTTCCTGCGGGTGCGCCTTGATACCAAGGCCACGCCACTCTTGGTGCAGCGCAAAGGTGATGCGGTTGGGGCATTGGTACAGAAATTTGCCGCTGACCCAGCTTCGGTGCTGCTTGGCACAGTTTCGCTTTGGCAGGGTGTCGATGTTCCCGGTAACGCATGTATTTGCGTGGTGATTGATCGCATTCCTTTTCCCCGGCCCGATGACCCGCTAATGGCCGCTAGGCAGCGGGCGGTTGATGAGGCCGGTGGTTCTGGGTTTAGCTCGATTGCGGTTCCGAAAGCCGGGCTCTTGCTAGCCCAGGGTGCCGGCCGCCTAATTCGCGGAATGGAAGACAAAGGGGTGGTGGCGGTACTTGATTCACGACTGGCCACGGCCGGTTACGGCCGGGCGCTGCGGGCCTCCTTGCCGCCCTTTTGGTACACCACCGATCGGGCGAAAGTTGTTGGGGCGTTGGAGCGACTGCGTGATGAGGCGCCCGGCAGCGGTTAGCCCGGCGGCGATTATCCCAGCCCGGGTTGTGAATACACCTATTAGGTGTATTGTATGTGTATGAGCCGTACCAATATAGAAATCGATGATGAACTAATTGCTTGCTGTATGGAGCGGTTTGGATTACCCACAAAGAAGAGCGCGGTTGAATTCGCGTTGAGGCGCCTTTTAGGTACCGCTGACCTGCTAGGTCGAATGCAGGTGGTTCGAGGGATCGGTTGGGACGGGGATTTGGAGAAACTGCGCTCAAGTTCGGATTTGGTCGTTCGGTGACGCGGTTTCTTGTTGATACCTCACTGTGGGTTAGTTACCTGCGCGAGAGTGATCCGCAAATAGCTAACCGCATGGAAGGCGCACTCGCCGATGCCACCTTGATGACCGCAGAGCCAATCGTGATGGAGTTACTTGCGGGGGCCGCAGCGCATCAGGTTGGTGCACTTGAGTACCTACTTGATGGGGTTCCTGGATTGCCAATAGATCCCAGTGTTGACTTCAGAAGTGCCGCTGCCATTTATAGATCTGCTCGCAGTAGTGGACGCACCATCCGCTCACAGGTGGATTGTTTGATTGCGGTCATAGCCATGCAAGCAACTGATGTTGTTTTGATTCACAACGATCTAGATTATGAGATCATCGCAAGTGTCGCTCCCTTAAGGCAGGAGCGCTGGGCTAGGTAGTTAATTTGTTCCGAGATTGTCTGTTATTAGGTCGCCATCTACAAGCGTCGCAATACTGAAACAACTTTACCCATAATGCTCGCCTCGTCACCAAGGATTGGTGCATAGGCCGGGTTGTGTGGCATCAGCCAAACATGACCATCGCGACGCTTGAAGGTCTTTACGGTCGCTTCTTCATTAAGTAGAGCCGCGACGATATCGCCATTTTCAGCGTTGGGCTGTTGGCGAACGACCACCCAATCCCCATCACAGATGGCAGCATCGATCATCGAGTCGCCCACCACCTTGAGCAGGAAGAGCTCACCTTCACCAACTAGGTCACGCGGTAGTGGGAAGACCGCTTCGACCTCTTGCTCGGCCAGGATTGGCCCACCGGCCGCGATGCGCCCGAGCAGCGGGACGTATGCCAAGTTGGGGTCTTCAGCCGGCGCTTCGACCAGCCGTAGGCCGGGCGGGTTGGTGGCAGCGACCGGGCTTGCTGGTTCGGCGACCACTAAAGCCCGGGGGCGGTTTGGGTCGCGGCGCAGGTAACCGAGTTTCTCCAAGGTACCCAATTGGTGGGCCACACTGCTCGAAGAGGTCAAGCCCACTCCTTCGCCGATTTCGCGGACACTTGGCGGGTATCCCTGGCGTTCGACGGTCTCGCGGATCACATCAAGAATCGCCCGCTGCCTCGGGGTCAGGCCGGTTTCATCGGGGGGACCATCGGGCAGTTCGGTTACTCGAGTAGCCACGGGGGCTCCATTCGCTCAGCGGGACGCTGGTTTCCGGCAAATCCAGCGAAATCAAGGGAAATCGCTCGAATGTCAGACCCCAGGTTCAAGGTAGGCACGAACCTACCGAATATTTCCAAAAAATTCAAACATATGTTCGAATGTCGGCTG
>WLLZ01000078.1 GCA_009700485.1 Actinomycetota bacterium | reverse complement strand
GGTCTGTTCTTGACCACCGAGGTTGTTGTCGCTGACAAGCCAGAAAAGGCTGGCCCGCCAATGGGCGGCGGCGGCGACGGCGGCATGGGGGGTATGGACTTCTAACGAAGTTCGAAGTCCCCGACTGCTTGACTTCTAACGAAGTTCGAAGTCCCAGACTGCTGCACCACAGTTGCATTCAAAGGCGGTTCCCCGAAAGGGGAGCCGCCTTTGACGTGAACGCGCACGTTATGGTCGTGAAACAGGGCAAATATCAGGTTTTCACGACCATAACGTGCGCGTTCAGCGGACCCGACTCAGGCAGTGTCGCGCCCATCTGCAATCTTGCACCATGACTAAGACTCCTGAACTCGCACTTGTAACCGGCGCCAGTAGCGGCATTGGGGCCGCATGCGCTCGCCAATTGGCTGATCGCGGATATGAGGTCATCGCTGCAGCGCGCCGAGTCGACCGTCTTGAGCAGCTCGCCGCTGGTCACCCGGGTATTACGTCATGGGAGCTAGATGTCACCGATCAGGGCAGTGTGGATCGGTTGGTGGCCAAATTAGCGGGCCGGGCCGTTGCTGTCTTGGTGGCCAATGCTGGAGCAGCATTTGAGGCTGAGCAGATTGAGAATGCGGATCTAGCCGGATGGCAGGCGGGTTATGAATTGAACGTCATCGGCCTGGTGCGCACGGTGAAGGCTTTCTTGCCGAATATCGAACTATCCGGTCACGGCCTCATCGTGCTGATGGGTTCAACAGCCGGCTACATCCCATATGAGAATGCCGGCAGCTATACCGCGACGAAACATGGGGTCGCAGCGATAGCTGGCACCTTGCGCCTGGAACTTTCGGGGCGCCCAATTCGAGTCACTGAGATGATCCCCGGGATGGTGCGCACCGATGAGTTCTCGGTGAAGCGTTTCGGTGGTGATCAAGCCCGAGCGGCCAAAGTTTATGAAGGGGTTAAGGAGCCGCTAACCGCTGAGGATGTTGCGTCAGCAATCACTTGGGTAGCCTCCTTGCCAGCGCATGTAAATATTGATCGCATGGTGATTCGCCCAGTAGCGCAGGCCGCGCAGCACAAAGTACATCGGGTCTTAGGTGAGTAGCTTTGGCCAAAATGGCAAGGTATGCCCATGACCGTTGGCGAGTGGGAGATAGCTGCCGTTGACGGTGCCGATGTTCGACTGCGTAGTGGGCGAGTGGGCCTACTGAGCGTTGATGTTTCGGCCCCCGTTGCCAGCGGGCTACTGCAGATAACCGCGCAGGAAATAACCGTCACCTTGAATTTGGCTCTCGACCAGTTAAAGACTGGCAACTTCCTGCTGCAGTCAGCGGCCCGCAGTATCGTAACTCGAAATAAAGCGCACGAGCTGGTGTATTCGGGTAAAGGCCCGGTGGGTGAAATTTGGTCGGTCACCGGTATTGCGCGCGCGGGTAGCATCGAAGTTGAACTCGATTTGACGATCACTCCTATTGCATCGGCTTCTTCACCGATGGGGGAAATAGAAATCGTCGGCAGCGCGAACATGGGCACGGTGCATCTGCCGATACCAGGCATGGGCACCATCGAGGACTTCGGCTTTGATGTTGACGCGAAATTGGCACTGCGAGCTAAGGCCTAGCAGCGACCAAACTTCGTACGATCTTCTTAATCTGATCGGCGTTAAGTCCTTTGGAATAAAGTTGAGCTTGTGTCTTTTTTGATTGGCCGCGTGCTGGAAGAGCGATCCAGGCTTCACCATAAGTTTGAAGTAATTGTGCTGGCGTTGCAGTAGAACCTGTTTGGCAATCTAGGTGGCCGATGGCGTTGGCATTTGGGCACTTGGTCGTGATGAACACCCGATTCCCTTTGGCCAGGAATGACTCAACTTCAAGAAACGGAAATCCGGGGTCTTGGCATGGGAAAGACTCAGTGAGCTGCAGGGAGGCGCCGGCTTTCGGCCCATATTGGGCGGTTAAGTAGCGCGTGCACGGGCCCGGATTCGGCCCTACTGCCTGTTCGTCGAATTTCTTCAATTGCACGGATCTAAGTGGCAGCTGTGCGGTGAATTTCGGGGCGTAAATCGTGAACGGAACCTTAGCCTGGAGTGAGGCGAGGTTGCTGTTGTCTGCTGCTAGAGCGCTTGGCGCGAAAGCAAGTGCCACACCGAGCAAGGCAACCGACGTGCACATTGTGGCGAGCTTGTGACTCATTGCGATTTGGCGCATCGGTCCCCTTGTCTAGGCGGTTGTTTATTAGGTGGTCTTAAGTTGCACGACATCCGGCCCTTGAACTCCAACCAAGCCAGCATCGCCGTTACCGCACAGTCCGGCAGAACCTGTGCAGGGGCCCATGCTCAGCCCGTAGTAGTAGGTGCCCTTGACACTTAAATCTGCGTTGATCGTGAAGGTACCGTTTTTCTTAACGGGTGAGCATGCTTTCGTAAGTGGGGTACGTGGCATGCTGCTGTTGTTATTGGCCTTGGCTGGGTAGCGATCAAGGCATACCGTGTTGCCGCCGGTTGTCCATTCAGCCAAATTCGACATTGCCTTCGAGCTCAGGGTGCCGGTGAATGTTGCCGGTTGGCCAGCTGGCACTGGCGACTCGGCCACCGAAAGGCAGGCGTAAGTCTTGGTGGTGGGCTCACCGTTCTTATAGATGTAGGAGCAGGCGGTGTCAGACGGTACGAGTTTTACGGCATGAGCGGGTGCGGCAAGTGCGGCCCCAGCGATAACTAGCGTGGTTGCCATGATGGTGAGGTGACTTATTTTCATAATCGCTCCAGCTCTAGTTTTGATGTTCTTTTGGCGTAACGTTTATCGAGGCCTTGCCGTACTCCGAAACCAACAACCGCACCCTTTATGGCAAATGGCGCGACCGCGGGACCTGAACTGCTGAGCAACACCATAGCCAAAAGCGCAGACGTAAAAGGTAAGCGAAGCATAACGGTCGCGGTGGCCGCGATGCCAGTCGCGGCCATGGCTGTCACTGATATTTCAGGGAACACTAAAGAGCCGAGAAATCCGACGGCGACACCAAGGAACGTGGAGGGGAAGATCGGCCCACCACGGTAACCGCCGCCGGTAGTCTCGCACTTAGTTCGGGAGCGGTGGGCGAAGGTGCAACCTGGCTCATATGGCTTCCCACTTACCCGAGTGAATGTCATCGGCGTCGACGATGCGATAAGCGTAGCCCTGCTCAGCTAAAAAACGTTGGCGATGCTGGGCGAAATCGGCATCAACTGTGTCGCGCGTGACAATTGAATAGAAGTGCGCCGTGCGCCCATCGGCTTTTGGGCGCAGGATTCTTCCGAGGCGCTGAGCCTCTTCTTGCCGAGATCCAAATGTGCCACTTACTTGGATGGCGACAGCAGCCTCGGGCAGATCAATTGAGAAGTTAGCAACCTTGCTGACCACGAGTAGTCGAATTTCACCTTCGCGGAATGCGGCAAATAGGCGTTCACGTTCTTTAACGGGTGTAGCACCCGTGATTATCGGTGCGTCAAGGTGCTCACCAAGTTCGGCGAGCTGATCAAGGTACTGCCCAATTACCAGGATTCGATCATCAGGGTGATGGGCGATGATTTCTTCAACGAGCCGGTTCTTCTCGGGAGCCGAAGCCGCTAGGCGATATTTATCTTCTTGCTCTGCCATCGCATATGTCATGCGATCACTGTCAGGCAAGGTCACTCGCACCTCGACGCAGTCAGCAGGTGCGATATAGCCTTGGTTCTCAATGTCTTTCCAGGGTGCGTCGTAGCGCTTTGGGCCGATGAGGCTAAAAACGTCACTCTCTCGGCCGTCCTCGCGCACCAAGGTTGCGGTTAACCCGAGGCGACGCCGCGATTGGATATCGGCGGTGAATCGGAAGATAGGAGCAGGTAGAAGGTGCACCTCGTCATAGATGATCAGGCCCCAGTCGCGCGAATCAAAGACATCAAGATGCGGGTAGATCCCTTGGCGTTTGGTTGTCATCACTTGGTAGGTCGCGATTGTTACCGGGCGGATTTCCTTCTTAGCTCCTGAATACTCACCTATTTCATCAGCGGTCAAGGTCGTGCGCTTGAGTAACTCATCACGCCACTGCCGGGCCGCAACTGTGTTAGTGACGAGAATCAGGGTGGTTGCCTGCGCAAGTGTCATTGCCAACGCACCAACTATCGTCTTGCCGGCACCACAGGGGAGCACGACTACGCCAGAGCCGCCGTGCCAAAAGCCTTCGGCGGCCTCTTGTTGGTAAGGGCGTGGCTGCCAATTCTCGGTGACCAAGCCAATGGCATGTCGCTCGCCATCGACGTAGCCCGCGACATCCTCGGCGGGCCATCCAAGTTTGATGAGTGCCTGCTTTAGGTGGCCGCGCTCACTTGGATGCACTATTACCGTCGTTTTATCAACGCGGGCACCGAGTAATGGAGCAACTTTCTTACTGCGCAGGATTTCTTCGAGCACCGCTTCGTCTAATGCCTGCAACACTAATCCGTGCACCGGGTGGTTGTTGACCTGCAACCTGCCATAGCGCGACATGGTCTCGGCGATATCTACGAGCAGCGCATGCGGCACTGGATATTTCGAATAGCGGAGCAAGGTGTCGACGACCTGCTCGGCGTCATGCCCGGCCGCGCGGGCATTCCAAAGACCAAGTGGAGTTAATCGGTAAGTGTGAATGTGTTCAGGTGCCCGCTCAAGTTCGGCAAATGGTGCGATGGCACGACGGCATTCTGGCCCCAGCGGACTATCAACTTCAAGGAGCAGGGTTTTGTCGCTTTGCACAATCAGTGGACCGTCAGTCATTTATCTCTCCGTTGAGTGCCGCCATGATGATGCCGGCGGTGAGGGCGGCCCGTTCGGCCATTGCTGAAACTGAAGCCCATTCGTGGTCTGCGTGTGCGCCATCGCCAACCGCGCCAAGCCCATCGAGGGTGGGAATGCCGGCGGCCGCGGTGAGATTGCCGTCGCTGGCACCACCGACCGCGCAGGATTGCAATTCGGGTAAACCAAGTTCGTGCGCGACTTGTTGAGCGATAGCGAAGAGAGCAGCCGATGCTGACGATTCAAGTGGTGGCCGGTCAATACCGCCATCGATCTCGATGCGGGCTTCAGGGTGGGTGCCTTGCCAGGTGCGAACACATGAGTCAACACGCTGTTGCTCGCCCGCAGACCAGGCGCGAACGTCAAGAGTCAACTCTGCCAAAAAAGGGACGGTATTTGCCGTGGTGCCAGCGTTAAGCACGGTTGGCGTAACGGTGGTGCCGGCATCTTGATTACCCCAAGATTGGGTTGCCATGACAAATGCAGCAGCTTCAATGGTGGCATTCACCCCGCGTTCAGGGTCAAGGCCGGCGTGGGCTGCGCGCCCGTGAAATTTGATTCGGTACCAAGAAGTGCCCTTGCGTTCGGTTTTTAGGGCACCGCTAGCGGATGGTTCGAAAACCAGAACCGCTTTGGCGCTGGTGAGGGCGCCCGCAATCACTTTGCGTGAAGCACGCGAGCCGGTCTCCTCGTCAGTTGTCAGCAAGAGCCCGACCGCTCCGACGTCGGCGCCATCATTAATAAGTACCGACACGGCGGCCAAGGCCTGCACGATGCCAGCCTTCATATCGAAAACACCTGGCCCGGTCATTTGATCATCAATGAGCTGGGAAGGCAGGCGTAGCACGGTGCCAACCGGCCACACGGTGTCGAGGTGGCCGAGCAGCAAGATTTCAGGGTGCTCTGGGCCCCAGCGCACGACCGGGCAGCCATCGTGTACCTCGACGCGGGCCGGGCTCCCTAACCACTCGCTAGTTAACTTGGCGGCCACCTCGGCAAGATGAGCGCAGGCGGCAAGATCATTAGTTGGTGATTCGGTACTGACGAGAAGGTCTACCGACTCGATCATGCGGGGGAGCAGCGCGCTTGCTGACGACAGGGTCGTGGTCACGCTGCTCCTCTCGGTTCGGTTTTTCTCGGTACGGTTCGGTACGGTGTCGGTTGTGACCTCGGTGGATAGTCCGGCGGCCGATCTCCAGCGCGCACAGGAGCGCGCCGGAGTGCAAGTCCGCTCAGTAGTAGACCCTACAGATTTAGCCACCGCGCGGCTAATTTTCGATACGGTCTGGCCGGGTCAGGGCACCCAAGTTCAGCAAAATGTACTTAAGGCTTTGACCTATGCCGGCGGGTACGCATCGGTTGCCTATTTGGGCACTGAACCGGTTGGTGCAGCGCTGGCATTTGTGGGCCGCCATTTCACTGACAGTTGGCACGTTCACCTGCACTCGCATATGGCAGCGGTGCTCGAAAGCCACCGAAACCATCACATTGGATCGGCATTAAAGCTGCATCAACGGGTGTGGGCCCTGGACCGTGACATTGACACCATCTCGTGGACTTTCGATCCGCTCGTTAGGCGAAATGCGATCTTGAACATCCTAAAACTTGGGGTCGATGTCAGAGGGTATGAAATAGATTTCTACGGTGAGATGCCAGACGCCATCAATATTGGCGATCCCACCGATCGAGTATTTGCCTGGTGGCACCTGTCATCCGCCAAAGTAAATGATGCGGCGGCGGGGCGACTTTTACCGCTCGACGCAGGGATGTTGCTCGAAGCCGGCCGCGATATTCGGGTAGTTGAAATCCCAGAAGACATTGTGGAGTTGCGAAGAACGGACCCGGTGGCAGCCGCCCGTTGGCGGATCTCTCTGCGCGAGACATTGACCTCGGCATTAGCCGATGGCTATTGCGTAATTGGAGTGGAGCGAGTCGGTAACTACGTTCTTTATAGGGAGCGCGCGTGAGTATTGAGATGTTCCGCCTTCACATGGTGAATATGCCTTTAGTGCGCCCATTTCGAACGAGTTTTGGTACTGACACGGTACGCGAGGTGCTTATCGTCGAAGCGGTGTCAGCAGATGGAATTAGTGGCTGGGCCGAGTGTGCGTCATCGTCGTGGCCGGGCTACAGCTCGGAATACACGGCTGCGGCAATTGCGGTAATGACAGATCACCTAATCCCGGCATTGCGTGAAACAACGATGGATGGTGACCCTGAAGAAGTGAGAACGGCCCTTGATGCCATGCGCGGACATCCAATGGCTAAGACGGCAATTGCAACTTCGATGCTCGACGTATGGTTGCGTGAGCGCGATCAGTCGCTGGCAAGTTTCTTGGGGTCCACGCGCACCGAAGTTGATTGCGGGGTAAGTGTCGGTATCCCAACAACGGAGACTCTGCGTGAATTGATGGAAGAAGTCGGCGTATATGTCGATGCGGGTTACCGGCGCATTAAATTGAAGATAGAGCCAGGTTGGGATTTGGAGCCGGTGGCCGCCGTGCGTGCACAGTGGCCCGATATGCCATTGCAAGTTGATGCCAATCAGGCTTATGCGCGTTCAGATGCGGCGCATTTAGCGAAACTTGATGAGTTCAACCTCCTACTCATTGAGCAACCGTTACCCGAAGAAGACTGGCTCGGGCATCGAATGCTTGCTGATGCATGTGCTACTCCGATTTGCATGGACGAATCAATCTTGTCGGTGGCATCAGCGGAGTCAGCCTTGGAGTTTGGATCCGCGACGATCATCAACATTAAGCCGGGCAGGGTGGGTAGTTATCTAACTGCTCGCGATATTCATGACATGTGCATGGCGCGCAACTCACCGGTGTGGTGCGGCGGCATGCTCGAGACCGGCATCGGTCGGGCCGCGAACTTGGCCTTGGCGGCACTGCCGAACTTCACGTTGCCCGGTGACACCAGTGCCTCGAACCGGTATTACGCGGTCGACATCACCGAGCCTTTCGTGCTGCAAGATGGGCGCCTACCGGTACCAACGGGCGCGGGTATCGGGGTCGAGCCGATCCCCGACCTACTCGCAGAATTTCGAATCTGGACCAAAGATGTTCTGGTGGTCGGGCCCTGAGAATTGCCATTAATGAGAACCTTTATCAAGGCGTAAGTGGAGCTACGCCACTGATGCGTGAGACCAGGAAAGTTTTCACTTGCTCTGTGCGGTGATCAAATGCGGTTACCGAACCACCACCCATGCGGATCGGATCAATGATCTGCTCGGTGGTGGTGCCATCGGCATCGGCATAACCAATCCAGACCGGGGTGGTTTCAGCAATCGCTAAGCGCAGGGCGGAGAGAGTTGCAGCGCTGCTGGTGCGCGGCACCTCATTCGTGCCGGCCGGCCC
>WLLZ01000077.1 GCA_009700485.1 Actinomycetota bacterium | reverse complement strand
TAATCCGCGCGCGCATTGGCACCACACCTTCTTCTTCAAGCTCGAAGATGGTGCGCAGGTACATCTCAGTGGTGTCGATTAGCTCGCTCACAGGAAACAACCTACCCGAGAGCGGCGGCAATCAACAGCGAGAGCGCAAAGCCGGCTACTACTAAGCCACCTGTCCACTCACGCTCGACCTGATACGAATCAGGGATCATGGTGTCGGCGATCATGGCAAGAAGCGCACCAGCGGCGAATGTCTGAACCACACCCGCGATCGTGCCATCATCATTTGCAAGTAGGCCGTACCCGAGGCCCGCAGCGATGGCACTCGTTGCAACGACCGCTGCGTACATCAGCAGGACTTTCGGAAGCGTCCACTTGCGTGTTCGTAGTCCAGCCGAAGCCGCCATTCCCTCCGGTAGGTTCGACAAGGCAATACCGGCCAGCAAGGTGGCACTCACACCACCATGCAACACGCTTAGGCCTAGCACGAATGACTCTGGGACACCGTCGAGCACGCTACCCAAGACAATCGCCATTGGATTACTAGTTTCGCCCTCCTCAGGCTTCGGCTTCAAGCTTTTCCGTTTCTTCCTGCCGCCCTTTTCCAAGAGCCTGGTGCCGAGCACGAACACAGCAGCACCGGCGAAGAGCGACGCGGCAAGCAGCGGGAGCTTTAGCGAAAGTTGCGCGTCAGCGACTAAGTCATATGAAACCGAGCCGATTAGCAGGCCGCTACCGATCGCCATCACTATCGCGGTCAACCTAGGTGACGGTTTGAAGGCGTACGCCAAGATCGCGCCCACCATCAAAGTAGCGGCCGAGATCGCACCCCATCCTGCAGCACTAAGCACCCGCACACTGTGCCCTAATGCCGGGCTGGGCACAACCCTTTAGGCTGGCGCGGTGCCCAGCATTATGTGGTTTCGCCGAGATTTGCGCCTCCTAGACAACCCGGCTTTATTGGCTTCGTTGTCGGCGGCGCGAGTTGAAGGCGGAGCTACCGACGGCCGGGTTACCCCGTTATTCGTCTTGGATCCGGCTATTTGGGACGCCGCCGGGCCGGTCCGTCAGGCATATTTGACCGCAGCGCTAGCAGCTCTGGATAAGTCGTTAAACGGCAATCTGCTTATCCGGCACGGTAACCCGATCTATTGTGTCCCCGAAGTAGTTGCTGCAACCGGTGCCAGCAGCGTTCATATTGCGGCGGATTTCGGCCCATACGGGATTCAGCGCGATGCTGGTGTTGAGGTTGCACTTGGAACTGTGCCACTAGTTCGGACAGGTTCGCCATATGCTGTTTCACCAGGGCGGGTCACCAAGGATGACGGCACCGCTTATCGTGTTTACACCCCATTTTTTCGCGCTTGGATGCGTCACGGTTGGCCGAAGCCGGCTGCGGATCTACCCGCCGACGTAACTTGGTGGCAAGGGATGAAGTCTCAAGGCATACCTGTGGCCCCCGATCTCGGAGCGCTGAAGTTGCCAGAGGCCGGCGAGCAGGTGGCATGGGAGCGCTGGGAGCAATTTCGCACCAATGGGTTAGCGACTTATGAGGAGCTACGAAACCGAGCCGATCTGGCCGGCACGAGTGCCATTGGCCATCACCTCAAATGGGGCGAGATTCACCCAAGAAGTTTGCTAGCGGAGTTATCCGATGATGACGAAGTCTTCCGTAAGGAGCTGTGTTGGCGGGAGTTCTACGCCGATGTGTTGGCACAGCGACCAGATACCGCACGCGTCTCCCTTGACCCGCGTTTTGATAAGGAAATGCCGTGGGCAACCGATGCTGACGACTTATTCGAGGCGTGGGCAACCGGTAACACCGGGTACCCATTCGTTGATGCCGGTATGAGGCAACTACGCACCGAGGGTTGGGTACACAACCGGGTGCGCATGGTTGTTGCAAGTTTTCTCGTCAAGGATTTACATATCCGATGGCAACGTGGTGCCGCCGAATTTATGTACTGGCTCCGCGATGGTGACCTTGCGAGCAACTCGCACGGCTGGCAGTGGACCGCCGGCTGCGGTACCGATGCCTCCCCGTTCTACCGGGTCTTCAATCCAGTGCTGCAGGGCCAAAAATTTGATCCGACCGGTGATTATGTGCGCCGCTACCTACCTGAACTGGCCCATCTAGCCGGCAAAAGTGCCCATGAGCCGTGGCTGCACCCCGATGGCTACCTACACGGATATCCGGAGCGAATCGTTGACCACAAGAGCGAGCGTGAGGTCGCCTTGGCCAACTACACGGTGATCAAAAAGCCGACCGCCTAGCATTGCCCCATGCCTACCATCGCAGTCCTGTCCATGAAAGGCGGCGTGGGCAAAAGCACAATCACTTTGGGTCTAGCGAGTGTGGCGTGGGAGCGCGGTCACCGCGCACTAATTGTTGACCTAGACCCGCAGGCCAATGCCACGATGGGCCTTGATGTACTGGCCCCCATCTTCACGACCAACGACGTTTTGGCCGACGCTCGCCCCGGAATTGCGGTCGATGCAGTCATGGGCACCGGCTGGGCACCGCACATTAAAGTGCTCGCGGCCGAACGCGCCCTTGAACATCGAAACACTAACGAAGGTAAGCACTCAGCACTTCGCCTACGCGCTTCACTGGCGAGCTTGCCGCGCTCATACGACCTAGTGGTAATCGACTGCCCGCCATCACTCGGTGAGCTAACCCGCAACGCCCTGAGCGCCGCTGACCTTGCCGTCGTGGTAACCGAACCCGGGTACTTCGCCTTGCATGGAGCGGCCCAGGCACTCGAGGCCGTCGAGATTATTCGCGGTACCACTAATCCAGGCCTACGCATCGCAACCATTGTCATCAATCGCGCGCGCCCGCATTTAGCAGAGCAGCGGGTGCGCATTAACGAGCTGCGCGAGGCATACGGCTCCTTGGTTAGCCCCACTGTGCTGCCCGAGCGCACCTCGGTGCCGCAGGCACAGGGCGCCGGTATACCCATTCATGCTTGGCATTCACCCGGTGCGCGCGAAATCTCAGAACTATTCGAGGACATCTATGACGAAATCCTGCCGGCCGTGAATATCAATGCGAGGAATGGATAGCCATGAGCGAGACGAGAATCCCGAACCAACGACCCGCGCTGGCTAAATCGGCCGATGCTGATTTGCATCCCACCACCCCAAAGCTTGAACCCATCGACGACTTAACCAGCAAGGCGGGCAGCGCCACCTCCGATGTCATGCGCGCACCCAAGGAAGAAAAACTTGTCACGATCAAACTTGATATCCCAAAATCCGTTCGAAAGTCACTACGTATCGAGGCCGAAAAGCGCGGCATTAGCGTTCCGCAATTGATCAACGCGGTACTTCGAGACCGCGCGCGTTCGTAGTTCACGGGATTGGGTGGCGCGCGTCGTACTTCCAAAATGAAGGCATGGCTCGGCCCAATCCAAGTGCGAGTACAACACACATAACCCCACCGGAGATAACCGCGAAAGCCTCGCCGGCAACCGCAGCGACCGCGCCTGCCTCCACATCACCAAGTCTTGGTCCACCGGCCACCACCACGGTAAATATCCCTTGTAAGCGCCCGCGGTATTCGTCTGGGGTAGCGGCCTGCATAATCGTGGTGCGAAAAATCGCCGACACATTGTCGGCAGCGCCCGCAATAATTAGAAATAGCAATGCCAATGGTAGCCAGCGCACCATCCCGAAGGCGGCGATCGTGCTGCCCCAGACCACAATTGAGATGATGACCCAGCGCCCTTGCGCACGAACTGCACCCAATGGGCCACTGAAAATACTGGATAACAGGGCGCCTATAGCCGGTGCGGCAGCTAAGAAACCTAGAACCATAGCCACTTCGCGCATTGAGCCGCCATACCATTGCGCGGCAATTGCCGGGAACAAAGCACGCGGCATCCCAAAGACCATTGCAATAATGTCTTCGTAGAAAGACATCTGCAGATTGCGCTTGCCCTTAAGAAATACAAATCCTTCCTTGACCGCACCCCAACCAGCACGCGGACGTACATCACCTGCAATGAGTATCGGCGGCAAACTCGGTAATCTCCACATCGCCCACACCACGATGGCAAATGCCACCACGTCAATAACATAAGCCGCGCTGACGGTGCCGAAGGCGGCGATGACAAGCCCACCGATAAGTGGGCCTAACGTGAATCCGATATTCCAGGTGATCATGCTCAGCGCATTGGCCGCGGGCAACATTTCCTTAGGCACCAGCCTCGGAATTATCGCCTGCCGTGCCGGATTACCAACCGCGAAGAATGCCGACTGCACAGCAACCACCAAGAAGAGCACCCCGACCGAATTAACCGAAAGCGCCGACTGCAACATGAACAACAATGAGCAGCCCCATAGGCCCAGTGCACTGATCAACCCAACGAGCCGCCGGTCAAAAGCGTCGGACAATGTGCCACCGTATAAACCAAAGCCGATGAGGGGTATCAATTGGAACAGCCCGACAAGGCCAACCATAAAACTAGATTTGGTTAGGTCATAAACCTGCAACCCGACGGCGACCGAGGTCATCTGCTGGCCGACATTGCTGATACCCAGCCCCGCCCATAGCCGTCGGTACGGTGCGCTGACTCGCAGCGGAGTTAGGTCAGCAAAGATGCGAGCCACGGCGACAACCTACGCCCAACAAGTGCAAAGGGCACCGAGTGCACCAACGCGACTACGGCGAAAGCCGCTCCAAGACCCAAGCGGTTGGATCATCAAGGGCGGCCCCCGGTGCCAGTGCCCGAAACCGCAAGCGGTCATGTAATCGCGAAGTGCGGCCCTGCCAAAACTCGATGGTTTCCGGCCGAATCAACCAACCGCCCCAAAAATCGGGGACCGGCACTTCAAGATCGGCGTACTTCTCAACTAGTTGCTGGAATCGATCCGTTAAAACCGTCCGATCATCAATGACCGATGATTGCTTACTGGCCCAGGCCCCGATCTGCGAATCGCGTGGGCGGGACAAAAAGTACTCAGCTACCTCATCGCGGCCGACCAACTCTGCGCGTCCGACTACTACCACCTGTCGGTGCATTGAAAGCCAGGGGAATACCGCGGAGACCTGCGGGTTTGCAAGTAATTCACGGCTCTTACGAGAGGTCAGATTGGTGTAGAAAGTGAAGCCTCTGGGATCAGCCGATTTGAGTAGCACCGTCCGGGAGCTCGGCGCACCTGCAGCGGTGGCTGTTGCCAACACCATCGCATTTGGCTCGGGTAGCCCCTCGGCATTGGCCTGGCTGAACCACCCTGAAAATGCGGCAAGTGGCTCGCTACCCAAATCTCCGGCCTCCAAGGTACCTGTGTCGTACGACACTCTTAGGTCGGCTAACTGCGGATCCATACGCTGATCTCACCACGCCTGCGGCGCCAGCACCACCCGGCAGCAACATCCCATCGGTATTCGGTGTTGGATAGGACTTAATCCCGTTCGCAATAAGGAGGACTCGTGACTGACTTCGTGCCCGGGCTCGAGGGTGTCATCGCCTTCGAAACCCAAATTGCCGAGCCCGATCGCGACGGTGGCGCCCTGCGTTACCGCGGGGTCGATATCGAAGATCTCGTCGGCCGGGTGTCATTCGGCAATGTTTGGGGCCTGCTTGTCGACAATGAATTCAATCCCGGTCTGCCACCGGCCGAGCCGTTCCCGATCCCGATTCACTCAGGTGATGTGCGGGTCGATGTCCAGTCAGCCATCACAATGTTGGCACCGGCCTGGGGCCTAAAACAACTTCTCGATATCGATGACGACACCGCCCGAGAGAACCTAGCCCATGTTTCGGTAATGGCCCTGTCGTTTGTCGCGCAAGCCGCGCGCGGGCTCGGCCTACCCATGGTGCCGCAGTCTCATATTGATCAGGCTTCGACAATTACCGAGCGGTTCATGTTGCGCTGGCGCGGTGAGCCAAACCCAAAGCACATTCAAGCAATCGATGCCTACTTTGTTTCAGCCGCCGAGCACGGCATGAACGCATCGACTTTCACGAGCCGGATTATCGCATCAACCGGCGCTGACGTTGCCGCTGCAATCTCCGGTGCCATCGGTGCCATGAGCGGCCCGTTACATGGCGGCGCACCTGCTCGCGTCCTCGGCATGATAGAAGAAGTTGAACGCACCGGCGACGCAGACGCATATGTGCGCTCCGTGCTAGACAGCAATCAACGCTTAATGGGTTTCGGTCACCGGGTTTACCGGGCCGAAGACCCAAGGGCTCGAGTACTGCGCCGAACTGCACGTGACCTTGGTGCACCTCGCTATGAAGTAGCAGTCGCCCTTGAGCAAGCAGCACTAAGTGAACTACGCGCTCGTCGCCCCGATCGAGTACTCGAAACCAACGTGGAGTTTTGGGCGGCGATTGTCCTCGACTTCGCCGAAGTACCAGCGCCGCTGTTCACGTCGATGTTCACCTGCGCCCGGCTCGCTGGCTGGAGTGCCCACATCTTGGAGCAGAAGAAGACCGGCCGACTAATTCGTCCGTCCGCGCGCTACATCGGGCCGGCCCCACGTAAACCAGAAGCCGTCCCGGGATGGGACCCAATCATGGTTGCCCCCACCGGCTACACCCCAACCCCAGGAGTAAATCGTTGAACGAGATTCACATCCCCACAGAGTTACTTCCCGCTGACGGGCGATTTGGCGCCGGGCCCTCCAAAGTACGAGTGGAGCAGGTCACGGCCCTTTCGGAGGTATGGCAGTCCTTCCTGGGTACTTCACACCGGCAAAAGACCGTTAAGTCCGAGGTCGGCCGACTGCGGGCCGGGCTAACTTCACTTTTCGCTCTGCCCGAGGGCTACGAAGTGGTACTTGGCAACGGCGGCTCGACCGCGTTCTGGGATATCGCAGCATTTGGCCTTATCAAGGACCGCGCCCAGTTTTTGACTTTCGGTGAATTCGGAGCCAAATTCGCTGACGGTGTGCAAAAAGCCCCGTACCTGGGTGAGCCCACCATCATCAACACCGCACCTGGTGACGCACCGGAGTTTACTGCTGAGGCTGGTATCGATGCTTACTGCTCACCGCATAATGAAACCTCAACCGGTGTTGCTATCCCACCCCATCGCCCGGCCGGCGCCGATCCCGATTCAATTGTCATCATTGATGCTACGTCTGGCGCCGGTGGGCTGCCGGTTGATGCCTCACAGTTCGATACTTACTACTTCGCCCCGCAGAAGAGTTTCGGCTCCGATGGAGGTCTTTGGTTCGCGCTGATGTCGCCGGCCGCGATTGAGCGCGCCGCCAGTATCTCGGCAAGTGGCCGGTGGATTCCGCCATTCTTAGATCTCCAAACCGCAATTAACAATTCGCGCCTTGACCAGACCTACAACACGCCGGCTCTAGCCACTATTTTCTTGATGGCCGAGCAAGTTGATTGGTTCAACGCCAATGGGGGCATTGATTGGTGCACCTCGCGCACCGCAGAATCCTCCGGCATTTTGTATGACTGGGCCGAAGCTAACCCGATTGCCAACCCATTTGTCAGTGACCCAGCCAAGCGCTCGGCGGTGATAGCAACAATCGATATTGACGATTCCATTGACGCGACACTCATCACTAAAGCACTTCGGGCAAATGGCATTGTCGACACCGAGCCCTATCGCAAGCTTGGCCGCAATCAATTGCGCATTGGGGTATTCCCATCGGTTGAACCTGATGATGTGCGCGCATTAACCAAATGCATTGATTACATAATTGCCCAGCTTTCGTGAGTTTGGTTTACACGGCCACCCACACGCCGGTCAGAGACCGGGTCACTTGGATCTCCTATATCCAAATGTCATTCTTCGCTTGGTTCATGTACAGCTTCGGAGCTACCCAAGCCCTACTGCGTGATGAGCAGGGCACCGGGTTAGTAGTTGCCTCCCTGCACGGCACATTTCTTTCCATCGGTGGACTGCTCTCAGCGCTCATCGTTGCCAAAGTCATGCTCAGGTACGGCCGCGGGCGAATCCTGCGAGTCGGCTCGATCGGCATCATTCTTGGGGTTTTGGTCTTGACCTGGCCCGGGGCGAGCTTCGGAATTACTTTCTCGGGTGTTTTTCTGGCTGGTTTCTTCGGCACGTTCATCATCGCCACCGTAAACGCGTTTCTTCTTGATCATGAAGGCGCTGCTGGCCCAGCAGCCTTGACCGAGGCCAATGCCCTAGCCTGCTTTTCCGGTCTAATCGGATCACTGTTGGTTGGCATTGGCGC
>WLLZ01000076.1 GCA_009700485.1 Actinomycetota bacterium | reverse complement strand
CTTATGGCGGTTGGATCCTTACCAAACACCGACGCCATTGGGCTTGAAACTGCCGGCGTAGAGCTTGACGAGCGCGGATTCATTGTGACCGATCGGGTTTCAAGAACTTCGGTCAACGGCGTCTACGCCGCAGGTGACTGCACGGGCGTAATGATGTTGGCATCGGTCGCTGCGATGCAAGGTCGCATCGCGATGTGGCATGCGCTCGGCGACGCCGTCGCACCGCTAGAACTACATCATGTGTCGAGTACGGTGTTTACTAACCCAGAAATTGCGACTGTTGGCGTTTCGCAGCGCGATCTGGACAACGGCAGCTTCGTCGGTGACGTAGTCTTGTTGCAGCTCGCGGCTAATGCGCGAGCTAAGATCGAGGAAACCCGTGACGGCTTCGTCAAACTCTTCTGTCGCACCGAGACTCGCATCATCGCCGGGGCCGTCGTCGTCGGGCCTAATGCCAGTGAACTAATTCACTCACTTACGATTGCGGTAGAACAACGACTAACTGTCGATCAAATCGCTGCCACCTTCACGGTCTACCCGAGCCTTTCCGGATCCGTGGCCGAAGCAGCCCGGCGATTACGCTTCGCGGTCGGATAACCTGGAGTTACGCGGTAAGTTCATCCCGTGACTACTAATGAGGCCACTCAACTCGCTAATGACCATGCCACCGAGGCCGCGGCCGCCCTCGCAGCCCTTAGTGGGGTAGCAAGCCACCAGATCGCGGTGGTACTTGGCTCGGGCTGGGTGCCGGCCGCGGATTTACTCGGCCGGACGGTGGCAGAGTTCCCAGTAACTGACCTCCCCCATTTCGCACCACCAGCGGTTGCCGGGCATGCCGGCATGGTCCGAAGCATCGACGCTGACGGCACCGCGGTGCTTGTCTTCCTGGGCCGCACCCACCTCTATGAAGAACTTGGTGTCGACGCTGTTACCCACGCGGTTCGCACCTCGGCGATGGCCGGTTGCCAGACAATGGTGCTCACCAATGGCTGTGGTGGCCTTGATGCCAGCTGGACCCCCGGAAGCCCGGTGCTGATTCGAGATCATCTCAACCTCACCGGAGCATCCCCTTTACACGGGGCGCACTTCGTTGACCTGACCGATCTGTATTCACCGCGCCTGCGCGAGCTATGCCGCACCATCGAACCGGGTTTGCCCGAGGGGGTCTATGCACAATTTCGTGGCCCGATGTATGAAACCCCGGCCGAAATTCAGATGGTGCGCGCAATGGGTGGCACCCTCGTGGGCATGAGCACGGCACTGGAAGCCATTGTCGCTCGCTCACTCAAAATGGAGATCTTGGGCCTCTCACTGGTGACTAATTTGGCCGCCGGGATGTCTGGTCAGGCACTTAATCACCTTGAGGTCCTGGAAGCTGGTAGAGCCGCCGCCGCTCGAATGGGCGATTTACTCTCGCGGGTGATTCGACTGGTCGCGTGAGCGACCTCGCGGCCGCAAATAAGTGGCTAGAGATTGACCCCGACCCGCAAACCCGACTTGAACTTGAAGAACTTATTGCGAATACAAAAAACGGCGACGTAGCCGCTCAGCAGGAGTTGGCTGACGCTTTCAATGGCACCTTGCAATTCGGCACCGCCGGGCTCCGTGGCCCACTTGGGCCAGGCACCAATCGCATGAACCGCGTGGTGGTTATTCGAGCTGCCGCCGGGCTCGCCCGTTATCTGAACCAATTGCACCCGGGTGGGAGCGCGGTCGTAATCGGCTACGACGCTAGGCACAACTCCGATGTTTTCGCACATGACACCGCTGCGATCATGGTGGGAGCAGGCATCAACGCGATGGTGCTCCCCCGGCCGCTACCCACCCCGGTTTTGGCATTTGCTATTCGATATTTGGGTTGCGCCGCCGGCGTGATGGTTACTGCAAGTCACAACCCACCGCGCGATAATGGCTACAAGGTGTATCTCGGCACCGGTAGCCAGATCGTGCCACCCGCAGACACTGATATCAGCGAGTGCATCGCTGCTATCACGGCAAGTGGTGAGATCGAACAACTTCCGCAGGGTGATGACTGGATAACTCTCGGTGACGACTTACTGGACGCCTACATCGCCCGCACCGCGGGGTTGATTGCGCCAACGGCGCCCCGCGATATCAATGTCGTCTACACCGCAATGCATGGTGTCGGTGGCATAGTCGTCGATCGGGTCATGCACGCCGCCGGTTTTGCCCAACCAATCCCGGTAACCGAGCAGTTCACGCCAGATCCAGACTTTCCCACCGTGGCCTTCCCTAACCCAGAAGAACCCGGGGCCATGGATTTGGCCTTGGCGACCGCCCGGGCGAATTCGGCCGACATTGTAATTGCCAATGACCCAGACGCCGATCGCTGCGCGGTTGCGGTACCTGCACCAACCGAAAACTCCAGCGACGGCTGGCGCGCGCTCAGGGGCGATGAAGTGGGCGCACTGCTTGCCTGGTGGATGATTTCGCGCGGTGCCACCCCCGGTGTCTTTGCGCAATCAATCGTCTCTTGCACACTCCTTAAAGCAATTGCCGAGTCGGCCGGTCATCGATACCAACAAACACTTACCGGATTCAAATGGATAGCCCACATCCCCGAACTTCGTTTCGGCTACGAGGAGGCTCTCGGCTATTGCGTTGACCCAGATGCGGTCAAAGACAAGGACGGAGTCTCCGCCGCCTTGCTGATAGTCGAAATGGCCGCCCACTTGAAAGCGGCGGGGCGCACCGTTCAAGATGTCCTCGACGAGCTTGCGCTGGCACACGGGCTTTATGTCACCGAGCAGGTCTCGGTCCGCGTTCAAGATGTCACCTTAATTGCCGACATTATGCGCAAGCTTCGGGGCGCAACTCCAACCGCAGTCGGCGGTTTCGAGGTCCTCGCATTTGATGATTTTGAACAAGGAGTCGACGGTCTCCCACCCACCGATGGGTTGCGCTTTATGCTCGAAGGTGATTCGCGCATTATCGTGCGGCCAAGTGGCACCGAACCCAAGATTAAGTGCTACCTACAGGTCGTCATCCCGGTCAGCCCGGGGGCACTTGAATCGGCGCGCGGCACCGCCAGAGACCGCCTCGATGCCATCGGCGTGTCGGTTCGTTCTTGGTTAGACTAGGCCCGTGCAAACGGTTGCCGAACCCTTAACCACCACCGGGGCCCTGCGTGAGTTCTTGCACGCTTTGCCGGGGGTAGATGAAGTCGGCGCCACCGATCGGGCGGCAGCCCTTTCGACCCGGTCGATAAAGAACGAAGCCAAAGCTTGGGCGATCGATTTGGCAATACGCATGGTTGACCTCACCACCCTCGAGGGGATGGATACCCCGGGCAAAGTCCGGGCGATGTGTGCCAAAGCACTTAGACCAGACCCCACCGACCCTACGGTGCCAAGTGTCGCCGCAGTCTGCGTCTACGGTGACATGGCCGCAATTGCCCGCGCCAGCGTTGGCTCTGCCCTGCATGTGGCAGCGGTGGCAACCGCATTCCCGAGCGGGCGCGCGAGCCTAGAAGTAAAACTGCATGATGTGCGCGACGCTGTAGCTGCCGGCGCTGACGAAATCGACATGGTGATTGATCGAGGCGCCTTCCTTGCCGGTAATTACGGCCTCGTCAATGAGCAAATTGTTGCGGTGAAAGCCGCATGCGGTACCGCGCACCTCAAAGTAATTCTCGAGACCGGCGAATTACGCACCCTCGACAATGTGCGACGCGCATCATGGCTGGCGATGATGGCCGGTGCTGACTTCATCAAGACATCCACCGGCAAGGTGCCGGTTGCTGCAACTCCTCCCGTCACAATCGTGATGCTTCAGGCGGTTCGTGATTACTACGCACTAACTGGCACCCGAATAGGAGTAAAACCAGCCGGTGGAATCCGCACCAGTAAAGATGCCATCAAATACCTGGTACTAATCAAGGAGACCGCCGGGGAGGCCTGGCTAACCCCTGACCTATTTAGGTTCGGCGCATCGACCTTGCTAAATGACCTACTGCTGCAGCGCCAACGCATGGCAACCGGCCATTACTCGGGCCCCGACTACGTCACAATCGACTGACAGGAGCATCGGTGACTTTCGAATATGCGCCAGCCCTCGAGTCTCGGGCGATAGTTTCCATTGCCCCGTCCTACGGGCTATTTATCAATGGTGAGTTTGTTGACCCCACCAGTGGCAAAATGTTTAAAACGATCAACCCAGCAACCGAAGAAGTCCTCGCTGAGATAAGTGAGGCGAACCAAAGCGACGTTAATGCAGCGGTTAACTCGGCCCGGCGAGCTTATGACCGGATCTGGTCGGTAATGAGCGGCCGCGACCGGGCGAAGTACCTCTTTAGGATTGCCCGGCTGCTCCAAGAGCGCGCCCGCGAATTCGCGGTACTTGAGACTTTGGATAACGGTAAACCAATTCGCGAGTCACGCGATATTGACGTACCACTGGCCGCGGCGCACTTTTTCTACTATGCCGGCTGGGCCGATAAATTGGAGTATGCGGGCCTAGGCCCAAATCCCGCGCCACTAGGGGTGGCCGGTCAGATCATCCCCTGGAACTTCCCGCTGCTGATGCTCGCCTGGAAGCTCGCACCGGCCCTAGCCTGTGGTAACACCGTGGTACTGAAGCCTGCTGAAACCACCTCACTGACCGCCCTACTTTTCGCCGAGATCTGCCAACAAGCAGATCTGCCTCCTGGCGTAGTAAATATCCTGACCGGTGCCGGCGATACCGGCCGAATGATCGTCGAGCACGATGGCATTAATAAAATTGCTTTTACCGGGTCTACCGAAGTCGGAAAGTCGATCCAGCGCGCCTTAGCAGGTACGAACAAGAAACTGACACTTGAACTAGGTGGCAAGGCCGCAAATATCATCTTCGATGATGCACCTATTGATCAAGCGGTCGAAGGCATAGTCGATGGTATTTTCTTCAACCAAGGCCATGTGTGCTGCGCTGGGTCGCGTTTACTCTTGCAAGAGTCGATCGCCGAGGAGACCATTGCGGCCCTCAAACTCAGGCTCCAGACCCTGCGCCTTGGTGATCCCCTCGACAAGAACACTGATATCGGTGCAATTAACTCGCGTGAGCAACTCGACAAGATCGAAGAGTTAATTAAAGCCGGTGACGCAGAAGGCGCCGAACGCTGGACCGCCCCCTGTGAAATACCACAGCAGGGCTGGTGGTGTGCGCCAACTATCTTCACCAATGTCACTCAGGCCCATCGCATCGCACGTGAAGAGATTTTTGGCCCGGTACTTTCGGTACTTACGTTCCGCACCCCGGATGAGGCTGTTGAGAAAGCGAACAAAACTCCATTTGGCTTATCGGCGGGAATCTGGTCCGAAAAGGGCAGCCGCATTCTTTGGATGGCTAAGCAGCTGCGTGCCGGAGTTATTTGGGCTAATACCTTTAACCGATTTGATCCGACCAGCCCATTCGGGGGCTATAAGGAGTCCGGTTTTGGTCGCGAGGGTGGTATCCAAGGCCTTAGCGCTTATCTGCAACACGCTAATGCGAGTGACGATCAGGCGAGGGGTACGTCATGAATGACCGCGTTGAAGTACGCAAGACGTACAAACTTTTCATTGGCGGTGCCTTCCCGCGCAGTGAATCCGGCCGCACCTATGAAGTCCATGACACTGACGATAAATTCCTTGCCAATGCCGCAAAAGCCTCACGCAAGGATGGCCGCGATGCAGTGCTCGCCGCCCGCAAAGGCTTTGCGGCATGGAGTAGCGCCACCGCCTATAACCGCGGCCAGGTGCTCTACCGAGTAGCCGAAGTAATGGAGGGGCGCCGCGAGCAGTTCATCACTGACGTGCAGGCGGCCGAAGGCCTAGGTGATAAGAAATCTGCCCGGGTTGTCGACTCCGCAATCGACCGACTGGTTTGGTACGCCGGATGGGCGGATAAATATGCGCAGGTACTCGGTAACACTAATCCGGTCGCCGGACCGTACTTTAACTTCACCATCCCTGAACCCACCGGGGTGGTTGCGGCCGTAGCGCCGCAGGATTCCAGTCTGCTCGGATTAGTGAGCGTTATCGCACCCATAGTCGTCACGGGAAATGCACTTATCGTGATAGCAAGTACCAAGTGCCCGATCCCAGCTATCACTCTCACCGAAGTACTCGCTACCGCTGATGTACCAAATGGCGTTATCAACGTGCTCACCGGAGACCCGGCCGAGATCACGCCGTGGCTGGCCAGCCATGGTGATGTCAATGCCATCGATCTAACCGGGGTCACGAGCCAAGATTTGGCGAAGCAATTGGAAATCGAAGCCGCCGGTACCGTCAAACGGGTAAGGCGGCCGGCTCAACCGAATTGGCTAACCACCCCTGACCTAGGGCGTCTGGCTTCATTTGTCGAGATTAAGACCGTTTGGCATCCGATCGGCGCCTAATAACGATAGCCACTGTTACCCCGACCGCCAGTAACCCAACAACGCCCAGTACCACCGGTGCCCAGCGCCGCGACTGAATAATCGCGCCTTCTGCCCGCATTAAAGTTTCATCGGCGATCGCTAACACCGCATCGGTTCGATCAAGTGCATCGCGCACTTTATCGAGTTCGTGCCGAAGTTCAACCACATGCTCCTGGCTAGTTTCAACGACTTCAAGCAGCGCCATTGCCCACTCCCCCCGTCATACGCTCGGCTAATACGGCTTTGAGCGCCGTGTACTGTGGCTTGATCTGCTCATTGATGATTGGCAGCCGTTCATCGAATGGAATAAATGCGCTCTTCATCGCGTTAACGGTAAACCATTGCATGTCGTTTAGTCCGTACCCAAATGCCTCACTCAGTAGTGACATTTCGTTGCTCATTGAGGTACCCGACATTAATCTATTGTCAGTATTTACTGTCACCCGGAATCCAAGGCGCCGCAGCAGCCCGATCGGATGGGTCTGAATTGAGGCCGCTGCGCCGGTCTGTACATTGGAAGTGGGGCACATTTCGAGCGGGATCCGGCGATCTCGAACATATGCAGCCAGGCGCCCAAGGGAGACCGAGCCATCAGGCTCGACGGTGATGTCGTCGACAATTCGTACTCCATGCCCGAGGCGGTCAGCGCCGCACCATTGAATGGCTTCCCAGATACTGGGTAGCCCGAACGCCTCACCGGCATGAATCGTGAAGTGTGCGTTCTCGCGACTTAAGTATTCAAAGGCATCTAGGTGACGGGTGGGAGGGTACCCAGCCTCGGCCCCGGCAATATCGAAGCCAACTACCCCTTTATCGCGGTACGCAACTGTTAGTTCAGCAATCTTGCGCCCATGTGATGCGGTCCGCATCGCAGTTAGCAGGACGCCGACTCGGATGTGGTTACCCTGTGCAACCGCTGCCCGTTGCCCATCAGCGAAACCTGCAAGCACAGCTTCGACTACCTGCGCTTCGTCCAAGCCTTTTTCAACGTGCAGTTCAGGCGCGAAGCGAACTTCGGCGTATACCACGCCATCGGCAGCCAGATCAATCGCGCATTCAAGTGCCACTCGGCGCAGCGCCTCTTCGGTCTGCATCACAGCGACGGTGTGGGCGAAGGTTTTCAGATAGCGTTCCAGGGAACCGGAGTACGCAGACTCGGTGAACCACCGGGATAAAGCCTCAGGATCGGTGGCCGGTAGTTCGGTGTAACCCTGCTCCGCGGCCAACTCCAAGATTGTTTGAGGCCGCAGCCCGCCATCTAGGTGGTCGTGCAGGAGGACTTTCGGGGCACGCAAAATTAGGTCTTCAGGGATCGGAGAAAACGTTCCAGCATCCATCACCATGTATTGAATCTAGTATAACTCCTTTTACTTAAACGCCAGAGGTGGCAATTGAACAGCTGATCTGGCTATCTGCTTCAATCAGGGGTGGTCAGCATCGTCTTCGGTCTTGCGACCGCCGTTTTCTTCGCCGCCGGCTCCCTTACGGCATCGAGGGGATCAAGGCTTATCGGTGCTTACTCCACCGTGGCTTGGGCCATGCTCATCGGGCTTGTCATCACTATTCCGTTGGTATTGATCGCCGGAACCCCCAGCGGACTTGTGGGCACCAACTCGCTCTGGTGGGCGGCCGCTGGCGTCGGCAACGTCACAGGGCTGGTATTCGCTGCCAGCGCGTTCAGAGTTGGCAAGGTCGGGGTCATCGCACCGATTCTCGCCACCGAAGGCGCAATTGCCGCGACCATCGCCGCCATTTTGGGCGAGTCAATTGCGCCCCTTGCTGCCTTCGTCCTTCTGGTAATTGTTGGCGGAGTTAGCTTGGCCGCCATGGGCAAAGACCCGGCACCCATCCCTAACGAGAGACCGGTGCTCGCGGGAATCCTGGCCACCTGTGGCGCACTCGTTTTCGGCGTCGGCCTGTACGCCACCGGTAATCTCAGTGACGAACTGCCCAT
>WLLZ01000075.1 GCA_009700485.1 Actinomycetota bacterium | reverse complement strand
GAAATGCTGGTGCATCATGTGATGTGGGCTGGAGCCCGAGTTGGGCCCAGTGGCCCAATAGCAACACGGGTGGCTTCGTCTGCAATAGAGAGATATATATGACGACTAGCGGCACGTGGTCGAGCAGATCGCATGCCGCAACCACCTTTATGCCATGGCGCATAACGCCAAAGCCGGTGGTGATCAGCCCGCGTTGCTAGCAAAAGTCAGCAGCGTTTGTCATTTATCCCAACTGGCTTTCTGTAACTTGAACTTACGTTTGTGTCACCTTCGTTCGCCGCAATCGGGTCCATCCTTGCCATCATCTTTGTCGTGGCCGTGGTAATCGGCATCTTCGTAGCGGCCGGTAAATAAGGTCAGCCGCCTGCGATAAGTAGCAGCGCCATCAGGATTCGGGAGCGCGGCTTGGCTAACGTCGATCACCTATATATAGGTGTATGCGAGCTAGGTCCAAGACTTCGGTGCCTCAATGTGGCGGTTCATCGTCCCCGAGCTGGTGCTTAGGCATTATCGTGCCAATGTGATCACCCGCCCCATTGCCCTCGCCGCAGCAACGCTGCTTCTCATACCGTTCTTTGCAGCGCCCCCGGCCCAGGCGAGTAGTCAGGAAACTTTCACGACCCCGGGCCTAACCTCGTGGACGGTGCCCGGCGGCGTCACCGAACTCACGGTCACGGCGCTAGGTGGTGGCGGTGGTGGCGGTGGCAGTAGAGCTGGCGGGGCTGGGTGCCAAGTGGTTTCGACATTTGCGGTGACCCCGGGGCAATCAATTCGGCTCTTCATCGGTGGCGGTGGTGGTGGCAGCGCCGGTGGTGGCGGCGGTGGTGGCTCAACCACCGTTGACTTGCCGCTCACCTTGCGCGTCATCGCCGGTGGCGGTGGCGGTGGCGGTGGTGGCAGAGCCGGTGGCGTTGGTGGCACCTGCGGTAGTGATGGTGGCGGTGGTGGTGTCATCGGGGTAGGCGGCATCGGTGGCGGTGGCGGCACCGGTGGAGCAGGTGGTGGCGGAATCGGGCTTGCAGGTGCTGGTGGCTCGGGCGCCCAAGACGGCGCTACAGCATGCGGCGGCGCTGGCGGTTTAGGAGATACGAGTTCATCTGGTACCGGCGGTAGCGGCACCGGCGGCGGTGGTGGTGGCGGTTACGGCGGCGGTGGAGCTGGCAGGTACGGCGGTGGCGGTTCTGATAGTGACGGCGGAGGTGGTGGCGGTGGCAGCACCGGGCCGACCGGCAGCAGCTTCACCTCCGGTAGCAATGGCGGTGCAGCTACCACAGCAGGTGGCAGCGGACGAATCGTAATTACTTATAGCTCGAGCGTTAGCCCTACGGCCCCGTCTTGGTACCAATCAGCTGGCCGAAATGCTGGTGCATCATGTGATGCGGGCTGGAGCCCGAGTTGGGCGCAGTGGCCTAATGGCAACACGGGCGGGTTCGTCTGCAATAAAGAGATCTATATGACGACTACCGGCACCTGGTCTAGTAGGTCGCGGTCGGCAGCAACCCTTGTGCCCTTGCGCATAACGCCAACTCCGGTGGTGCTCAGCCCGCGTGGGTGCTGAATTTAGTAGCAGCGCTAGTTAGGCAATCGCGCCGCGGGTTTAAGTATTTGCCAGTCACTTCGTGGCATAGTTGCGCCTTGATTAGGGCACTTCGACAACCAAAGTTAGGGCAGACATGAGCGAGAGCGATCAGACACCAGCAACCCCGCCCCCGGGATCAATGCCGCCAGGATCAACACCCGCAGTGCCGACACCCGCAGCGTCCATGCCGCCAGCGCCGACACCCTCAGCATCGACACCCTCAGCATCCATGCCTCCGGGAATGGGAACACCATCAGCAAGTGGCAATAAGAACGGGCTCGGCATCGCCGCCCTAGTTCTTGGCCTCGTCTGCCTGCTCGGTGGTTCCACCATCCCGTTCTTCGGCCTTGGATCCATCCTTGCCATCATCTTCGGGGCCATCGGCCTGAAGCGCGTTAAGCGCGGCGAAGCAAGCAATAGGGGCATGGCGCTTTGGGGCATGTGGCTCGGCATCGCCGGGGTTGCTCTCAGCTTCATCGTGGTCGTCGTTTTTCTGAGTCACTAAAACTAGCTGCGTGGCCCTGCTAACCTTTTGGGAAGCAGGGCAAACTACCTAACTTTGGAGGGGTTTCGGAGTCATGAATCGACTACTGATGGTTATGACCGCAGCGGCCTTAATACTGGGATCGACAGCCTTGCCCGCAGCGGCCGCTGAGGAAAAGGCGAAGACTCCGGTGCTTGCGGTTTGCCTAGGTACCTCGGCGAACGCCGGCACGCTGGGCACTTTCACAAATCGCCCGGTATCGAAACCGGCAGAACTGATAGTGGATTGCCCGCAAGGCGGCGATGATGACCCACGTGGTATTTCGTCCGACACGATCATGACGGATATAACCTGGTCGAAGTGGGGCCGCAAGAGTGCAAGTGGCTCTGGCACACTTAATGTGCCGGGGATGAAGTGCACCTACACCTCTCCGCAAAATGGCACTCCTAGCGAAGTAGCGACAATGTGCTCCACGTGTGGGGAAATCTGCAATGTGCAGATAACCACCCCGTATCCGGTGGCAGTTCAAGTCTCCAAGCCGGTGGCCTACAAGAACCAGAAGACCTTCACCAAGATCGCTGTCACCTACACCACCGCGGGCCCAAGCGGCAAGACAGCGCAGACTTTCACGCCACCGCGACGGGCTAGTGAATAAGCGAACGAATAGCGCCAAGACCGATGATGGTCAGCTCGCGTTGCTAGTAAAACGCAGCAACAAGAGAGTTCTGCACTTGATTTCCTAATGTCAGACCCATGTGCGATTCTGTAATTGCTCAAGAAGGTAATCGATAGTCCTCCGGCTGATTACCTACCAACCGACAACTCGATGCGGTGGTCCCGGCGGAAGAGCTGCTAAGTGGATTTACCACTTGGAAAAGAGCCAAAAGGAGCGCGCATGTCTAAACCTGGCGACAAGATTTTCATCAAGCCCACGAACATCGATTGGGATGACGATGCCTCGATTGATGCTTGGGCGCAGCAAGTTTGGCTGCACGCAGTAGCTAAACGTGAACAATCTGAACAACAACAAGCCGAACAACAACAATCTGAACAACAGAAGGGCGAGTAAATGACGATTCCTAATGTGGTGCTAACGAAAAGGTATGCCGCAGCGGTCGCTTACGCATCCATCATCCACGCGGGCGATGTGCGCAAGGGCACAGAAATCTCCTACCTTTGTCACCTCCTCGGTGTCTCAAGTTTAGTTATCGAGGCAGGTGGTGACGAAGACCAGGCGATAGCCGGCCTGCTGCATGATGCCGTTGAAGATGCCGGCGGCATGGCTCGGGCTGATGACATCAGGGCCCGATTTGGCGATCGGGTAACCGAGATCGTGATCGCCTGCAGCGACTCAACCGATGAGGAGTGGAAACGGGTTACCCCCTATGGTGAACGCAAACGCCTCTACCTAGATCGCATCAAGACCGAGCCGATGGATTACCTGCTCGTGACGATGGCTGACAAAGTCCATAACGCCCGGGCCATCGTGACCGACCTACATGTGCACGGCGCAGAAGTGATCGGCAAGTTCAACGGAGACGCCAACCAAGTGCTCGATTACTACCAAGAGTGCCTGGCCATCGCCAAGGAGCGCGACGTCACCCCAGCGCTCCGGGTACCACTCGAGTTGGCAGTTAATGAGATGACGAGCATGATGGCCGCGCCCACGGTTTGAGTAGTTGATTCACGGCGCATGGCACAGGTGTCTCACCGATGCAGTTGGCTCGAGATCTTCATGACGGCCAGTAACTAAGTCATATGGGCTAGGGCATCGCGGGCTGAACTGCTCACGGGGCCCTAGTTTGCACACTCCATCGACATCGGGCCCTTCCCGGTCTTAAGCTGCGACCATGCGGCACTGGTGGGTTAATCAGAACCAGACTTACCGCTATGAGGTGCCCGGTGGATTTCTATGGTCACCGAAGACGACGAGCAATGGCAGACGCAACTATTACTACGACACCATGGAGCAGGTCAGCCCAGGGGACTTGGTGTTTTCATTCTGTGACACCCTAATTAAGGCAATCGGGGTGGTGCAACGGCCAGCTCTGACAGCGCCGAAGCCTGACTTCCGAACGGCCGGCAGCAATTGGGCTGATGTTGGTTGGTTTGTTGAAGTTGACTTCAGTCCCGTAACAAATCCGATTGCACCTAAGAACTTCATGACTGAGATTCGCCCGCTGCTTGCTCCCAAGTACGCACCCCTGCGTGCGAATGGCGATGGCCTTCAGAACCTATATCTGACAGAGATTTCAACCGAGCTAAGTGATTTGCTAATCCTGTTGTCCAACGAGAATGTCTCTATCTTGGAACAACAGCTCGCACGCGTCATTGATCAAGAGACCGATGACTCGATAGAGCTCGAGATCCGGGCAAAGCATCTTGAGGGTGATCTTGACGGGATTCAGCTGGTGAAGTCCCGGCGAGGGCAGGGGATCTTCAAGGCTAATGTGAGGATGATCGAAAAGGCATGCCGGGTAACCGGCGTCACGAATGTTAAGCACCTGCGTGCAAGCCACATGAAACCCTGGGCAAAATCGAACAATTCAGAGAAATTGGACGGATCCAACGGTCTGCTGCTGTCACCGCATGTTGATCACCTGTTCGACCGTGGGTTCATCTCCTTCAGCAACACCGGGCGAATACTTGTGTCGAATGGGCTCAATCCATCGGTGCTGGACCGTTGGCATATCGATTCCACCGCGAACGTCGGAGGGTTCACCCTGGCACAGGCGACATTCTTGGAGTATCACAGGGATGTGGTGTACGGGTACTGACTTCGAGGCTTAGTTATTGCCATTGATCTTCATAAACGGCATGCCGGACACTCAATGGGCTTGCGCCCCTTGATGCTTATCCTTTGAAAATCCTTGCCGCAAGTACGGCAAATCAAATCTTCTACTGCGGGTGTGTGATCGGGTTGTTCTCGCGTTGGTGCCTGGGGCTGTATATATGCAAGCAGCTCACTGAATTGAGTGGGGTGAATAATTCGGATACCTAGTTCTTGTGCCGATTTGGCCTTGTTTCCTCGCACACTGCCATCAGAAACGAGAAGTGAGGTCTTTCGTGACACGGCGCTTATGACTTTGATGCCACCTTTGGTCGCCCGCCTCTCTAGGCCTAAGCGATCAAAGTCGTCGCAACCGGTAAAAACTACTCGATCTCCTATTTTCAGTGGTTCACCCAGTGTCCAGTTTTCGGGCAGGGCTTTAAGCCGCATCGACAACCTTTCATTGCGGGCTACTTCCACGTGGTCTAAAACCTGTTTTCCCATCGACTCAGAAAAACCAAGTAGCGAAGCAAAAATCTTGATGTGTCGCCTCTCACTTTGAGTTATCACTCCATCTCTCCATGCCTCAGCGGCAAGGAAAGTCAGGAGTTTTTCGTGTACAGCCAAAGTTTGACGATCTGACAGCCCAAAACTTTCGGCGAGGTCCCTAAGTGATGCAGTTTCGTCCTCTGTCAACTTCCCATCTTCAAGAAACTCAATTATGAGTTCGGCATACTCCAATTCGGCGTCTGAGTTTCCTGAGCCAACCAAATCGTCCGCCGAGATACTACTCAAGGCCGTTAAAAGTGTTTCGTCAAGCGGACTCATAATGGGCGCAGCTTTACGTCGGTCTGAGGTATGTATGACCTGCCTAGCTTTAGCGGTAGGCCATTGGACATACTGCGCGGTTGCTGCATATCCAAGAAGGCCGAGAGGTGAACCCTCTGTTTGCTCTCGCCGGAGAAAATAATTCAGCAGCCCCACCGTCACGGCAGCATCGTTTAGCGCCCTGTGAGAATTTGTAGTGGCGATACCGACTGCAGCGGCGCAGTCTGTCAGCCTTCGCTGGGGCAGGTCTGGTAGGAAGAATCTACTTGCTGTCAGAGTGCATACCGTCGGGATGTCCGGCAATGACCACCCGACCCTAGCAAGTTCCATGGATAAGAAACCTATGTCGAATCTTGCGTTGTGAGCGGACAATGCTTGGCCCTTTATGCGTTTAATAACCTCATCTGCGATTCCTTCAAAAGAGGGGAAATCTGCGACATCTGAATCAGTTATGCCGTGAATTTCGGTAGCACCAACGGGCCCTTCAGGGTTTATCAAAGTGGACCAGTGAGCAGTGGGGCGTCCTAGGTAATCTGTTTGAATCAGGGCAACTTCAAGCACTCGATCGGACCTCGGGCTGAGTCCCGTTGTCTCAAGATCAATGACAACAAATCCTTCCCTTGGACTCAAGTCCCATTCTTCACTCACTTCAACACCGCTTGCCATTTTTGAGGGTCGGCGTGAAAACCAAGCGGACATGTATCCCCTAACTGGCGCCCACAATCTGGCTATAAAGAATGTCTCCTTAGAGATATTAGCTAAAATTCGAGGGCGAGGCGGCCTACCCGGTTTGAACTGCTGCAATTGACTCCCAGAGTCAGAGTTATTGGGCAGGCGAGTGGTCACTCAGGACTCACTTGTTTTTCGTCTTAGGATGACTTGAATCAGTTGGCGATGATTTAGATCGCCGGAGGAACCCACTGAATTCACCGATGGTTTCTGATGCCGTTTGCTTGGGTTGAAGAGAAATAAACCGAGGCGATGAGTGGCGCGGGTGGCTACCTGAGCATGTGGTGCTGGTGACCACGGCGCATCGTCACCCGGTGCATGCTGAATTCGGTGACGATAAGACCCGCTATTGGTATGAGATAAGGGCTACCGATGGTGCCTTCTACTCCACAGTCACAGGGTTTTTAGGGCATTCGCCTACCAATGGCCAAGGGAGCACCAAGAATTCGACTGCCGTTTCCCAAGGTTCCGGTGCTACGGTGGTGTTTTAGTGACCGCGTTTCTCGGTTGTGGGGAAATTTCTCTCTCTCCGCTGCCACTTCAGGTCATCTTGGACAGGGTTGGCTCGAATTCGACCAAAGCGCACACACTCACAGTACCTTTGGGTTTGCCACAACCGAGGCGCACATTGCTCCGCCGGCTTGATAGAAGTGCGAGGTTTGGATTTGAAACGCATTATTGGATTCAGTGTTGCTACGTTGGTTATCACAGCCTCATTTACCACCCCCGCCGAGGCCGCTCCACGATATACAAGTTGCGCGAAGATGCAAGACAAGTTTCCAACCGGGCTCGCAAAGAGTGCACCGGCCGCGAACGCTGTCGTGGCCAGTGGAGGCTTAAGACCAAAAGTCAGCCCGCGCACCTATAAAGCCAATAAGGACTTGGATAGGGATAAGGACGGTTCGGTCTGCGAGATTCAGCCAGAGACAAGCGAGTTCACAACAAGTTTCGGAATCATCAGCGTCCAGTCCGTTGCACCGCCAACCACCGATACGTGCGTCAACGTGCCCGTGTCAATGGACATCAGGAACATGATGGCAATCAACGGGACGACCGCCTATTCACGTGTTTTAGGTATGACGGTGAAACTGGTTTCCCAATTTGGGAATGTCATCGGCTATGAAGAATTTGAACCTATCTCCACTTTGACACCCGCTGTGGAGATGAAGCCGGCTGGGGTTTACCCCATCAATTTGCAGGTCTGCCAACAGGTACATGAGTCGACAAGTAGGCCAAGTCAGAAAATAGCTGGCTTCAAAGCCGATGAGTCTTACAGTCTTGAGTTCGCGATGTGGCTTGGCGAAGACACTCTAGCGTCAAACCCTTACGCCTTTTTGAAGTAGATCCGCTTCACCAATTTTCTAGCGCCACCAGCGCGGCCCGATAGCTGGCGACCGTGCAGGTGGGCGGTAGCCGCTGATAGTCGCCGCGAACGTTGTTTATGGCGGCCAGGGCGCCGGGTGGTCCGAAGGTTCAAGGGGTTGGACCGGCCGGTTGTTGTGCTCGCCATCTATGGCTTCCCTCCGGCCCTGATCCGCGCAGCGTGCTTTACACCGGGATGAGTGGGGCCCGGGATCGCCTTCGTCGGCGACATGAGGCGTGAAAAGCCGAATTTTATTTGCCTAGGCGGAGGCCTCCGCGATGGGCACTATGGCACGAGGCAGCAAGCCCGTACGGATCTTTCACGTACGTCCCTCGGCAATCATCGCCCCGATTTCACTTGGGGTTGGGTTCCACCCCCGGGCCCGGATCTGGGCCGAGCGCTCGTCGATGCGCTCCCAGAAACCAGGTGGTAATTGGCCCTGGTCATCACTGGAATCCATGGGGATGAACTTACCAACCGCGCGGCCACGGTTAGTGGTGGTGGCGGGCGCCTTTGCTCAGTTGGCAACCACTCGGTTCGGTCACATTTATGGGCTGCTGGCGTGTGCTGTGCTGCTGGGCCCGGTTATCAGGTGAGAATGAAGGTTCACGTTCAAATAACTCGAAGGGTTTTCCATGCGTAGCAACATGAAGTTCGCAGCACTT
>WLLZ01000074.1 GCA_009700485.1 Actinomycetota bacterium | reverse complement strand
GGCCGCCCGGTCTGCGTATTTGCTCAAGATTTCACCGTGTTCGGTGGCTCCCTCGGCGAAGTTTTCGGCGAAAAAATCGTCAAAGTCATGGATCTCGCCATGAAGACCGGTTGCCCAGTTATCGGCCTCAACGATTCAGGTGGTGCTCGCATCCAAGAAGGAGTCGTATCGCTTGGATTGTACGGTGAGATTTTCTACCGCAATGTTCAGTCTTCGGGGGTTATCCCGCAGATATCCATGATCATGGGCCCGTGTGCTGGTGGCGCGGTTTACTCACCCGCTCTCACCGATTTCACCATCATGGTCGACAAAACCTCGCACATGTTCATCACCGGCCCCGACGTCATCAAGACCGTCACCGGTGAAGATGTTGAGTTTGAGGATCTCGGTGGTGCGCTAACACACAACTCTAAGAGCGGTGTAGCGCACTACATGGGCAGTGATGAAAATGATGCCTTTGATTATCTGAAAGCCTTACTTTCCTTCCTGCCCAGCAACAACCTTGAGAATGCACCGGTCTACGACGTAGAAGTGGTGCTCGAAATAACTGACGAAGACCGCGAACTTGACACCATCATTCCTGACTCCCCTAATCAGCCATATGACATGCATCGGGTGATTGAGCATGTGCTTGACGATGGCGAGTTCCTCGAAACCCAAGCCCTTTTCGCACCAAATATTTTGTGCGGGTTCGGACGCGTTGAGGGGCACTCCGTCGGAGTCGTGGCAAATCAACCCATGCAGTACGCCGGAACATTAGATATTGACGCCTCGGAGAAGGCCGCACGTTTTGTGCGCACCTGCGATGCTTTCAACATCCCGGTGCTGACTTTCGTCGATGTTCCCGGCTTCCTGCCGGGCACCGATCAAGAATGGAACGGCATCATCCGACGCGGCGCGAAATTGATTTACGCGTACGCCGAAGCCACCGTGCCCCTTGTCACCGTCATCACCCGTAAGGCTTATGGCGGTGCCTACGACGTCATGGGGTCCAAGCACCTGGGTGCCGATCTGAATTTGGCCTGGCCCACAGCCGAGATCGCGGTTATGGGCGGGCAAGGTGCGGTCAATATTTTGTACCGCAAAGAGCTCGCTGAATCAACCGACCCTGAGGCCGAGCGCGCCCGCCTGTTGGCCGAGTACCAAGATACTTTGGCGAATCCATATATCGCCGCAGAGCGCGGCTATGTTGATCGCGTCATCTTGCCTCATGAGACTCGCCTGATTGTTACGCGCGGGCTACGCGCTTTACGCAATAAAAGAGCCACGCGCCCGCCAAAGAAGCATGGCAATATCCCGCTGTGAACCCATCCTTGGCTTCAGATATTCGTATCGTCGCTGGCATGCCCACTGACGAGGAAATTGGGGTGATCGTTGCCGTGTTAACGGCGCGATCTGCAGCGAGGCCAACCAATAACCAGCCCGTGAGTCTTTGGGCGAGTAAGGCTCGACTAACCAGGCCGCCAATAAGTGCCGGGCCTGGTGCATGGCGCGCATCCGCGATGCCGAGGTGACACCCATCCGCCTGCTTCTCGCATCTGCCTCTCCAGCTCGTAAGAACGTTCTCCTAGCCGCCGGCATCGATCCCATCATTGAGGTCAGCAACGTCGACGAGGAAGCCATGACCCGCGAGCTGGGGGCCATCCCCCCGACCGACTTGGCCCTTGCCTTAGCCAAGGCCAAGGCCGACGAGGTTGTCTCTCGATTAGATATTGACGACGACACCGTGGTCATTGGTTGTGACTCGATTTTTGAATTGGCCGGAACCGGGTACGGAAAACCACTCACCCCGGCAGTCGCCACCGAGCGGATAACCGCCATGTCTGGGCAAACCGGCTTGCTACACACCGGGCATTGGGTTAGTTACGGAGATCGCTCCGCCGGTGCCACCGCCACCACCAAAATCACTTTCGCCCAACTGAGTTCGGCCGAAATCTCCGACTACGTCGCCACCGGTGAGCCGTTGCAGGTTGCGGGAGCATTTACTCTAGATGGCCGAAGTGCCCCGTTTATCAGTGAAATACAAGGTGATCCGAGCAATGTCCTGGGCATCTCACTGCCCACCATGCGCCTGCTCCTGCACAAATTGGGCATCACCTGGACCGACCTGTGGACCAGCAAGTGAAACAAGTGGATATTCTTCGATCACCACATGAAAGGTAGTAACACGTGCGTACCGTATTGATCGCTAACCGCGGCGAAATTGCCATCCGAGTGATCCGAGCCTGCCGCGACGCCGGGCTGGAGTCGGTCGCGGTGTACGCCGATCCTGACCGCGACGCCCTGCATGTGCGCCTAGCCGACAAGGCCTTTGCCCTCGGCGGCAGCACCGCCGCTGAGAGCTACTTGGTAATCGACAAAATTCTTGCTGCCGCCAAGCAATCCGGCGCCGACGCTATCCATCCCGGTTATGGTTTTCTTTCCGAGAATGCCGATTTCGCCCAAGCGGTAGTTGACGCCGGCCTGACCTGGATCGGCCCACCCCCAGCGGCGATTCGCTCCCTCGGCGACAAAGTAAGTGCCCGGCATATCGCCCAGCGTGCCGGTGCCCCGCAGGTACCGGGCACCGC
Source organism: Actinomycetota bacterium (assembly GCA_009700485.1). GTDB lineage: Bacteria > Actinomycetota > Actinomycetes > S36-B12 > S36-B12. The sequence goes on along the minus strand of WLLZ01000074.1, from coordinate 5,866 downwards.
CGATCCGGTCAAAGATGCCAGCGAGATCGTGGCCTTTGCGAAGGAGTACGGGCTACCGATCGCAATTAAAGCGGCCTTTGGTGGCGGTGGCCGGGGCATGAAAGTCGCCCGCACTATCGAAGAAATCCCTGAACTTTTTGAGTCCGCAGTTCGCGAAGCAATTGCTGCATTTGGCCGGGGTGAATGCTTCGTTGAACGCTACCTCGATAACCCGCGGCACGTCGAGACACAAATCCTCGCCGACCATCATGGCCACGTCATTGTGGTCTCAACCCGCGACTGCTCACTGCAACGGCGCCACCAAAAGTTAGTCGAAGAGGCTCCGGCCCCGTTCTTGACTCAGGCGCAACATGATGAGTTGTACCGATCATCTAAAGCCATCATCAAGGAGGCCGGCTATACCAATGCCGGCACCTGTGAGTTCCTCATAGGTACCGATGGCACGATTTCATTCCTAGAAGTCAACACCCGCCTACAGGTTGAACATCCGGTCTCCGAGCAGGTCACGGGCATCGACCTCGTGCGCGAGCAATTTCGCATCGCCGAGGGCGGCATCATTGAAGAAGTTGATCCGATCATCACGGGCCACTCAATTGAGTTTCGCATCAATGGCGAGGATCCAGGCCGCGGCTTCTTGCCCGCCCCCGGAGTACTCGATGTCTGGAACCCTCCGAGCGGCCCAGGGGTTCGCATGGATTCTGGTTTCCAGGCCGGTGACGTTATCGGCGGCAACTTCGATTCGCTGCTCGGAAAACTAATAATTACCGGTGCCGATCGAGCCGAAGCATTGCAGCGCGCCCGCCGAGCCCTCGATGAATTCCAGATCGACGGTATCGCTACCGCACTAACTTTCCATCGAGAAGTAGTGCGCGATGCAGCATTCGCGCCCGCCGATCCGAATGAAACCTTTTCGGTTCACACCCGATGGATCGAATCCGAGTTCGACAATAAAATCCCGGCTTATACGGGTGGTGCTAGTAATGATGATGAGGCCGGGGGCCGCGAAACCGTGGTAGTCGAGGTAGACGGAAAGCGGGTCGAAGTGAGCCTGCCCGCAGGTTTCCAAGGTGCCAAAGGCGCGTCCGGCCCCAAGAAGCGCACCTCCAAGAAATCAGCGGCCGCCGCCTCGGGTGATTCGGTTACCGCACCCATGCAGGGCACCATCGTCAAAGTTGAGGTCTCAGAAGGCCAGCAAGTTGCATCCGGTGATCTCATCGTCGTACTTGAAGCCATGAAGATGGAGCAGCCGCTCACCGCACATAAAGCCGGCACCGTAACCGGGCTCACCGCCGTGGCCGGCACGACGGTGCCGTCCGGCACCGTCCTTTGCGAGATCGCGGACTAAGCGTCGGCTACTGGCTAAACGGCTGAGGTCGCAACTTCCCAAATTCGAATTGCCGTTTATCCTGACCAAAAGTATGTTAGAGATATGACACTAAATTCGTGCCTAATCGTGACTTTGGACCGGTGAATAATTTGGCCCGACAGCTGAAATTACTCGTCGCCCCGGTTCTAGCCCTGGCGTTAATTACGGCCTGCGCCAAATCTACGGCTTTCGAGCCCCTTGCTGATGGCCCGTGCACCGCTAACCAGGAAGCGGCGATAACCAAACACCTGTCTGCACAGATAGATGCACTTGCAGCCCGTAACTGGGAATTGGCTTACTCGTACGCCTCGGCGAATTTCCGATTTACCATCCCACTTGCGCAGTTCACCGAAATCATCCAAGAGGATTACGGCATGCTGATCGAGAACAAGGGTTACAGTTTTGGGCCCTGCGAGATCTCCGCGGATGACATTTTGCGTCAGGTGAGCGTCGCCAGTGATCAAGGCGATTTTAGCCTCAACTACAAGTTATCCTTTTACGACTCAAAAATCGGCGTTGAGTCCGCACTAATCAAACAACTTACCGAAGGCTTGTCGCTCTAACTATCCGCTAATCAGTTTCTTGGATAATGGTTCCGTCACCACGAGAACACGGCCCAGGGATTGATCTTTATCGCGTGCATACCAACTTGACCAAGTCGACCACCGACGCCACCTCAACCTGTTACATTGCCTAAATCTCCACCGCTATAGAAGCATCACAACTACAGAAGGATCACAACGTAAGTATGCAACGCCGGTTCTTCAAGGTACGAAGTTGAATCCCAGGTACGCGGCTGAATCCCCGGCAGTTGTGCCAATTAATAGTGGAGTGAGCCTTGGTGGCTCGCCGTCCAAGTTGCTACCTGACATTCCGGCAGCGGCCAGCAGGCGGTGGATCCTTCATCCTGCTGAAACCGTCAAAAAACGGCCCAGAAGTGACGGTTCGAGCAGGTTCAAGCCCTACACGTGACGGTTCGAGCAGGTTTAGGCCCCCTAATTCTTAGGAGACCACAAAATTAGATTGATTTCACACCCATCATGTGTTTTGCTTTTTCTTCAAGAATTATCTGTCCGCCAAATATTAGGGAGAATTTGATGCCAAGTAGTGACTTCGCGGCACCAGCAAGGCTCCGAACCTCGCGAGTTTTGTTGACCGCAACGTTGTCGGGAGTCCTAGCTCTGGCAGGGACAGTTGCATTCGGGACGCCCACCGTGGGGACCGCGAGCGGTAAATTGGGGAATTCGAACGCTGCGGCAAGTACTGACTGCAAGCCTTCGTTGTTCCAGCCGCCCAGCAGCCTGGCCTACGCCGACACGAGTTGGCCGTCTGAGCACGCTGACGTCTGGCGCACACATGCAGCGCCCACGGGGCTGCCCAAAAATCTAAGCCGAACCTCGCAACGCGGTACCCCCCTTAAACTCCAAACCTCCGTCGCTAAATTGCCACCGGTCCCCGTATGGGGGTACGTAGGTAAGGGAAGCAATGTCTACGTTGTTGGTGGAGCTCCATACTTGCTAGACATGTACACGGAGCTCATGCAGGGCGCCCCCGCCTCCAAAATTAACCTTCTTGGGGCACTGAGTAAGAAGTACGCCACGTCGATGACTCCTTATATCGCTCGCATCAATACGAAGACGATGAAAACCACCATCCTTAGCCTGCCGCTGGGCACCTCCGCGAACTACACCGGTGGCGCACTCGTCCACGCAAATGGATTCCTTTATACGGTTGCTCGTAGCGTTCTGTACAAAATCAACACCGAAACATTTCAGATTGTGGCTTCAAAGTTATTACCTCTAGCACCTGACTCCTCGGGCCAACCCAATGAGCAGACCGCCTATAACGGCATGGTGGCAACTAAGAGCGGCGATTTGATAATGAAGGGTTGGGCCTCGACCGGCGGTGGTGACTTGCCACCAGGAATTCTCCTGCGGATTGATCCAACCGATTTATCTACCAAAACCGAGGTAGTCACCACTGCAGTGTCTTCCCCACGCATGGCCATAGTCGAGGAGAACGGTCAGGAATACCTCTACTTCCCCAATACCACGCAGTCCGTGCGATTCATTGTTGGTGCTAACTCTTTTACCCTCGATGACTCTTGGAGCAAAACCTACCTAGCAGCAGGATCCGGAGTTACAACCGCCAGTTCTGATGTTTATCTTGGTAGCGGCGTGGTGTTCGCCAACAATACCGATTTGACGGCTACCGCCCCCATGAGCATATTCGCGCAAGGCGCCGCTGCGACCTCACAGTTGCAGAGCACCCAAGCATTTACCAGCAATGGGGCTGCCTGGAACTTCTTCATGATGGCAGCCGATCCATACAAGTCTGGCGTAGCAGTGATGGTCGACCAGAACAGCGGGCACGTCGCTGGCTACCTCACGTGCGGCGCTGGTGAATCGACCCAAAAACTATGGGAGAACGATTCCATCAAAGCTTCAGCCGGAGTTGCCATCAACTACAAGGCGGGGCACCTTTATACCGACGATCGACAGTGCAAAGGCAAGACCTGTCGCCTGTTTCTTGTCGTGCTTGACCTTAAGACAGGCGTTGAAATCGCTCGTACGGCCGTTAAAGGCGACAAGCCCTCCATGGGCCAGATCTTTATAGGTACGAACGCCGTCTACTACGTAGCTAGCAATACGCGTGAGTCGAATGGTTATGTCACGCGCGTAACCGCGTCCCGATAAACGCCCGACCAGGCGTCAGCTGGGTTCCGGTTAGAGCCGTAGGCGGCCTAAACGTAACCAATCCGTGCAGGGGCAGCTGCACATGCAAGGAAGGCGATAAGGAACACTGCGTTTATGACCTCAGTGGCAATAATCGGCGGTGGGCCAGGTGGTTATGAAGCTGCCTTGGTTGCCCGGCAGTTAGGTGCCGAAGTCACCTTGATCCACAGCACCGGCCTTGGCGGGTCAGCCGTACTGACCGACTGTGTTCCTAGTAAGGCCCTGATCGCCACCGCCGGAGTTATTACCGCCGCCGGCTCGAGCGCCTCACTTGGTGTCCGGTTGAACGGCCAGCCACCAACCGCTGCCAATTTTGGAGTTGACCTCCGGGCCGTCAATGCCCGCATTAATGCACTTGCTGCGGCCCAAAGCCAAGACATCACCGCGAGCCTTGTTGCCCAGGGCGTAAAACTTATTAGCGGGCACGCCGAGCTCCGCGGACCGCGAATAGTCTCGATCTCAACCAGTGATGGCGTAATTACCGAAATAACTGCCGAAATCATTTTGATAGCTACGGGTGCTCGCCCGCGGCAGTTACCTGAAGCCCTACCTGACGGTGAGCGCATTCTTGACTGGGAGCAACTTTATGGCTTAACCGAGTTACCCGAACGGCTCATCGTGGTCGGTTCTGGGGTAACCGGCGCTGAATTCGCCGGGGCCTATCACGGTCTTGGATGCGATGTGGTGCTCGTGTCATCACGCGATCGGGTCTTGCCCGGAGAAGACCCAGATGCCGCACAAGTCATTGAGGACGTTTTTAAAAGAAATGGCGCGAGCGTTAAAGAGCAATCGCGAGCTATCGCTGCGCGCCGTACGGCAAGTGGAGTTGAAGTAACCCTTGAAACCGGAGAGATAATCACCGGTTCACATGCGCTTATGGCGGTTGGATCCTTACCAAACACCGACGCCATTGGGCTTGAAACTGCCGGCGTAGAGCTTGACGAGCGCGGCTTCATTGTGACCGATCGGGTTTCAAGAACTTCGGTCAACGGCGTCTACGCCGCAGGAGACTGCACGGGCGTACTGATGTTGGCATCGGTCGCTGCGATGCAAGGTCGTATCGCGATGTGGCATGCGCTCGGCGACGCCGTCGCACCGATAGAACTGCATCAAGTGTCGAGTACCGTTTTTACTAACCCAGAAATTGCTACGGTCGGCGTTTCGCAGCGCGATCTGGACAACGGCAGCTTCGTCGGTGACGTAGTTTTGGTGCATCTCGCGGCTAATGCGCGAGCTAAGATCGAGGAAACCCATGACGGCTTCGTCAAACTCTTCTGCCGCACCGAGACGCGCATCATCGCCGGGGCCGTCGTCGTCGGGCCTAATGCCAGTGAACTAATTCACTCACTTACGATTGCGGTAGAGCAACGGCTCACCGTCGATCAAATCGCCGCCACCTTCACGGTCTACCCGAGCCTTTCGGGATCCGTGGCCGAAGCAGCCCGGCGATTGCGCTTCGCGGTCGGGTAACCGGGTGTTACGCGGTAAGTTCATCCCGTGACTATCAATGAGGCCACTCAACTCGCCAATGACCGCGCCACCGAGGCCGCGGCCGCCCTCGCAGCCCTCAGTGGGGTAGCAAGCCACCAGATCGCGGTGGTACTTGGCTCGGGCTGGGTGCCGGCCGCTGATTTACTCGGACGGACGGTGGCGGAATTCCCAGTAACTGACCTCCCCCATTTCGCACCACCAGCGGTTGCCGGGCATGCCGGCACGGTCCGAAGCATTGACGCTGACGGCACCGCGGTGCTTGTCTTCCTGGGCC
>WLLZ01000073.1 GCA_009700485.1 Actinomycetota bacterium | reverse complement strand
TCTTTGTCGACGATGACCATATGTCGATGTCCAAAAGTGCCGCGCCTGGAGTCCTGGCCCGCCAATCGCACGGAACGGCCCTCCATCAGCAGTGACCCCACGGCAAGTGCCTCGGCCATACCCCAGTCGATGGCATCGTCGGCGACCATCTGCGCTCTGCGCTGGAGTTGCGGTGCAAGCCGTGGGTGGATGGTGAAGTCTGCCGGCATAGTCAACTGTGATGCGATTACCGTTTCGATTTGCGTACTGGTGATACCTGAAACTACTTCTGCGGCGGGCCCTTGAGGCTCAAGTTCACGCTGGCCACCGCTGATGATGTCTTGGTCGTGGGTTCCAAAAGCAGTTGCATCCGAGCCGTGGGTTTCTTGGAAGATCTTTTCGAGGTGCTCCTGGAAGTGCTTCAAAGCAGTCTCGGCTTCATCAACTGTGATGTCTCCGCGCCCGACAAGACCCTCGGTGTAGTGCTTGCGCACTGATCGTTTGTTGTCGATTATCGCGTACATCAGAGGTTGGGTGAGCGAGGGGTCGTCGGCTTCATTGTGGCCGCGGCGGCGGTAGCACACGAGGTCAACAACAACGTCTTTGTGGAACGCCTGCCGGAACTCGAAAGCCAATTGAGCAACTCGCACCACGGCCTCGGGGTCATCGCCATTCACGTGGAAGATCGGTGCCTGCACCATGCGGGCAACGTCAGTGGCATAGACCGAGGATCTACCGTATTTCGGGCTGGTGGTGAATCCAACTTGGTTGTTGACGACGATATGCACGGTTCCGCCGGTGCGATAACCCTGCAACTGTGAAAGATGCAAGGTCTCGGCAACAACACCTTGCCCAGCAAAGGCGGCATCGCCGTGCATTAGTACGGGTAAAATGTCGTAGATGCGGTCACCTGGGAGGAGATCCTGCTTAGCGCGCACGATTCCTTCGAGAACCGGGTTAACCGCTTCAAGGTGTGAGGGGTTAGCGGCGAGATAGACCGCGGTTTGCGCGCCACCGGGTGCTGTGTAGGTACCGGTCGTGCCCAAGTGGTATTTAACATCGCCCGAGCCTTGAACCGACTCCTCGCCATACTGGCCCTCGAACTCACGGAAGATTTGTGCGTAAGACTTACCGGCAATATTGGTCAGGACATTTAGCCGTCCGCGGTGTGGCATGCCGATAGCAACTTCGATGATGTTCTCATTTGCGGCTCTATCAAGAACTGCATCTAGGAGCGGGATTAGGGATTCAGCCCCTTCCAATGAGAAGCGCTTTTGCCCCACATATTTAGTTTGCAAGAATGACTCGAGAGCTTCAGCCTCATTAAGTTTATGGAGTATTCGCAGTTGTTCGTCGCGATCGGGCTTTGCGTGCGGTATCTCGACGCGATCTTGGATCCACTGGCGTTGCCCGGGATCTTGGATATGCATATATTCAATGCCGACGGTGCGGGTGTAGGAGTCTCGCAGCACGCCGAGAATTTCGCGGAGTTTCATCAAGGACCTGCCGCCGAAACCGCCCGTAGCAAATTCACGGTCTAAATCCCAAAGGGTCAGATCATATGAAAGTACATCTAGGTCCGGGTGGGTGCGCTGCTGGTATTCGAGGGGGTCGGTATCGGCCATGAGGTGGCCGCGCACCCGATAAGCGTGGATTATTTCCTGGACCCGCACAGTTTTGCTGAGGTCGGTTTCATGGCTGGCCGAGATGTCCTTGGCCCAGCGCACCGGCTCATATGGGATGCGAAGGGACCTAAAGATCTCATCATAGAAATCACCTTCGCCGAGCAGCAGCTGGTGGATTCTGCGCAAAAACTCACCGGATTGGGCACCTTGAATAACGCGGTGGTCATAGGTTGAAGTCAATGTGAGGATCTTGGAGACCGCGTTGCGGGCGATGGTCTCGGCCGATGCGCCTTCCCACTCCGCTGGATACTCCATTGCCCCAACGCCGACAATGCAGCCCTGGCCCATCATTAGCCTTGGGACCGAATGAGTTGTACCGATGGTGCCAGGATTAGTTAACGAGACGGTGGTGCCGGTAAAATCTTCTACCGTTAATTTGCCGCCACGCGCTTTGCGGACAATCTCTTCATAGGTGGCCCAGAAACCGGCGAAGTCCATGTCCTGCGCCCCTTTAATATTCGGGACGAGAAGCTGCCTGCTGCCATCAGGTTTAGCGAGGTCAATAGCCAAGCCGAGATTAATGCTGTTATTGGTGACAAGCGCGGGTTTGCCATCGACCTCTTGGTATGCGGCATTCATGGCCGGTACCTCTTTTGCGGCCCGCACTATCGCGTAGCCGATGACATGGGTAAAGGAGATTTTTCCACCGCGGCCACGGGCCAGGTGGTTATTGATGACAACTCGGTTATCGATTAGCAACTTCGCGGGGACCGAGCGCACGCTGGTGGCCGTTGGGACCGCCAGGCTGGCTTCCATGTTGGTTACCACGCGCGCGGCTGGGCCTTTAAGCGCCGACGTGGTTGAGGTGGTTGAGGTGGTGGCGGTTAACGTGGCTGTTGGCGGCACCGGGGGCGCCTGGGCGGCCGGGATAGCTATGGCTAACGGAGATTGGTCACTTGGCGAATAACCTTCGAAGAACTCCCACCAGGCGGGGTCAACACTTGATTTGTCGGTGATGAACTGCTGGTAGATCTCGTCAACCAACCATTCATTTGGACCAAAGCTGGCTAGACGGCGCTCGGTGTTGGCGCGTCCGTCGTCGTTGACCACGGTGTCCTTTCGGGTGGATGCCGGCTCGCAAGTGCGTGGCTCCGACAGTTTGCATTTCGACACCATAACTTTAGTGCAAGAGGTAGGAGGCGGGGTCAGGCCGGATCAACCACGTACCAACAGATCAGGTGATGTCGCGGCGCAGCGTGGTGAGCGAAGCCAAAGTGCCGAAGAGTACGGCGTAACCGATGAGCACGATCACCCCAGCCGCGGTGGGCAAAATATCCTCGCCGCCACGGCCGGTGACATTTGTAGTCTGGAGCACCGCATCAAGTGCCCCCCCGGGTAGCCATTTACCAATCCAGTCAACGAACACGGTAATAAGAGCTTCGACAATCAGTACCCACACCAGTGCGCCGACCACTGCGGCGACCTGAATGCGGATAAGGGCGCCAACCGAAACCCCCACGAATGCGTAGATCGCAAACGCCAGGACAACTCCAACCAAAATTTGAATTGCGATGGTGGCATCGACCGGCGCGTGCGCCTCGCGTGAGAGTGCGATCAAGGTAACCACGAAACTTGACGCGAAGGCAATGAGCCCGAGGGTGGCGCCCAGAAGTGCGTAGGCCATGCCTTTTGCGATCAGCACCCTCGGGCGTTTCGGCGTTACCAGGAAGGTAGATGTGATCGTCATATGACGGTATTCACCCGTCATCCCGATGATGCCAAGAATCAAGATGAAGATCGAGGAGGAACCGGCGGCTCCAAGAATGTTTGTCACATAGGCCGGATCAAGTAAGAAGTTCACGTCGGTGCTGACATCCATCGCGCGCGGGGTCAAGAAGACTAGTAGCACGACATTTAAGGCACTGAAAGTCACCGTGGCGATAGTTAGCCAAAGCAGCACCTTCGTGGTGGTGACTTTGCGGAACTCAGAACGCACCAAGGCCATCATGCGGCACCGCCTGGGTTGCCACCGGCGGTAAGTTCCAGGAAAAGCGCCTCGAGGTCATTGCCAACCGGTGTCAGCTCATGGAGTTCCACCTGTTCGCGGAGGGCAATGTGGCCGATCTGAGCCGTTTCAATGCCGACGACCAAAATTTCGTTGTCACTTACGATTTCAACTCGGGTTTCGACTCCGTCATTGGTAACTGCCGTTAACGCCAACCGCAATACTTCAGCATTAGGTGTTCGCACCCGAACCTTTGAGATTCCGGTGCCGGTCAGTTCGTCAAGTGTTCCGGTCTGAACCAACCTACCTTTACTGATGATGACTACGTCGTCGACGGTTTGTTGCACCTCAGAAAGCACATGGCTGGAAACCAGTACCGTGCGGCCTTCTTGGGCCCGTGCCCGCAGGAAGCTGCGAAGCCAGGCGATGCCTTCGGGGTCAAGCCCGTTGGCCGGCTCATCCAAAATAAGTACGCCCGGGTCACCGACCAAAGCTGCAGCCAGGGCCAGCCGCTGACGCATGCCAAGGGAGAACCCACCCACTTTGCGGCCTGCAGCCTCGGTCAGGCCCACCAGCGCCAGCACTTCATCGGCGCGGGCCGCGGGTAGCGCTGCGGCATCGGTGATCACCTGAAGATGGCCGCGCGCGGTTCGGCCGGGATGAAACCCGCTGGCCTCCAGAGCCGCTCCAACAACCGTGGCCGGGTGCGAAAGCTCTCGGTAGTCATGTTCGCCCACTCGGGCGGACCCACTCGTCGGTTGCACTAGGCCGAGTAGGCAGCGCAAGGTCGTTGTCTTGCCCGAACCGTTGGGTCCGAGAAACCCGGTAACTCGTCCTGGTTGCACCTGGAATGACAAATCTGAAATTGCCTGCACCTTGCCGAATGCCTTGGTGAGGCTCGTTACGGTGAGAAGTTGCCCCTGAGGTGACATACCAAAAGTGTATCGGGCTAGATTCTGCCCATGGAACAACTCATCCCAGGCATCCAAGTTACCGAAGTCACCCCCGTCCCCTTATGTGGTGAACTGACCGCGGGGTCCGCCGTCATCGAGGTGCATTCACCATTTGATGGCGCCTTGCTGGGCCAGGTACCAGCATTGACCGCCGCCGATGTTGACGCCGGCGTTGCATATGCGCGTAAGGCAATGCGGGAGCGCCCGTTGGCCCAATGGCAGCGCGCCGAAATATTGGATAAAGCCGCACTCTTGATGGCGGAGCGCAGAGATGACTTCGCGATTGCTATTGCCCGCGAATCCGCAAAGCCGATCAAGACGGCGCGTGGTGAGGCTGATCGCGCAATTGCGACATTCCAGTTCTCCACCGCGGTGGCGCGCACGCTAACCGGAGACACCGTGCCACTAGAGGCGGCAGCTGTCGGGGGCGGCAAAATTGGATTCACACTTAGGGTTCCCGTGGGTGTCGTTGGGGCGATTTCGCCGTTCAACTTCCCGCTGAACCTCGTGGTGCACAAAGTTGGCCCGGCAATTGCTGCGGGCTGCGCGGTGGTTTTGAAGCCGGCTTCACAGACCCCTTTCTCCTCGATCCTGCTCGCCCGCTTACTCGCTGACGCCGGTTTACCTGATGGTTACCTTCAGATCGTCACCGGCAGTGGTGGCACGGTAGGCAACGCCCTTGTTGATCACCCAGACGTAGCCTTGATCAGTTTCACCGGCTCGCCGGATGTGGGCTGGGGGATTCGGGCGCGGGCACCGCGTAAGCGCGTCGGACTCGAACTTGGCAATAACGCTCCGGTGATTATCGAGGCCGATGGTGATTGGGTCACCGCGGCGACCAAGATCAAGTTGGCCGGATTCGCCCATGCCGGCCAATCATGTATTTCCACGCAGCGGGTTTTGGTGCATCAAAGTATCGCTGAAGATTTTGTGGCCAAGCTCGTTGAGAAAGTAAATGAGTTGGTTGTGGGTGACCCAATGGATGAGGCTACTGATGTTTCGGCCCTGATCTCGCGGGCTGAGCGTGATCGAGTCGTTAGCTGGATAGCAGAGGCTGTGTCGGCCGGCGGAAAGGTGGCTTGTGGCGGAGAGTTAGATGCCAACGGCGTGTTACGTCCAACCGTGATCGTCAACGCCAAGCCTGAAATGAATATTTGCGCCCTAGAGGTGTTCGGCCCGGTCGTAGCGGTCCAGACCTATGAGTCCTATGACGAGGCCCTTCGGATCGCCAATGACACCAGATATGGCTTGCAAGCGGCGGTTTTCACCTCAGATATTGCTAAGGGCATGCAGGCCGCCCGAACTTTAGACTTTGGCGGCGTGCTGATCAATGAGGTGCCAACCTGGCGAGCCGATCAGATGCCCTATGGCGGGCTCCGAGATTCGGGTAACACCCGAGAAGGTCCGGCATACTCAGTTCGCGAAATGACCGAGGATCGGTTGGTCATCATTTCGGGGTAGCCGGTGGTTTGCGCCTCGGGAAAAGTGTTTTAGAGTGTGCGAGTGCTTCCCCCACGTCGCCTCGCCTTGACCATAGCCACCAAGTTGGCTGCCGGTGTGCTGGCGGCCGGTGCCATTGCTGTTATTGGTGCAACTCCCGCCCTGGCGGTCGAGCCGTACCCATCAGCCCCAATCATCACCGCGGTTAATGCCGGCCCCGCGGCCACCGAACTGCAGGTTGTCTACACCGCGCCGCTAGCAGCTGGCGGTTCCCCAATTACGGCCTATCAGGTTTCAATTGACGGCGGCGCCATCTGGTTCACCTGCGCTGGTACCGCGGGAATATGCCCACTGGGCAGTTTGACGAGTGGCCAGACCTACTCGGTGATACTGCGTGCGGTCAATGCAACAGGTGCCGGCGAGATAAGCAATACCGGGGTCGGGATCCCCGCCGCGGCTGTTACCGAATCGGCTGATAAACCTAAAGTCCTCCCTAAGCCGCGCGTGCGAGTTAGCGCAAAATTCAATTCGGCAAGCAACAATCTCGGGGTAACTAGCCCAACCGTCCGGCTTGGGGTTGGCGCTTTACCAAAATTTCGATTTAGTCGCGATATCTCCAACAAGGCTGCCGTCGAAAGAAATCTCGCGGTGACCGCCACCAATCAAGATGGCATCGTACGTGGGGTACCGGGAGCATGGGGCTGGCTGGACAACCGCAGTGCGGTATTTAGGCCACGCACTTGGTGGCCCGGAAACTCGACCATCAAAATCACCTCGACACTTGATAACGCTGTTCTTGGTAAGAGTGGGCGTACATATGTAGTTGGCTCCACCGCGCTGGCCCGAACTTATACATTCTTGACGGGGAACAGTGTCGTCATCAAGGTCGATGGCAAGACCGACCGAATGAGTGTCTTCATAGATGGCGTAAAGCGAAAGATTTTCCCGGTCTCATTGGGGGCCGCAGATTGGGAAACCTCCAATGGCGTCAAAGTGATCAGCGTCGACAAGGAACCACTTCACACGTACACGAGCGCGGCGCTAGGTATCACTGACCCCGACGATCAATACCTCCTGCCGGATATCCCATGGAACACTCGGCTTACCCCCACCGGCGAATTCATCCACGCGGCACCTTGGGCTTACTCAAGGATTGGTAGCTGGAATGGCTCACATGGGTGCACGAATATGTTCGAGTCCGATGCAAAATGGATCTACGACAACACCGTCCCCGGCGATGTAGTTGTTTACTCGAATACCAGAGGCCAAACCGTGGAGCCATGGAATGGGCCCGGGGGGCTCTGGAATATCCCGTGGGCTAGCTGGTTGAAAAAATCCGCACTTCATAGCGCCGTCCCGGATACATCGGCGGCAACTGGTTCTGGCACTACTACCCCGGTCGAATCGGCAGGGGTCTAGACACCCGGTAGCGTCGCACTATGCGACTGCTGCACACCTCGGATTGGCACCTTGGGCGCACCCTGCATGGCTATGGGTTGCAGGAGGCGCAGGAGCAGGCACTCAAATTCCTTGTCGATCTGGCTATTAGCCGCTCGGTTGATGCCGTGATCGTTGCCGGCGACGTTTTTGACCGCGCAATCCCACCGGTTGAGTCGCTGCGGCTTTTTAATGGGATCATCGAGAGCCTCGCCGCCGCCGGAATTGTAACGGTGGTAACCGCCGGAAATCACGACAGCGGTGATCGATTGGCAATCTACTCCGGCGTGTTACAGCCAGGTGTGCACGTGGTCGGCTCATTAAGTGAAGTTGGATCAGCAATCGAACTGGAAGATGAGTTCGGGGCAGTATTGCTTTACCCACTGCCTTTTCTGGAGCCCGATGTGGCCCGCGAGGTTTTTGGTCAGCCAGAGGAAAAGCTTGAGCGCAGCCATGAGGCGGTAATGAGTGCGGCCCTTGATCGCATTGCTGCTGATATCGCTGATCGTGGCACGTCTAGGGCAGTGGCAATCGGCCACGCATTCGTTGCGTCCAGCGGTGTAGCTAGTGAAACGTCTGAAAGTGAGCGCGATTTAACTGTTGGGGGAGTTCAGGTTGTCCCTGCTAGCAGCTTCGCGGGCCGGGGCCTAACGTATGTGGCACTTGGCCACCTGCACCGACAGCAGCTTGTTAGTTCAGCAGACCCAATGATTTCTTATAGTGGCTCGTTACTGCGTTACTCAATTTCAGAGACACGGCACATCAAGTGTGCGCTAATTGTCGATATCGGTGAGGCTGGGAGCGAGCCGGTTGTAGAGCCGGTGGAAATACCTCAGCCTCGACCAATGAGCCGCCTGCGAGGCGGTATAGAAGAACTTTTAAGTGACAAATATGAGGATGAGCGTGAACACTTCGTCGAACTAGTGGTGACCGATGCTCAATCTCCAGATCGGATGCATGCCCGCCTCGATGTCGTATTCCCTTATGCATTGCGCAAGCTGTATGAACCCGAAGGG
>WLLZ01000072.1 GCA_009700485.1 Actinomycetota bacterium | reverse complement strand
ACCGTCTCTAATTCAATTGCTTGTTCAAGCACCGTCATTGAGTGCTCATAGACATCTTTATGGCGATGGTGTTCATCCTCGGTCAGACGCAGCGCCGGCAATTCAGGCAAGATCCAATCGGTTACACCCGTATCAACCAGCAACTCCAACCCTGTGCGCGGATCAGCTGCCATCAGGATTTTCATAAACTCTTCACGGACCCGTTCGGCTGACACAATTGTGATGCGTTCGGCTTGCTCATGCATGGCTTGCAGGACGTCATCGCTTACCCGAAAGCCGAGTTGGGAAACAAAGCGTGCAGCCCGCATGATGCGCAGTGGGTCATCATCAAATGAATCCTGGGCACGACCTGGTGTGCGCAACAGGTAATTTTCAAGGTCAGTAGCCCCGTCAAAAAGATCCACTAATTGCATCTCGGGAAGTCGCAAAGCAAATGCGTTGACCGTGAAATCCCGTCGCCCTAAATCCCCCTCGAGGGTGTCGCCAAAGTCGACCGCTGGTTTACGTGAGTCACGGTCATAGTGCTCGGTGCGATATGTGGTTATTTCACATTCTTGGCCCTGAATCCGAGCTCCGACGGTGCCGAACGCGATGCCCACATCCCAGATGGCGGTGGCTAGGCCCTCGATGACCTCGATGATGGCCTCCGGCCTGGCATCGGTGGTGAAATCCAAATCCGGGGTTGAGCCCACCCGGCCAAGTAGTGCGTCACGCACCGGGCCACCCACGAGGGCGATTTGGTAGCCGGCCCCGGTAAATCGGCCCCCAAGTTCAGTCAAAAGGCCCGATATTGGAGCCAGTTGGGCTATCACGCGGAGTTCATGTGGAGTCGACACGCATAGCAGCGTAATGACTAGGCACCCAGGTTTATCCTGCCGATATGGGAATTTACGTTCCGAGTGTCGAGGAGACCTCGGCCGGCGGGTTGGTACTCGACCTGAAAGGCCCTATTCCCAGCGCCGCACTCATTGCCCGCCATGACAAAGATGGGCGGCTAATTTGGCTGTTACCCAAGGGCCATGTTGAGCCTGGTGAAACTAACGAGGAGGCGGCCATTCGAGAGGTTGCCGAAGAGACCGGCATCACCGCGAGCATTTTGGCCCCGCTGGGCATCATTGATTTTTGGTTTATGAATCCCGATAAGCGCATCCACAAGACTGTCCATCACTATCTGCTGCGGGCCGACAGTGGTGAACTTAGTGATGCGGATCGTGAAGTTGAAGAAGTGGCTTGGGTGCCGTTGACCGAAGTTCACTCGCGCCTGCGTTACCCGGCTGAGCGGAATCTAATGAGTAAAGTTGAAGCACTGCTAGGCGATACGTGTCCAACCTGAATACCAGCAGGTCTCCTCGACTAGTGCTAGTGCTTTTGATCGCCCTAGCTGCACTGGTTGGTGTCACGCCGGTGGCCAATGCCATGCCAGCGGGTTCCGCGATTGAAATTGTGTTTGACCAGTTCACTCCAGTGGTTCCTAAGGCAAAAGGCACACTTCGAATCAGCGGCCGCGTACTAAATATTTCAGGCCGTTCGATAGACAATGTGTCAGTGCAATTGCGGGTTGCTGATTTACCGCTGGTTGATCGAAGTTCAATAGCAGCCGTGAGTGATGCAGACCTAGTGTCAGACCTTGATCGTGGATCAAGAAGTATAGATATAACGCGCACCTTGATTGCTGCGTCGTTGGCCCCTAACCAGCAGGAGTCATTCATTATTTCCATAGCAATCGCTGGTTTAGGATTTACCGATCCCGGAACTTACGTAATTGCAGTTGAAGCACTCGGTGCTATACCAGGTGTTGATGAATTTGATGAGCGCAAAGGCATAGAGCGGACCTTCTTACCTTGGTTTCCCACGGGATCTGGTGTTACCCCTACAAACATCACGTGGCTTTGGCCGCTAGCCGACCGGCCCGCTCGAAATGCCAATGGGGTACTACTTAACGGCGAGACGCCAAAGGCGATGTCACCCGGTGGTCGCCTAGATTCTTTAGTACAAATCGGCTCTAATTTCCCTGGTCAAGTTTCTTGGTTCGCGGATCCGGATCTCTTGCAGGCAGCATCCGCGATGGCGCAGGGATATTTAGTACAAGAAAATGGCATCCCGGTGGTAGGTGATCATTCGGCTGCGATCTCAAATTGGCTGACCTCCTTCCGCTCAGCCCTTGATGAGTCAGCCGCCGCGTCCGGTGTTGAATCGCAACTCAGAGTGCTGCCATATGCCGATATTGACGCCACAGCCGCGCGCAGAGCTGACTTAGCGACTGAACTCATTCGAGCTGTGACTCAAGCTCCAATAATCTCGCGCGCCGCAATCGGTACGCCGGTCGCTGGCACTACTTATTGGGCACCTGGAGGTCGCATTGATGAAGACACCGCCGAACTATTGGCTTCTGCCGGAGCCACCACGGTTGCATTGTCAGCCCGCGCCGTAACTACCTCGGGTAACGCTCCTGCAATAGCGTCAATAAGCACTCCGGCGGGCACCATTACCGCACTACTCATTGATCCGGTGCTCGCTAATTTGCTGACGACTTCTAAAACCAGTGCCAATGACGTAATTCTCGCCCGCCAGCAATTCTTAGCCGAGACCGCGCTCCTAGCCACTTCATCGACCGGTGCGGCCCACGTTGTTGCAGCTCCGCTAGATGTGCGCTGGGACCCGAATCCCCAACTACTTTCGGACTTACTAAGTGCCACGACCACCGCACCTTGGGTATCGGCCCACTCCCTTGACGAATTACTTGCCAGCGGGCCCACATTTGGTCAAAACCTGAATTACGGGCAAATCGCAAAGAATGCCGAACTGCCAACCGCCTATTTGCAACAGGTGACGAAGGCGCAGGCGCGACTCCAGCAATTTGTTGCAATCCTTGATGATCCAGCAGCGGTCTCGGTGGGCTTCACACAGGCTATTACGCGCACCCTGTCGGCGGCTTGGCGCAGCGCGCCGCTCACCGGTAAGGATTTGCTAAAACAAATCAACATCGAACTCGGTAAGCAAATGAGCCAAGTTCATGCCCTTTCCAAGGGCACGATCACTTTCTCAGGTGATGCCGGCCGAGTGCCAATCACTTTGGCCAACGATTTGGATCAAAGTGTGACGGTGAGTATGCAGTTGGTTGGCGTACCAGCGGTGCGACTCGAGTCACCACCGGTCACCAACATCGTCATCGAGCCCGGCCGCAAAGTCAGTGTTGAGGTTGAAGCCCGGGTAATTGGCGGTGAGCCACTGCCGGTAAATATCCAGATTCTCACCCCCGATGGTTCGAAGTATGGCGTCCCAAGCAGTATCACCTTGACTTCAACCGCTTACTCCAGAGCGGCAGGATGGGTTGTCGGAGCCGCGTTCTTGGCCATTCTTATTTTCGTGGTCGCTGGTGTGACACGGCGCATTTGGAAAGCCCAACGGTCCCAGAAGTCGACTGAATCTTCTGACACGGTGTCCTCGTGACCGAAAATTCGAGCGAACGTTCCCTCGCGCGCTCCAGTGCCGTCATGGCATCGGGCACGATCCTTTCACGTATTACCGGCGTGCTGCGCGACGTAGCAGCGGCCGCGGCTTTGGGCTTCTATTTAGTCTCTGACGCATTCTCGTTGGGTAATAGCCTTCCAACGATTGTCTACATTCTAATTATTGGGGGTGCGCTCAACGCGGTATTTATTCCGCAACTGGTCAGGCGCATGAGTGAGGACGAAGACCAAGGTAAAGCTTATGCCGATCGATTAATAACCCTCGTAGTTAGTATGTTGCTGCTACTATCAATTGCTGCGGTGCTCGCGGCCCCTCTCATTGTTGATCTCTACACCCCGGCTGACTACCCGACTAATGAGTTTGATCTAGCGGTTGCCTTTGCCCGACTATGTTTACCGCAGGTACTTTTCTACGGTATCTATTCGATTCTCGGCCAGGTATTGAATGCGCGCGGACGATTTGGGGCGCCGATGTTCGCCCCGATCGCGAACAACGTGATAGCGATCGCGACCTTCTTATTGTTTATCGCGGTAGCAGGTACTTCGGCGGCGGCCGACGGCATCCTAACTACCCAACAGATTCTTATCCTTGGTGTCGGCACCACCCTTGGTGTTATTTCGCAAGCCGTAATTTTGTTCCCGGTACTGCGCCGTGCCGGATTCCACTGGCGCCCGCGCTTTGACTGGAAGGGCGCAGGTCTGGGTAAGGCCGGTGGGTTGGCGATGTGGACCATTGGTCTAGTGCTCGTTAATCAGGCCACTTATGTCGTCATCACCCGACTTGCAACCCAAGCCAATGTTGACGCCGCTGCCGCTGGCACCGTGGCTGCCGGGCTCACCACCTACCAAAAAGCCCATCTAGTTTTCATGCTGCCACATAGTGTCATCACGATATCCATCGTGACGGCAATGCTGCCGGCATTAAGTCGAATCGCTCATGCGGGTGATCTACGGCAAGTGGGAAGTGATATCGGCACCACAATGCGTACGGTAGCCGCGTTGATCGTGCCGATTGCTGCGGTGCTTTTCGTCACTGGGTCTGACCTATCGATACTTCTCTTCGGCTACGGGGCTGCGACACCAGAGCAGGCTTCACTTATGGGCGAGATTGTGTCCATGTTCATGATCGGTTTGCTGCCGTTCACGCTTTTCTATGTGCTCTTGCGTGGTTACTACGCGATGGAAGATACCCGCACCCCTTTCTATATAACCGTGGGCCTTAGCGCCTTTTGGTTGATAACCGTCGTACCGCTATTCGAGATTGCGCCGGCCGGTGGCGCGCAAGTCGCCATGATCGCACTGACCTACTCGCTGTCCTACTGGGTCGGTTTAGCAGTCGCTTGGGTGCTTCTCGCCAGGCGTGTTGGTGGCCTCGGCTCAGGTCGCACGATTCGTAGTTTATTGCGAATTGGGGTTGCCGGGCTTATCTCGTTGGGCCTAATGCTCGGCACCCACGTCATCCTCGGGCGTATCTTCAGTGGGCAAATACCAGGTGACAAATTGGCGGTGCTACTTATTTTGGTCGTGGTTGGTGTAGTAGGTGCAGTTTCATATTGGGCAGTGGCCTGGGTGCTTCGGATCAAGGAAGTAGCTGCTGTCACCAATTTGGTTCGACGTAGAGTGCGCAAGCAATGATGCTCCCCGAGCGCATCGGGCGCTACCTGCTAACCGCCGATCTTGATCCTGAGCACCACGACTTAGACGTGCAATTCTTTCGCGGCCACGACGAAGTCCTAGATCGCGAAGTATCACTGCGTATCCTTAACGCAGATGACCCGCGGGCACCCGCCTTCCTCGGTGCCGCTCGAGCGGCAGCGCTAGTAGAGGATCGCCGTTTGCTACGAGTTCTTGACGTGATGACATTGGCTGAGACTGCCAATGAGCCGGCGCAAATTGCCGTCGTAAGTGAATGGGCCACCGGCCGAAACCTCGGTGAACTTCTGCAGGCGCGCGGGGATCAGCCAATACCGGTGGATGATGCGGTCAATATCGTCTCTGAAGTCGCGCGCGCGGTTTCGGCCGGGCTCGCAACCAACGTCAATCACGGTCGTCTTAGGCCATCGAGTGTCATCGTCACCGACGCCGGCGAAGTAAGAGTGCGGGGTTTAGCGGTTGATGCCAGCCTTTGGGGGCCACTTGATAAGGGCGAGACGAAGACCCAAGCTGACGTTGACGGATTGGGCTGCCTGCTTTATTTACTGGTAACGGGGTTGTGGTCGGGCCCGCCCTTGACCGCGTTGGCCGGTGCACCGATCGTGGGTGGAAACGTGCTGCTTCCCTCAAGAGTGCGTGCGGATGTGCCACGTGCAATTGACGATGTCATTGCTCGATCGGTTAGTAAAGCTGCAAGGCCTCGTGGAGTCGCCAACATCTCCGATGCTTCTGCGTTTACCTCCATGCTTGGTCTGGCCCGTGATCACCTAGCCCCGGTCTCGCACGGTGCCAAGCACCGAGGCGAACCAAACGGTAAAAGTCGCGGCTCTCTGGGTGTGGTGTTTCGGATTGCAGGTGTGCTCATTGCCTTCGCGGTTGTCTTAGGTTTTGGTTTTTGGGGCTGGAACTTGATCGCCAGTGACCCGCTGACAACAGCCAACCCCGTTGAACTCGGCAACGGCGATGTACTGACCGCTTCGGCTGTGCCAATGCCGTCAGCTAGTGACGAAACTGGTCCGGTGATTTTGCCCATCGTTAAAGTGCGGAGCTTTGATCCCTTTGATGATGAGAACAAAGATGGCATCCCAGATGGTAAGAAAGGCCGTGAGAACAACATCGAGGCCAAACTTGTCGCCGATCTGGATATCACTACTGCTTGGCACTCGCAGACCTATGACACCCCGGATGCCGATGGCAAGGGTGGAGTCGGACTGATCATCAACATGGGTGAACCGCAATCTGTGCGTTCGGCATCGTTGACATTTGAAGGAGTCGGTGCTGCCACTGAAGTACGTGTCGCTGATGAAATTTTGCCAGACCCGCAATTGTGGAGTTTGCTCGCCGCGGCCCCCGCTGGCGATCGGCAGATTGACCTACGGGGGCCTCGGGCTATTACCGGCAAGTACGTATTGCTTTGGTTCCCGCAATTACCCCAGCGCGTTGATAAACCCGGCACCTACCAAGTGGGGCTAAGTAAAGTGACCTTGAACTGAGTTTTGACCGGGTGCCTCCCTGCTCAACCAACAACCCTTAGCCCTCTAGGCTCATGCAGCATGGAGGCCACGGCAATGGGTTTCGAGGCAAGTGACGAGGCGCGCACCGACGCCCAGTTGCTCGCGGCCCATGTAGCCGGTGATAAAAATGCCTTCGGCGAACTCGTCTACCGGCATCGCGATCGGCTTTGGTCGGTGGCTTTAAGAACAACAAGTGATCCAGAGGAAGCCGCTGACGCCTTGCAGGATGCTTTCTTATCGGCGTTTAGGCGGGCCGATCAATTCCGCGGTGAGGCCGCGGTAACCACCTGGTTGCACCGGATTGTGGTTAACGCTTGCTTGGACCGATTACGCCGGCGCACGAGCCGCCCCGCTGTGTCATTGCCCGATGATCTGGGTCAAACCCTGGCCGACCCCGGTGATCAAATGAGTCGGCGCGATACCCAACTGGTGATAGCTGCGGCCCTAGCCAATTTGCCCCCGGATCAACGCGCCGCGATTGTCTTGGTAGACGTTGAGGGCCGCTCGGTTCAAGAGACTGCCGAACTTCTGGGTTGCCCCACGGGTACCGTCAAGAGTAGATGCTCACGCGGGCGAGCCCGCCTAGCCGAAGAGCTGGCCTTCTTGCGGAACCGCAAGGAGCCTGAGTCCGTCATACCGAAGATGGGCTCGCCAGCAAAACCTGCACCGGCGTCACCATCAGCGGAAATTAACACCTCGGAGGGGGGTGCATCACATGTCTAACGACGCCCAAGGGCCCATTGACCCATTCGATGCGCCGCTTCCTGAGTTGGCTTTCTTGGGCCCGAACTCAGATGGTTCCGAGTCAGGGCTGCCTGATCAACTGATTCCTGGGGACGTCTGGCAACGGCTAGCCGCGGCGATCGCCGCAGAGCCACAATTGGTTGTTTCTGGGCCATTGGCCACCGTCACTGCTATGTCTCCCCGCCGGCGTACCCGCTGGGTTAGTGGCCTTGTTGCGGCCTCCGTGGCCTTCCTCGCCCTCGGGGTGGTCGTACAGGCTGTCCGCACTCCCAGCCCGGAGGTAGTTGTCGCAGACGGGGCGACAAAGGCCCTGACTTCCGACCAGGCCGGTACCGCCCAACTTGAGTCCGCCCCACTTGAGGCCGCCCCACTTGAGGCCGCCCCACTTGAGTCTGGCGCACTCAAAACGATGTCCGGGGTTTCAGGTCAAACCATGCCGGCCCGTCAGGTAGTTGCTAGTGGCATCACCTACTCGCGCTCAACCATGCAGGATCAAATAGGTGACCTTTTTGATCGAATCGGGGTGGCCGATGCCCGCGCGATGGACAGCATCGTTCAAGAGACCCCCGCGAATTTAGTGGAAGGCAATACCGGGTTCACCGCAAGTGTTGAAGCCATAAGAGCTTGCATCGCGTCCTTGATCCCCCCGGTTGACGTCGGCACCGTGGTAATTGATCGGGCCAAGTTCGAGCAGCAAGAGGTCGGCTTGATCCTTGACCTAACCCCGAATAAGACGATTAAGGCGTGGCTGGTCGGTCTGGATTGTGGCCAAGGCGGGTCATCCATCATGTTGCCCATCTCGGTGGATTTCGCGGAACAAGCAGCGCCCTAAGATCGTTATCGTCAAGGGTAGTCATTTTAGGGAATCTGCGTTTCGTGAAAGGTTTGACTGTGAGTGAGCACCGTGAAGTAATCATCATCGGATCAGGGCCCGCCGGTTATACGGCCGCGGTCTATGCCGCGCGCGCTCAATTGAAGCCTTTGGTGTTTGAAGGTGCTGTTACCGCGGGCGGGGCACTAATGAACACGACCGAGGTTGAAAACTTTCCCGGTTTCTCTGAGGGCATTATGGGCCCGGCCCTGATGGAAAATATGAGAGCACAGGCTGAACGTTTCGGCGCGGAGTTAGTCACCGATGACATCACCGCCGTTGACCTAACCGGTGACACCAAGTCGGTTATCGATGGCACCGGTCGCACCCACACCGCCAAGTCAGTCATCTTGGCCATGGGCTCTGGTTACCGTGAGCTCGGGTTACCGAATGAGAAGCGGCTTTCCGGGCACGGGGTTTCGTGGTGCGCCACCTGTGATGGTTTCTTCTTCCGGGATCAAGACATCGCTGTT
>WLLZ01000071.1 GCA_009700485.1 Actinomycetota bacterium | reverse complement strand
GTATTTCGCCCCATCCGGGCAGCTATAGCGAATCCGCTCCCCGGCCCGCGTGATGATGGCTTGCCCCGCTGACACTGTTAGCACCCCATCTGCGGTTTCCACGTCGACGGCACCTTCCAGAACCACCGTGAACTCATCGAATAAAGGGGTTTGTGCCGGCTCATCCCAACCAGCCGGGGCGCTCATCTGCGCGATTGAGACACCAGTGTCTCCACTTGCTACGCGGCCAACAAATTCCGCGATCAACTTACCTCCGGGCACCGAGATCGGCACCGGGGCTGAAATTAGGGTGGGCATTAGCCGATCCTCTCGATAACCAAAGGCAGCCTGGTGATCGGCGTGCCGGTTGGGCCAATGTCGGTGGCACCATCGAGTGCCGAAAGTGCCCCCGCAAATCTGTTTTCATCATCGGTATACAAAGTCAGCAACGGCGCACCGGCGACAATTTGGTCACCCGGCTTGGCGTGAATTTGGATCCCGGCACCAGCCGAAACTGGATCCTCCTTGCGGGCCCGTCCGGCCCCGAGCCGCCAAGCCGCAACGCCAACCTTGAGCGCATCAAGTTGGGTAAGTACTCCGCCCTTACTCGCAAGAATCTGTTGGGAGTGCTTAGCGACCGGGAGCGGGGCTGCTGGGTCACCGCCTTGGGCGCCGATCATGCGATTCCAGACATCCATGGCCGAGCCATCACGCAAGGTATCGGCTGGGTCTATATCGGTGAGGCCCACTAATTCGAGCATCTCGCGGGCTAATGTGACCGTCAACTCAATGATGTCAGCCGGCCCACCACCAGCCAGTACGTCGACAGATTCTTGGACCTCAAGAGCATTGCCCACCATCAGGCCCAAAGGTACGTCCATTGCGGTAATCAAAGCCTTGGTGCGCACCCCTGAGTCATTACCGATCCGAACCATGGTCTCGGCCAATTTGCGTGCTTGCAGCGGGTCGGACATAAAAGCGCCCGACCCAGTTTTAACATCAAGTACCAGGCCGCTCGCACCCTCGGCGATTTTCTTGCTCATAATGCTTGACGCAATCAATGGGATCGACTCCACTGTCGCCGTTATATCACGTAAGGCGTAGAGCTTCTTATCGGCTGGTGCCAGCCCCGGCCCCGCGGCGCAGATAACACCGCCCACCGCCTGCAGCACATTGAACATCTCCTCGGCCGTGAGCTCCGCACGCCAGCCTTTGATCGACTCAAGTTTGTCGAGGGTGCCACCGGTGTGACCAAGGCCTCGCCCACTCAATTGCGGTACGGCAGCACCGCATGCCGCCACCACCGGTACCAACGGGAGAGTAATTTTGTCACCCACCCCACCGGTGGAATGCTTATCAACGGTAGGTCGATCGAGGGCTTCGAAATCCATGCGCTCACCGCTACGAATCATCGCATCGGTCCAGCGCACAATTTCACCATCGTCCATGCCATTTAAGAAGATCGACATGGCCAATGCAGCCATTTGCTCCTCTGCAACTAGCCCTCGCACATACGCGTCAATTACCCAATCGATTTGCTCGGGTGTGAGCACACCCTTGTCGCGCTTGGTGCGAATTACATCAACTACCGCAAACGGCTCAACCACGGTTTACCGCATCATCTGCTCTATCAATTAAGTCTCGAGGGCCAAATGCCTGCGGCAATATTTCGCTCATCGGAAGTACTCCTTCGGGGGTTCTTAATAAGGTCGTCGGCAGCCCGTGCTCCCACAGGAGTTGGCGACAACGCCCGCATGGCATCAATGGTGCGCCGTGTTGATCAACACAGGCTACGGCTATTAACTTGCCGCCACCTGTTGCTTGCAGGCTCGAAACCATCCCGCATTCAGCACACAGCCCGACCCCGTATGAAGCATTCTCGACATTGCAGCCAACCACGATTCGGCCGTCATCGACTAATCCGGCCACACCCACTTTGAATCGAGAATACGGCACATAAGCCTTGCTCATAACCTCGCGCGCAGCATGTGTGAGCGTGTCCCAGTCAATATCAGGCACACTTACTCCTTCTCGTATGGCTGGCCATCGGCGGCCGGTGGCCGTGCCCGTCCAACAAGTCCGGCCACGATGATGATCGTGACTAAATAAGGCGCCATCGCCAAGAATTCACCCGGTATTGGGGTTTCGATTACCGCAAACTTTTGCTGCATCGAATCAGAGAATCCGAAGATCAGTGCCGCAAAGAATGCACCGATCGGGTTCCAGCCGCCCACGATCATCGCCGCGAGGCCGATGAATCCGCGCCCGCCGGTCATGCCTTCATCAAATCTGCCGACTGTTCCTAAAGTGAACCAAGCACCGGCAAAGCCACCAACCATGCCGCCGTAGACAACTGCCAAGTAGCGCACCTTTGCCACTTTGATACCGAGTGAGTCTGCGGCTTTCGGATTCTCACCGACCGAGCGGGTACGCAGACCCCAACGGGTCCGAAAGAGCATAAAGGTGACGCTGGCGATCAAAATAAACATGCCGTAGACGATGATCGTCTGGTCAAAAAACATCGGCCCGATGATTGGAATATCACCCAGAACGGGAATTTTGAGGGCCTGAAAGATCGGTGCATTATTTAGGTCCGGGTTCTTTACCAGCAACTGCGCGGTCAAGAATGAAGTCAAACCCAGCACCAAGATATTTATAACCACCCCGATGATGATCTGGTCCACCCGAAAATTAACGGCTAGTACGGCAAGTAGCAGGGCTAGGACTCCACCGGTCAATGTCGCGGCAAGTAGGCCCACCCAGCCACCGAGTAACGACCCCATCACTACGCCGGTGAAAGCACCGCCGAGCAGCATTCCTTCAATACCAATATTCACTACACCTGAGCGTTCACACAAAATACCCGACAAGGCACCGAGTGCAATTGGAGTCGCGCGGGCAATTGTCGAGACGAGCATGCTGATCAGCGAGAACTCTTGACCGGCGGTAGCCCACACCATTATCGAAAACACGAAGACAGCGAAAGCGATGCCAAGAATTACAGTGGTTCTGCTCTGGAACCCACGGAAAAACTGGGTTGCTCCCAAGAAGCCGAGCACCATTGCTAAAACCCAAAGTGAGCCTTGTGATGGAACTGAAAGCGGAGGCAATTGAATTGTCTCATCGGCGAAACTCAGCCCAAATGTTGAAGTACCAGCTGCAGCAGGTGCCAGCAAGAACATGACAATTGCGGCTAGTGCAAACATCACGATGCCAGTGATGCGCGCTTTCTTGATCTGCCGCCTAGTGAGCTCTTTCGTGCGCTTACCGGTGACCTCATAGCTCTCGATTGGTTGGCGATCAATAGGTGGCGTACTCATGATCCCCACCCCTTACTGATCTGAGTAGAAGCCGCTGGCGCCTTGAGCCGGTAGATCGCCGAAATCAATGCGGGAGCTGCGACGAAAATGATGATCAGTGCCTGAATGACTGAAATCAGATCAATGCCGACATTGGCTGATACCTGCATTTGCTGACCGCCGGCACTTAGCCCGCCAAAGAGCACCGCCGC
Source organism: Actinomycetota bacterium (assembly GCA_009700485.1). Classification (GTDB taxonomy): domain Bacteria; phylum Actinomycetota; class Actinomycetes; order S36-B12; family S36-B12. The sequence continues at coordinate 5,496 of WLLZ01000071.1, read as the reverse complement.
GGCCACCACCCCCCATGGGTTCGAGCGCCCAAGGAGCGCTACCGCAATCGCATCAAAACCAATACCGGATGAAAATCCTGGAGTGGCTCTATCAAGAACGCCAAGGACTTGCCCTGCACCTGCCAGCCCGGCTAGCGCACCGCCGATAACCATCACGAGCACATAAGTCTTAGTGATCGACATGCCCGCGTATCTAGCCGCCTTGGGATTTGCCCCCACGGCACGAAACTCGAATCCGGTTGTCGTGCGAAACAAGAGCCAGTGGATAAAGGCTGCGGCCGCGAGCGCGACTATTAAACCTAGGTGCACCCGCAGCCCTGGGTTAATCCAACCTAAGAGCAAAGGCAGTTGCGCCGAGGCCTCGACGGTCTTGGAAACTGGATCATTGCGCCCTTCGCGCTGAAAAATCTCCGTCTTCAACAGGAAGTCAACAAGGCGTAGGGCAATGTAGTTCAACATGATGGTGGTAATAACTTCATGGGCCCCGGTCTTAGCTTTTAAGAAACCCGGGATGAAGCCCCAGATGGCACCACCCACCACACCCGCCAGTAACGCGAGCGGTATGTGGACATAAAACGGGAGCCCGGTAAAAGTGAATCCGGCCCAAACGGCGAACATTCCGCCCATGAGTAACTGGCCTTCGGTGCCGATATTGAATAAGCCGGCGCGAAAAGCAATCGCCACGCTGAGCCCCGCCAAAATCAGTGGTGTCGCGGCGGTTAACGTCTCAGAAATTGCCTTAAGCGAGCCCACCGAACCTTGAAGCAGGGCCCAATAAGCACTCATGGCGTCGCCAAAACTCGAGCCGGTGAGCATGATGATAACCACCCCGATAATGAGTGCCGTTAGTACGGCAAGCGCCGGGATAAGTGCAGCGGACTTCCAGTCGGTGCCGGTTGTCAACTGTTGCATGAAGGAGCGCGAATTCTTCGGCTCCGGGTTATCGGTACTCGGTATCTGGGTTGTGGTCATGTGGTCTTGCCCGCCATGAAGAGCCCGATCTCAGCGGGTGTGGTCTCTGCTGGCTTCCGTTCAGCCACGACTTTGCCGTCAAATAGCACCAAAATGCGATCCGAGAGCGCGAAAATCTCATCTAGTTCAGTCGACACGATTAAGATCGCCTTACCCTCTTGACGCTTGCGCATGATTTGCTCGTGGATGTATTCAATTGAGCCCACGTCAATGCCACGGGTCGGTTGCGAACACACCAGTAATGGCACATCTCTGGAGAACTCGCGGGCCACGATCATCTTCTGTGCGTTTCCGCCGGATAATGCCGATCCGGTGTTCTCAATATGGGGTGGCCGCACGTCATATGCCTCGACTAACCCAATGGCGCTCGCGGCAATATCTGCCCGTTGCAACCGCCCACCCTTGGAAAACGGCTCGGTGTAGTACGAGTCAAGAATTAAATTCTCGGCAACGGTAAATGAGCCAACCATGCCACTCTCATTGCGGTCTTCTGGCACATGTGCCATACCGGCCGCGTGCCGTTTACGGGGGCTTAAGTGCGAAATATCTGCACCCTCAAAACTTATCGTGCCCTCTGCGAGCGACATCATTCCGGTGATTACTTCGACAAGTTCAGTTTGGCCATTGCCTTGGATGCCGGCAATACCGACAATCTCGCCGGCCGACACCTGGAACGAAACTTCATGGAGATAGGGGCGACCAAAATCATCTGTCACCGTGACACCTTTGAGCTCGAGAACCGGAGCACCAAGAACAGCTTCAGTCTTATCTACTACTAAATCAATCGGGCGGCCCACCATCATCTCGGCCAACGCCTCAGGGGTCGCGGTCTTCGGGTCGGCGTTGCCGACCACTTTGCCATCGCGCAAAACAGTAATATCGTCTGCGATCGCTAGGGCCTCTTTGAGTTTGTGGGTAATAAAGATGATGGTGGCGCCACGTGCCTTTAGTTCAGCCACAATTCCGAAAAACTCTTCCACCTCCTGCGGGGTCAGCACCGCGGTGGGCTCATCGAATACCAAAATCTGCGCACCGCGCAGCAATACTTTGATGATCTCGACGCGCTGTTGAATACCCACCGGCAAAGACTCGACCAGGGCATCAGGGTCAACCGCTAGCCCATATTTTTCGGAGATCTCTTTGACCTCAATGCGGGCTTTCTTACGATCGAGTAGCCCGCCTGTTCTGGTCGGCTCCACTCCTAGAACCACATTCTCGAAAACTGAGAAGACCGGGATGAGCATGAAATGCTGGTGCACCATCCCGATCCCAGCCGCGATCGCGGCGCCTGGGCCCGGGAACTTCTGGACCACCCCATCAATGAGAATTTCGCCCTCATCAGGCTGATAAAGCCCTGAGAGCACATTCATCAAGGTACTTTTGCCAGCACCATTTTCACCGATTAGCGCCAGCACCATGCCCGACCTCGCGGTCAGGTTCACGTTGTCATTGGCGAGCACACCGGGAAATCTCTTGGTAATGCCGCGAAGTTCTAGTTCCACCAGTGCCCTTGTCCGAAGTTACTTAACTTAATTAAGCCACTTGCTAACCCTATTGCGAATTTCAGCCTAGTGGCCCGGAATGACGAGAGGGGCCCGATTTCTCAGGCCCCTCTCCCCTGCTGCTGTGGACTACTTCTTGACGTCAACCGAACCGTCAGAGATACCGGCCCTAAGCGCCTCGATCTGATCCTTTAGTGCCTGCGGCACCGAAGCATCCATGTCGTGGAACGGGGCCAGGCCAACGCCGCCATTTGCCAAAGTACCCACGGTGACGCCACCTGCGAAGGTGCCGTCAAGGACCGAGGAGATGGCATTGAACGTGGTGACATCCATGTTCTTCAACACCGAAGTCAGGTACACGCTCTGGTTAGCGGCATCGCTTTCGAACTGGTCGCTGTCAACGCCGATGATCATCAGCTTGTCAGGGCCCAGTTCCTTTGCGAGTGCCGCTGAGCCTAGGCCCACCGGACCAGCAACTGGCATCACGATGTCGGCACCTTCGTCGACAAGGTTCTGCGCGAAGCTACGGCCATCATCGAGTGACTCGAAGTTCTCGGTGAACAGGCCTTTTTGCTTAGCCGGATCCCAACCAAGGACCTTGACCTTGGCACCATTGGCCGCGTTGTATGCCATTGCGCCGCGGTAGTAACCATCCATGAAAATGGTTACCGGTGGGATGTTGATACCACCGAAGGTACCGATCTTGCCGGTCTTGCTCATGCCTGCGGCAAGGTAGCCCGCCAAGTACGCGGCCTCATCGGTGTTGAACACCTGGCCGAGCACATTGTTGGCCGTGATATCGCCCTCGGCGTACGCGTAGTCAACGATTGAGAAAGGAATTGTTGGGTTTGCGTTTGCAGCTTCCTTGGTGGCATCACCTAGGAGGAAACCAACCGTGACGATGATCCCGCAACCTTGGTCCACGAAGGACTGAATGTTAGGGACGTAATCGGTCTCGGCCTGTGATTCAAGAACAGCCGCGACAACGCCGAGCTTATTCGCAGCATCGGTGACACCCTTATAGGCCTTCTGGTTGAAGCCCTTATCGTCAACCCCACCGACGTCGGTTACCTCGCAAGCCTGTAGCGCGGCCGGCGCAGGTGATGCATCGCCTTCAGCAGCTGCTTCAGTTGATGGCTCAGCATTCTCTTCTGCCGGCGCAACTGTCGCCGCAGCGGCTGAAGGTGCGGCACTTGTTTCTGTGCTCGTGCTGCTGCTGCAGCCAGCCAGGCCGAGTGCCGATACGGCAAGAACGGCCGCAACGATCTTAAAATTGGTCTTCATTTATCTCCTTGTGAGAGCGGATTATTGGGCCTGACTATAGTCCCCAACCGGGGGTCAATGTTCACCCACGGGCTTCTTAGGCCAGTTGCGATAAACGGCCCAGCAAAAGGGTAACGAAACGGTCACGATCGATATCGAGTCCAACGTGTACATTCGCCGGAAGACCGGTAACAGACCAGCGATCAGCCACGGTTCTCCCCATACACAGTGATGAAATAGTATCAATTTGCACATTCATCGCCAGGGTTGTCACCAAAGTTGGGTCGATCAGATGGGCGATCGTGACGGCGTCATGGATCGGTGCCCCGGGCCAGCCAAACCGGTCTTGGTGAAATTTCACAAAGTGATCTAGGAGTTCAGCCACGAACTCACCCGGGCGCCCGGAGCCACGTAGTTGCTCGGCATGCTCATCGGTTAACCAAGCCTTATGGGTTACCTCAAGGCCGATCATCGTAAGCGGGATGCCGGATTCGAAAACAATTTTTGCCGCATCAGGATCAACCCAGATATTGAACTCTGCGGCTGGTGTCCAATTCCCCAATTCAACCGCGCCTCCCATAATCACTATTTCGCGGATCCGACCGTGAATTTCAGGGAGTTGGGTTATGACATCGGCAATATTGGTTAGCGGCCCGGTCGCCACCAAGGTTACTGGCTCTACCTCTGACACGAGTACTTGTTCAATCAATTCGAGCGCGGTCAAGTCGGCTGGCCCGCGGCTGGGCTCAACTTCCAGCGGCCCGGCTAGCCCGCTTTCACCGTGCATCACCGCCGCGGTGGATAGATCCCGGAGAAGAGGTCGATCGCGACCAGCTGCGACCGGAATATCGGCTCGCCCAATTAGGTCCAGCACTCTAAGGGCATTACGGGTGGTGTGTTCGAGGGTGACATTGCCCGCAACCGTTGTTACCGCAAGGAGTTCAATCTCTGGGCTAGCACAGGCCAGCATGATCGCGATGGCGTCGTCATGGCCAGGGTCACAGTCCAACACAACCTTGCGCGCCAGCATTAGAACCGATCGGTTGGTTCGAATAAGCCCCATACATCGCGCAATGCATCGGAGACTTCACCAACAGTTGCAAGGGCTTTAAGGGCATCCCGCATCGGGTATAGCAAGTTGCCATCGCCTTTTGCGGTTTCGCGGATAACAGAAAGCAGTCTTTCGACTTCGCCGTTGTCGCGACTATTCCTCAAAGTCGCAAGCCGAGCAGATTGCTCGGCCTCGATCGCGGGGTTCACCCGAAGTGGGGGGTAGTGCTCTTTGTCATCAGTGGTGAATTTGTTAAGGCCAACAATTACTCGCTGGCCATTATCAATTTGCAGTGCGATGTCATAGGCCGAGCTCTCGATTTCAGCTTTTTGGAAACCTTGCTCGATGGCAGCTACTGCTCCACCCATATCGTCGATGCGCGCGATCAATGCTGTTGCGGCTGTTTCAATATCGTCAGTCAGCGACTCAATGACATATGAACCGGCAAACGGGTCAACCGTTGCACAAACATCGGTTTCGTAGGCGAGTACCTGCTGAGTGCGCAGCGCCAGGCGTGCCGCTTTTTCACTTGGCAATGCCATCGCCTCATCGAAAGAGTTGGTGTGGAGCGACTGGGTGCCACCAAGGACGGCAGCCAAACCCTGAACCGCAACGCGGACCATATTCACTTCAGGCTGCTGAGCCGTTAACTGGACGCCGGCAGTCTGGGTGTGAAACCGCAGCATCCATGACTTCGGATCCTTCGCG
>WLLZ01000070.1 GCA_009700485.1 Actinomycetota bacterium | reverse complement strand
CTGGAGTGGGCCGCGCAAGAGCCCCCGAAAAGCGAGGGTATTGGCATCGGGGTGGCCATCATCATCTTGTTGATTGCCTTTGGCTCGGTGATCGCGGCCGGAATGCCAATTTTCGTAGCTGTTGTAGGACTGGCCATGGGCCAGATGGCGGTACTGCTGGTCGCGAATTTCTTGGATGTAGCAACATTCGCGCCTACGTTGGCGGCGATGATCGGCCTAGGCGTTGGTATTGACTACGCGTTGTTCGTGATGAACCGATTCAGACAAGCGGTCTTGGCCGGGCATGAGCCTAAGGCCGCCGCACTGGAGTCGGTAGAGACCGCAGGGCGCGCGGTGCTCTTCGCGGGTGGCACTGTGGTTATTGCCTTACTCGGGCTTTTTGTGTTGCGAATTAATTTCTTTGACGGCCTAGCGGTGGCCGCGGCCGTGACGGTTGTAATGGTGATGCTGTCCGCGCTTTGGATGCTACCGGCACTGTTAAGTCTGCTCGGCAACAAAGCACTGGGTATCCGCTTACCTTGGGGGAAGAAGCCGGGCCAGGTGCATCCAGAAGGCAAGCGCTGGGCACAATATGGTCACGGCCTGCAGCGCCGGCCATGGCTTACCACCATCGGCGCGGTCTTCGTCATCGTGGTGCTGGCAATCCCGGTACTAAGCCTGCGTCAAGGGTTCGCCGATGACTCCGGCAAGCCGGAAGGCAGCAGTTCCCGCATCGCTTATGACTTAATGTCAAGTGGTTTTGGCCCCGGAGTTAACGGGCCCTTCTTCGCAGCGGTAAAACTTCCGGCACCAAATGACGTGGCGGCATTTACCACCATCGTCACTGGCTTGAGCGAAGCTGAAGGCGTGGCTGCCGTACTACCAACAGCCCAAATGGTTCCGCTTATCGCGATGAACCCTGACTCGTTCGGACCTGACGGCACCGTTGCCACCATTATGATCACGCCTAATTCGGCGCCACAGGATGAAGCCACAACCGCGCTGCTTGACCGGCTTCGAAGTGAAGTTAATCCGAGGCTTGAAGCTGCGACCGGTGCCGAAATTTATATCGGCGGCGCACAGGCAATCACCTCGGACTTCACGACGGTGCTAACCAATGCACTACCTATTTTCCTGTTGGTGGTTGTCGGGCTGGGCTTCTTGGCTCTGGTGCTGCTTTTCCACTCGCTAGTGGTGCCGTTAACGGCTGCGATAACCAGCCTGATGAGTTTTGCCGCCGCCATGGGTATCACGGTCGCCGTGTTTCAGTGGGGTTGGCTTGCTGGGCCAATCGGCATCAGCGGCACCGGTCCTATTATGCCTTTCTTACCGATCATGGTCTTTGCAATTTTGTTTGGGCTGTCGATGGATTACCAAGTCTTCTTGGTAACGCGCATGCAAGAGGAGTGGGCGCGCACCGGCGACAACGCCGCCTCGGTGCGCCGCGGCCTCGCGGGCTCCGGGCGCGTCGTAATGATCGCTGCAGCGATCATGGCCAGTGTTTTCTTGGCATTCGTGCCAACCCCTGATTCAACGATCAAGTTATTCGGTATCTCGCTAGCTTCCGCGGTCATTATTGACGCCTTCTTGGTGCGGTTGGTTTTGGTGCCTTCACTGATGTCGATACTTGGCAAAGCCAACTGGTGGTTGCCGAATTGGCTGGATCGCATCTTGCCGCGGGTGCAAATTGAGCCGGGAGCCGATGAGATTGAAGACGGTGATTACGCTGGCGGTGCAGCTGATGATGATGACCTGCCCGGTGGAGAGGTAGCGCGCGACTCAGTATCGGTCTGATCTGCGGGTTCTACCGGCGACATCTCATTTGGGGGATACAGGCGTGGCCTTTACCGCGAAGGTCTCTAGGTTCACGGAAGTTGTTGTGAGCCCGGGTGACCTGAAGCCTTGCGATCAAACTTCTAACAGGGGCGTAGCCCTGCCGATTCTCCTCGCGGTCTTTTTGCTGGTCGCTATTGGACTTACAGGATGTGCGGGGAAAGTAAGCACGGCGAAGCCGGTCGGGGAAGATGCACTGGCACCGGTGGTATTCGTTCCGGGGCTTGGGATGAGTGCGCTCAACGTTCAGGTGCTAATCGATAAAGACTTTACGGGTTTCGACTTCCTGCTGCCCTCCATGAATCCGATTGACATATTGCCCCAAGGTGCCTCGAGTGCTTTGGAGTACTCCGTGACCAGCGGGTTGCCGCGGGAGGAGGCCGAGCTCGTTCCTACTTGGATGTCGTTAGCTATCGATGCTGATGGAGTTGCGAGCAACCAACCGGGAGTGAGCGTGGCACCTGTATCGGTTGGCCGCGACTTCGCAGCTGAATGCCCACGGTATTTAGCAATGACCAACCAACTAGCCGCGGCCGGTTGGACTCTCGACGCGAACCTGTTCTGCCTGCCATTTGACTACCGATATGCCCCGGGGGGCAATTCCTTCGTGCCGGACTTCATGACTCTCGTGGAACGTGCGGTGTCCAAGGCAAGTGGCCAAAGGGCGGTGGTGGCCTGTCACAGCCAGGGGTGCCTAATGGCCTACCACGCACTTCGGGTACTAGACCCAACTTGGGTTAAGGCCAATGTTTCGGTGCTTTACGGTTTTGCGGGCCAATTCTCCGGGTGCAGCGACTGTCTTCGATGGGCTTTTCAGCCGGGCTGGAGCTGGAGCCTTGATGATCAGAATGAATCACCTGTTGATCCCAGTTGGGTGGGGGAGTTGGCACTAGACCTTCAGCCGAGTGTTTACGGCGATACCGTGCTCTATCGAAATGGAACCAAGGAGTACCGGGCAACCGATGCGAGGGCGCTGCTGCAGGATGCGGGAGCATTGGAGATGTCGCGGGCCACTGGCGCTTACACACTCGAGGATCAAGATTGGTTTCGTCGTGGTTCCATTAATGGCGACCCCTTGCCTATCCCCAGCAGGTTCGTGTTCGGGGTCGATCTTGTTACTACCGTGGGCTACGCGTACGACTTCGTTGCTGTGCGCACGGGATCGTGCCAGGAGCCCGAGTGCGCCGGTTTCTGGAGCGCGGTTAGCCCATCAGTGGTCACTTCGGACGGCGACGGAGGCGACAGCACCTTGATGAATGCCGCGCCTAAGACTTGGACCTCGTCACCTGCCTGCGATATCCGCACAATCCCAGGCGTTGACCACATGAAAATCGTGACGGACCCTGAGGCAATTGCAGGTTTGGTAGCCACGTCCCACGGGTCAGTCGAGGGATCGATCCCCTGCGCGGGTTGACGTGAGGCGAGGCCACCGCACCTATCTATTTCGCACTTACGGATGCTAAATGAATGTTTTACTCTTACGTACGCTGACCTGCCCCCGGTTAGTGTGTCAGTTGTGTGAGAGTCGCGGGTTGTTGGTTTGCCGTTAAATGATTCGATGAATTGGTTCTGCCACGGCGACCCGGGGCGCTTAGCATCATCAGCTTTCATCCCCCATGCTGGTTACGCCACCGGTAATAGGTCTGTTCAACCACCTCAAGATGTTTACAGACCTCCACCAACGTGGCACCCTCACCGAGCATCCGATCACCCTGACCCAGCTTCCGTACGATCTGCACAGAGGTGTGATTACGACCGTACATTTTGTCCTACTCGCCCATAAGGGCAACCTTGGACTCACAAAGCAACTGGATCAACCAGCGGGGGCCAGGTCAAGGCACGCATCCCTTGTCAAGGACCCGGCAGCGTCCCCCGCCAGGTGCTGACTCGCCGCTCGATGGCCTGCAGGATGAGGACCGGGCTAGCGCGGCACCGGGGCGTTGGGATGCGACGCAAGAGCCGTGACCTGCGCGTCCAACCACGGCCACATCGGAAGGCTCGTCAGCGCGGCGTGGAGCGATGTGGCGTCCGATGCGTCCCAGATGCCCACGTTGGCGCGCCTACCTGGCACTCGCCAGATGTTGACGAGGAGTCCTGCCTCAATAAGCTCACGGGCACGGGTCGCTTCTGCCTTGACGAGCGTCTCGCGCTTATCTGCGGGCATGTCCGGGGGAAGCGTCACCTCCATCGTCACCAAGAACTGCATGCCAGTCCCTTCCTGATCGGGTGGTGCGGCGTGGCTCGCGGGACGCTGGCTAGGCAGTCTGACCTGCCTCCGGTTAGCGTGCCAGTGTCTGTGAGAGTCCTGGGTTGTTGGTTTACTAATTTAACATGAACTCGTCGGGAGTTAGGTAGCCCAATGAGTAGTGCGGGCTGTGCTGGTTGTAGTCCTGCCGGTTTTCATTTGCCATGATTTTGGCTTCTAGCAGGGTGTGGAACTGCTCTACGGCGACCCGGGCACAATCATGGTGGAAGGCTTCCGAGTCAGTGCGGGTGATAGTCAAAGGTTGCGGTCAAGGCCCCGTCAACGATCACATGAGTTCCGTTCACCCCTCGGGACTCCGGAGACAGCAGGTACACGACGGTCGACGCGACGTCCTCAGCCAGAAGGATTCTTCCAGCGGGATGTCGATCCGTCTTGACCTTTAGGAACTCCTCCGGGTTCTCGGCTGCTTCCACATGCTGCCGAAGGAAGGGGGTGTCGATGGCGCCGGGGCACACGGTGTTCGCGCGGATGCCCTGGCCGGCATAGTCGACGGCCACGGTTCGGATCAGCTGCAGCAGCGCGGCCTTGGACGTGCAGTAGGCGGCGAGGTCCTGCTCGGCGAACAAGGAAACCACACTCGCCACCGCTACGACCCTGCCCTCACCATGGTCCAGCATCAGCGGCAGACAGGTCTTTAAGGCCTTGATCGCGCCCCACACGTTGACGTCGAATGTCTGCTTGATTGACTCGTCCGACAAGTCGAGCAATCGTCCGACCACTAACTTGCCTGCATTGATGACCAGCATCGTGAGGGGTCGGTCCGGGTGGCGCTGGACCTCGCTAATCACCCGCGCCCAGGTTTCGTCGGCACTGACGTCCCCAACGAGTTGGATAAGGCCCTCATGCGCCGAGGCCTCGGTCCAGGTGCGGTCAACCCCGATTACGACGTTCCCGCCTTCCAGCAACCGAGCAGCCACGGCCTTTCCGACGCCCGAGGCCGCACCGGTCACCACAGCCAGCTGTCCGCTATCCACGTCCCACCTCCAGAGCCGGGCGTACCTCGGTGGCAAGCCTGCGCATCGTGGTCGACTCCGGGAAATCCATGAACCAGCATATGACCTCTGTGATACCGAGCTCCTGATAGGCGCGGAGTTTGTCGATCACCTCGTCCTTGGTCCCGATCACGAACTCCTCCTTGAGTCGGTCTGGATCGACGCCTTCGGTCAACTGAGGATTGGTGGATTTCACGAACTCGAAGAAGTCCGCCATTGCCTCGCCTGTCGGGTGCGCCTGCCTGAGCGCAGCCCACCGATCGAGCCACTCTTGCCACTCTGCGTCACTGTCGACGATGAGGACCTGCGTCTCAAGAGTCTTCTCGAGCGTGCCAGGGTCCCTTCCTCGCTTGAGGCAAGCGTCGTCTACGCGAGCGATCTTTTCTCGCAGGACTTCCACTCCCGCCGGCATGGAGTTCCAGACGTCGGCGTAGGTCGCCACGAGATCAAGTGTCGCGTCGTCGAATGCTTCGCCGATCCACACTCTCGGGCCGCCCTCTCGGACGGGTCGAGGGGTGTTGATGGCCCTGTCCAGTGAGTAGTAGGTCCCATCGAAGTCGACCGGTTCGCCGATCCACATCTGCCGTGTCATCTGGATCGCTTCACCGACCTGTCGGGCACGGATGGCGCGATCAGGCTCCCATTCGAAGCCGTAAGCGACATGCTCGCGCTCCCGCCAGCCGGGGTCGATGAAGAACTCGAATCTCCCGCCGGACACGAAGTCGAGGGTTGCTGCCATCTTCGCCGTCAGTGGCGCCCAGCGGAATCCGTTGCCCAGGTGAATGTTGCCGAGCCGCACCTTGTTCGTGGCGCCCGCGAGAACGCAGAGCGTGGTCCAGCCTTCAAGGATGGCTCCGTCATGACCGAGGAACATATGATCCGCCACCCAGATTGAGTCGTAGCCAAGTGCCTCGGACTCCTGCACCGCACTCAGGATGGGAGCCCACTCGAGTTGCTCGAAGCTCGGAGTGCGGACGTCCACTACACCGGGATTCGCGAAAATCGGGATCGCGAACCCGAATCTCATGCTCGCGATGTCTGTCATGCCATGAAGCTCCCACCGTTGACGTTGAGGGTCTGACCCGTCATGTAACTGGACTGCTCAGAGGCAAGGAAGGCGACAACTTCGGCTATCTCGGCAGGCGACGCGAAACGCCCGATCGGCGTCGCACTGGTCATGCTGGCCCGCTGCTCGTCCGTGTAGACCGATGCAATCATCGGCGTTTCGACCAGGCCGGGGGCGACGCAGTTCACTCGGATCCCCTGGGTGGCGTGCTGGCGAGCAAGGACCATGGTCAGTCCGATGAGGCCTGCCTTGGAGGCGACGTAGTTCGGGGCACTAAAGAATGATGAGGTCCGGCCGGACTGCGAGGCAATGTTGACGATTGTCCCGCCGCTGCCCGCCAAGAACGCAGCCACGGCAGCGCGCGACGTGAGGTAGGCGCCTTTGAGGTTGACCTCAAGGACGCGATCCCATTCAGCCTCCTGAACGTCCAGGATCGTACCCAGTTGAAGAATGCCGGCAGCGTTTATCAATGAGTCCAGGCCGTACTTGCTGACCACGTCCGCGAAGGCCGCATCGACGGAGTCGGCGCTCGTCACGTCCAAGACGACCCAATCGGCAGAGAAGCCATCTGCCGCGAGCCGTGGTACCTCCAGGGCCATCCGCCTTTCATCAAGATCGGCGAGGATGACACGCCAGTCATCAGCTGCAAGCCGCTTGGCCGAAGCCAGCCCGATCCCGCTGGCGCCGCCAACGACGAGTACCGTCTTCATGCGTAGACACTCTCCTGGACCTCTGAGCCGCAGAGCGTCCGTGCGGCTCTTCATCGTTGCTATTTGAAGTCAATCCCATATAACGCTACCACCGTGACCGCGGTGCGACAAGGGATTCGCACGTACCGTGCTGCGCGTGCGACGCCCTAGCGTGTTGACACGTGGTGACCTCGACGCTTCAATGGGGTTCCGTCAGTATGAAATTTATTTCATATAACACGGATGGCTCTGATTCTGACCAGCGCGCAAATCCGCCCGCTGTCCCGCAACCGCACGCCGAGAGGTCCGGATGATCGCCGACATACTCCACTTCTCTTTCACCGTGAGCGACATCGAGCAGTCCGTTGACTGGTATACGGAGGTCTTGGGTCTCGAACTCGTTCACCGTCAGCGGCAGGAGAATGAGTACACCCAGGTCCTCGTGGGGATCCCTGGCGCGATTCTTGAGGTCGCTCAGCTCAAGTTGCCCACCCTGAGCCCTGCCTACTCAAGTCACGTCCTGGAGCTCATCCAGTACGTCGAGGGCGCCGGCGGATCCCGCGATCTGCCCACCAACCAGGTAGGGGTCGCCCATTTGGCCCTCGTGGTAACCGACATCCACGCGCGCTACGAGTGGATGGTGAGCGCCGGGGTCCACTTCAAGAGTCCCCCTGTTCGAATCACCGCGGGTGCAAACGAGGGCGGGTTCGCCTGCTACTTCACTGATCCCGATGGGATCACGCTTGAACTGCTCCAGTTCTCGCCTTCCCGGGCCGAAGCGCTGGGTCTGCCCCAGAACTAGGTTGATCTGCCCCCGGTTAGTGTGTCAGTTTCTGTGAGAGTCGCGGGTTGTTGGTTTGCCGGTATTCTTGGAGATGATTTTGGCTTCTAGCAGGGTGTGGAACTCCTCCACGGTTAAGAGTTCATCGCGGAGTTTGCCGTTAAATGATTCGATGAATGGGTTCTGCCACGGCGACCGGGGGAGCACGCACGCTGGCGTGAGTGATCAGAAGATCTGGGTGTTCCAGGGTGGTAGCTAGACTCATGCTGTAAATATGCGGTCGGCAAAGTGCCGAGGATATGGTCGGAGGGCAGTGTGGTGCCTCGCACCTATCAAGTTCGCACTTATGGCTGCCAGATGAATGTCCACGACTCCGAGCGTCTTTCGGGGCTACTCGAGAGCGCTGGGTATGTACCCGCGGTTGACGGCCAGGTAGCGAACGTAGTCGTCTTCAATACTTGTGCGGTTCGAGAGAACGCTGACAACCGCCTATACGGAAATTTAAGCCATCTGGTCCCGGTGAAAGCGAGTAACCCCGGCATGCAGATCGCGGTCGGCGGTTGCCTGGCCCAAAAGGACCAAGGCGAGATCTTGCGCAAGGCTCCGTGGGTTGACGTGGTCTTTGGCACCCACAACATCGGTTCACTCCCGATGCTGCTTGAGCGAGCGCGCATTCAAGATCAAGCACAGATAGAAATCAAGGAAGCACTTGAAGTGTTCCCCTCGAGCCTGCCGACAAAACGGGATGCGGCTTATGCCGCATACGTTTCGGTGAGCGTCGGTTGCAATAACACCTGCACTTTTTGTATTGTGCCAACCCTTCGCGGTACCGAAAAAGATCGAAGGGCTGGCGATATTCTCTCCGAAGTGCAGATGCTTGTTGACGATGGAGTTCTTGAAATCACACTACTTGGCCAAAACGTAAATGCCTACGGGGTCGAGTTTGGAGACCGAGAGGCTTTCGGAAAACTACTGCGGGCTTGCGGTGAAATTTCTGGCTTGGAGCGGGTTCGCTTCATGAGTCCGCATCCGCGGGATTTCACCGACGACGTGATCTCGGCGATGGCCGAAACCGCCAATGTGATGCCGCAATTACATATGCCGCTACAGTCCGGATCCGACACTGTCCTGCAGGCGATGCGGCGCTCATATCGCCAGGATCGCTACTTGGGCATTATCGATAAAGTGCGCAAGGCAATGCCGGATGCCGCTATCACCACTGACATCATTGTTGGCTTCCCGGGTGAAACCGAGGCGGACTTTGAACAGACTGTTCACGTGGTGCGCGAAGCACGATTCGCCGGTGCCTACACCTTCTTGTACTCGCAGCGCCCCGGAACTCCTGCCGCTTCAATGCCAGGGCAGATTCCGCACGAAGTCATGCAAGACAGATACCTTCGATTAGTCGAGGTAGCAAATGACATGGCCTGGGCTGAGAATAAAAAATTGGTTGGCAAAACCGTAGCCGTTTTGGTTGCCAACGGTGAAGGGCGTAAAGACGAGGCCACCGAAAGAGTGTCTGGTCGGGCACCCGATAACCGGTTGGTGCATGTAGCACTCGACTCTGAGGTGGGTGTGCCGCGACCCGGTGAT
>WLLZ01000007.1 GCA_009700485.1 Actinomycetota bacterium | reverse complement strand
AGAACTACGGTCTGGAAGATAAACGCGGCACCCAAAATTACGGCGGCGATTGAATAGACCCAGCCCATCGGTGCCACGGGGATTAAGGCTAGGGAGAAAAGCACCATAACCACGGCATAGAGCACGATATTGGTGGTGACCGTAGTTACCGGCTTAACAACCGGCAGCATTGGCACACCTGCACGCTCATAATCGTCTCGGTATTTCATAGCCAGTGGCCAGTAGTGGGGCGGAGTCCAAAAGAAGATGATCATGAACAACACGACCGGTGTCCAAGTTAGTGAACCGGTGACCGCCGACCACGCGATCAGCACCGGCATGCAACCAGCGGCGCCACCCCAAACGATGTTTTGTGAAGTGCGGCGTTTCAATATCATTGTGTAGCCAACCACGTAGAGCAAGATTGCTAGAACGGCCAGCAGGGCTGAGATGAAGTTAGCGAGCCAAACTAGGGCTACTGCACTCCCCAAACCCAAGATGACACCTTGAATGATTCCGGCTCGCACGCTTATGGTTCCCATCGCCGCCGGGCGGTGGTCGGTTCGGTGCATCAAGGCGTCAATATCTCTGTCATAGACGCTGTTAAAGGTGTTGGCGGCACCCGCGGCCAAAGTCCCGCCGATCAAAACCGCAACCACGACTTTCAGGGTCGGCAGCCCCTGAGCTGCCAAAAACATTGTCGGGATCGCCGTGGTTAACAGCAACTCAACTATTCGGGGCTTAGTCAGGGCCACATGGGCCATGAATTGCTGAACCCGGTTCAACTTTTCACTAGCGGGAGCAGCCGTCATTCCACACACGATACCGGAATGCCGCGGACAGGTGACCTGGTCTTTGGATCACTGCCCTCTCCAGTGTTCTCCATCACTAGGCTTAGGCCATGAGCGAACCGCTGAATTGGGACTCAACTGACGACGATGCCGTTCGGCATCTACGGGCCTTGGCAATGGACGCCGTCCAGAAGGTAGGCAATGGCCATCCAGGTACGGCCATGAGTTTGGCGCCGGTTGCTTACCTGCTTTTTACCCATATCTTGCGCCACGACCCGAGTGATCCAAATTGGCTCGGGCGTGACCGCTTCGTGCTCTCAGCGGGGCACTCCAGTTTGACCCTTTATTCACAGTTATTTTTGTCGGGCTATGGCCTAACGATGGACGATCTGCGCGGATTTCGGACCTGGGGCTCACGCACCCCCGGCCACCCCGAGCACGGCCATACCGCCGGTGTCGAAACCACTACCGGACCACTAGGGCAAGGGCTGTCGACAGCGGTCGGGATGGCGATGGGCGCAAGGTATGAACGCGGCCTATTTGATCCGGATACCGCGCCGGGTAAAAGCCCGTTCGACCATCGGGTCTGGGTCATAGCTTCTGATGGCGATCTCGAGGAGGGCATCACCTCGGAGGCTTCGTCACTTGCGGGTACCCAAGGGCTAAATAATCTCACGGTGATGTGGGATGACAACCACATCTCAATTGAGGGTGATACCGCCGTAGCTTTTACTGAAAATGTGGTCGCCCGCTACGCGGCCTACCATTGGGCCATCCACGAGGTGGATCGCAATGAAGATGGCTCAGTTGACGTTGCCCAGCTTTACCATGCAATGCAGGCCGCTGCCGCCGAGAAATCACGCCCTACTTTTATTCGAGTTCGCACCACCATCGGCTGGCCGGCACCGCACGCGCAAAACACCGCGAAAGCACACGGCTCGGCGTTGGGCGCCGATGAAGTCGCTGCGACCAAAGTAGTTCTAGGCCTAGACCCCAACGTGTCATTTGCTTTCCCCGACTCCTTGGTGGCAAGTGTTCGCGGCAGGCTAACCCAGCGGGTGGTGACCGCGCGCTCTACGTGGGAGGCGAGCTATCAATCGTGGCGAGCGGCACAACCTGATCGCGCAGCCTTACTTGAGCGCCTACGCGCCGGTGAGCTACCGACCGGATTCGATACTGCATTCCCCTCATATGACATTGGCAGTTCGGTGTCGACCCGCAAAGCGTCCGGTGAGGCAATCAATGCGGTAGCTGCCGTGATGCCCGAACTATGGGGTGGCTCCGCTGACCTCGCCGAATCGAACAACACCACTATCGAAGGCGGCAAGAGTTTCTTGCCAAGTTCTTCGAACGTACCGGATGCTTCACCGTACGGGCGCATCATGCATTTTGGCATTCGCGAACACGCGATGGGAGCCATTTTGAATGGAATCTCCCTTGATGGGTTAACACGCGTATTCGGTGGCACCTTCATGGTTTTCAGCGATTACATGCGGGGTGCGGTTCGCCTTGCAGCCCTCATGCAAACTGCAGTCACTTTCGTCTGGACCCACGATTCAATCGGTCTCGGTGAAGATGGTCCTACCCACCAACCGATCGAGCATCTATGGTCGCTGCGCGCAATCCCGGGCCTATCAGTAGTGCGGCCGGCCGATGCAAATGAGTCATCAGCGGCCTGGCACACCACCTTGCGTGCGCGCCGTCCGGTGGGCTTGGTCTTAACGCGCCAGAATTTGCCGACTTTGGTGTCAGCAGAACTCGCCCGCACCGGGGTGGCTAGGGGCGCATACATATTGGCCGATTCCACTAGTCCAACGGTGCTCCTCATGGCAACCGGGTCCGAAGTACAACTAGCACTACAAGCGCATTTAGCGCTTGCCGCGGACGGAATTCCCTCGCGGGTCA
The DNA here is from genome assembly GCA_009700485.1 of Actinomycetota bacterium. Taxonomy (GTDB): domain Bacteria; phylum Actinomycetota; class Actinomycetes; order S36-B12; family S36-B12. The sequence goes on along the minus strand of WLLZ01000007.1, from coordinate 27,347 downwards.
TCTCGATGCCATGTTTGGAATGGTTCGACGAACAAGACCAGGCTTATCGAGATAGCGTGTTGCTGCCAATGGTAAAGGCCCGGGTAGCTGTTGAAGCTGGCGCTACTTTGGGCTGGTGGCGGTATGTCGGAGACCGCGGGAAAGTGATCGGCATCGATCACTTTGGCGCGAGTGCTGACCAAGCCGTGCTTTACCACGAGTTCGGCATCACCGCTGAGGCAATCGTTGCCGCTGCTAAATCAAGTCTGGGAGCGTGAGTTAATACGATGAATGCACTTGAGGCCTTGACTGATCTTGGCGTCTCGATCTGGCTTGATGATCTAGATCGTCACCGTATTACCTCCGGCAACTTGGCCGAGTTAATCGAAAGCAAGTGCGTTAGAGGTGTTACCACCAACCCGGCGATCTTTGATAAGGCAGTTTCAGCGGGTGCTGAAGCCTATGCGGCTCAGATCAGTGAGCTCACCGCTCAAGGCAAAGATGTCGACCAGATCATCCGCAGGTTGACTACCGACGATGTCCGCGCTGCCTGTGATCTATTTACCGGGCTTTGGCAGCAATCAGGTGGTGTCGATGGTCGGGTATCAATTGAGGTAGACCCACGCTTAGCGAATGACACCGCAGCGACAATCATTCAGGCGGCGGAGCTTTGGAGTCAGGTCGCCCGCCCAAATGCGCTGATCAAGATTCCGGCGACCAAGGCCGGCCTACCAGCGATTACAGAGACCATCGCCAATGGCATCAGCGTTAACGTAACTTTGATTTTCTCGGTTGATCGTTACCGTGAAGTTATTGCGGCGTATGAGGCCGGCCTCGTGCGCGCAAGGGCAGCGGGTCATGACCTGTCAAATATTCAATCCGTAGCCTCATTTTTCGTCAGCCGGGTCGATGCTGCGGTGGACGCTCAACTCGAGGCAGTGGCCACGCCCGCAGCCATCGAACTTAAAGGCGAAGCTGCCCTCGCCAACGCCAGGCTCGCCTGGGTTGCCTATGAGGAGGCCCTCGCCACCGCGGGCTGGGCCGAACTCGCGGGCGCCGGTGCCAACCCGCAGCGTCCGCTCTGGGCCTCAACCGGGGTCAAGGACCCACACTACGACGACACCCGTTATGTCATCGATCTTGCGACCGCGGGCTGTGTCAACACCATGCCTGAGGCCACCTTGAACGCCGTCGATCAACATGGCCAGGTAATCGGCGATACCGTGCGCGGCACCGGCCCCGCCGCGGCCGCGGTTTGGCAATCCCTTGCCACGCAAGGCATCGACCAAGACTCCGTGTGCGACAAACACGAAATTGAAGGGGTGCAGAAGTTCATCGACTCCTGGGAACAACTACGTACCACCGTTGAGAATGCGATGCAGGGATCGTAATGAAAGTTGAAATTGGCAACCCGCTACGAGATCAACTAGACCATCGACTCCCCAGGGTCGCCGGCCCGTGCGGGATGGTTTTGTTCGGAGTTACCGGCGACCTCGCTACCAAGAAAGTGATGCCGGCAATTTATGACCTGGCCAACCGCGGGCTTCTACCACCTGGTTTTGCGCTTGTTGGTTTCGCTCGGCGCGATTGGGCGGATGAGGACTTCGCTAAAATTGTGCACGACGCTGTTCGTGAGCATTCGCGAACCCCATTTCGTGAATCCACCTGGAAGCAGCTTTCAGAAGGTATTAGATTCGTGGCGGGAGACCTGGCCGACCCCGCCGCCTACCAAGAGTTAAGTGCGGCGGTTGCCGATTTAGATGCCACTCGAGGCACCAGAGGTAACCATGCTTTTTATCTGTCGATTCCGCCCGGGTTATTCCCGGTTGTTCTTGAACACCTAAAGGCATCGGGACTTGCAGATAGTCGGGAAGACGCTTGGCGGCGAGTGGTAATCGAAAAGCCATTCGGCCATGACCTAACCAGTGCGACCGCTCTCAATAACCTGGTAGGCGAGGTGTTTCCGTCAGGGTCAGTTTTTCGGATTGACCACTATCTGGGCAAAGAGACCGTTCAGAACATCTTGGCCGTACGCTTCGCTAACGTGATGTACGAGCCGCTGTGGAACTCAAACTATGTGGATAATGTGCAGATCACCATGGCCGAGGATATCGGTATTGCCGGGCGTGCCGGCTACTACGACGGTATTGGCGCTGCACGCGATGTAATCCAAAACCACCTATTACAACTCCTCGCACTAACCGCCATGGAGGAGCCACTCTCCTTTACCTCGCGTGATGTGCGACTGGAGAAAGAAAAAGTTTTATCGGCGATCAAATTGCCGAGGAAAATTGATCTCCACACCTCCCGAGGGCAGTACACCTCCGGCTGGCAGGGCGGAATACCGGTAAAAGGTTACCTGGAGGAAGACGGGATTTCACCCACCTCAATAACTGACACCTACGCAGCGGTTCGTTTAAATGTGGAAAACCGGCGCTGGGCAGGAGTTCCATTTTATCTCCGCACAGGTAAACGGCTTGGGCGTCGGGTCACCGAAGTCGCTGTTGTTTTCAAACGTGCCCCACATCTGCCATTTGCAAGTGCCGCCGTTGAAGAACTCAGCAATAACGCCTTCGTATTCCGCATCCAGCCCGATGAGGGCATCACCGTCAAATTCGGATCCAAGGTACCGAACACTTCTTCGGTAGAAGTTCGCGATGTGACGATGGATTTCCAATACGGTGATTCATTCGTTGATTCGAGCCCGGAAGCCTACGAGCGCTTAATCCTTGACGTGCTCTTAGGTGATCCACCGCTGTTCCCGAGGCCGCGCGAGGTTGAACTAGCCTGGACCATCTTGGATCCGGTTCTTGATCGCTGGGCCGAGCAAGGGCAACCCGACCAATACGTAGCAGGTGGTTGGGGGCCGCACTCGGCCGACGAGATGATCAAGCGCGATGGCCGCACTTGGCGGCGGCCATGATCAGACTTGAGGACACCAGCGGCGGGGCCGTTGCCGCGACCATAAATCAGGAGCGAAACCGCCTGGGCTCCTCGCCCACCGGAATGGTCCTGACTTTGTTAATCATGGCCACTGAGGAGACGCAGGCCGATGCCACCGCCGCTGCGGTGGCCGCTGCGCGCCTGCATCCAATGCGCATAATCACCATGGTTCCAAGGCCTACCGACCCAAATACCTGCCTAGATGCGGACATCTCGGTTGGGGGTGATGATGGCCCGGGTGAAGTTGCCATCCTGCGGCTGCGGGGTCTTCTCGCCGAACACGCAAATTCCGTGGCCGTACCGCTCTTACTCTCAGACACTCCGGTGGTCGCCTACTGGCCTGGTGTTGCGCCCAGGGTGCCCGCCGATGATCCAATTGGTCGGCACGCGCAGCGGCGCATCACCGATGCAGCAGGTGCCCTGGACCCATTACGTGAACTACTCACCCTTCGGCAGGGCTACCATCCAGGCGATACCGACCTCGCATGGACCCGCCTCACCCCATGGCGATCAGCTCTCGCCTCGGCCCTCGATCAACCATTCGGGACAATTACCGGTGCGAGTGTTTCAGGTGAGCGCGGCAATCCCAGCGTGCCGCTATTGACTTCTTGGCTGCACCGTCGCCTGGGAGTACCAGTGATTCGCAACAGTGATGATGGTCCCGGGCTCACTGAAGTAACGCTGCTAGCCGGTGCCGATAAAATTTCGATCAGTCGCAAAGAGGGTGGGGTCGCAACACTTTGCTGTTCAGGGCAACCAGACACCACCGTTGTGCTGCCCCGGCGCGACCTAGCAGCCCTGCTATCCGAAGAGCTTCGGCGCCTTGACCCCGATTTTACTTATGAGAAAGCAATTGCGGGGGTTAGTGATTCGGATTGCAAGGCGTGAATGCTGTTGAGGTCATTCGACACCAAAATGCCCAATCCCTTGCTGACGCTGTAGCAGCGCAACTAATCACCCACATCGTCGAAACTCAATATTCTGGGGTACGCCCGCACATTGTCTTAACCGGTGGCGGAATTGGCACCGCTGCCTTGGCGTCAATTGCAAAGGGCCCCGGTCTAAATTCCGTAGATTGGGAGTTGATCGAGATTTGGTGGGGCGATGAAAGGTACTTACCCTCGGGCGACCCTGAACGCAATGAAAGCGCCGCTCGCGCCGCATTATTAGATTTCGTGCCTATCCCTCCGCGGAATTTACACGTAATTGCCGGCCCCGACACCACCGCGGACGCCGAAACCTCGGCCGCGGCTTATGCCGATGAACTCGAACGGTACCGCCGCCCCGAAGACCATGCTCCAGTGCCAAGTTTTGCGGTGATGCTTCTTGGAATCGGGCCCGATGGTCACGTAGCATCACTGTTTCCGGAGCATCCAGCATTACATGATGACAGGGCGGTCACGGCGGTGCACGGCTCACCGAAGCCGCCGTCAACGCGCATCACCATGACGCTGCCAACAATTAGCGCAGCACGCGAGGTTTGGGTCTTAGCAAGTGGAACCGAAAAAGCTGCAGCCATTAGATTGGCACTCGACCCCGCGGCGGGCGTTCTGCAGGTTCCGGCCGCTGGTGCCCGGGGTCGCGAGCGCACCCTTTTCCTGATTGACGAGCAAGCCGGAGCGAAATTGCCACCGGGCCTTAGCCGCACAACCGCCTAGTCGCCCGGAGTCCGCCAACACTATGGGCGGATTTTCTCCATGGCCTCGGCTAAAATGGCGGCGCCATCTTTATCTGAACGGCGCTCTTTCACATAGGCCAAGTGGGTCTTATACGGCTCAACCTTCGGTGGCAAAGGCGGATTGGCCTCATCGGGCCCGGCCGGCAGGCCACAGCGTGGGCAGTCCCATTCTTCAGGGATCACCGCATCGGTAGCGAAACTGGGCTTTGACTCATGCCCACGGCAGCACCAAAAAGACACCCAGATGCGCGGAGCAGCTTCGCCGCGTTCGGCTTCACCCATTGGGCCCGCACCGACACGGCTACCACGAATTGCACTGCCACCCGCCACAAGAATTCCCTTCGAAGTTGCGTTAACTGCCGGTACGAACAAGTAGCCCAACGGCGATTACGCTCGCCGCCCAGACCAGGCCTAATCCAACGGTCAATCGGTCCAGGTTGCGCTCAGCAACGCTAGACCCGCCAATTGACGAACTAACTCCCCCGCCGAAAAGATCCGAGAGCCCCCCGCCTTTGCCGCGGTGCAGCAAAATTAGGACAATCAGTAAGACGCTGGTGATCACCAAAATTACGGCTAGGGCAATCGTCAGGATGGCAATCATGGCTTGAGGATACGCGGTGGTTAAGCGGCCGGTTCGGCTGGGTGCAACCGATACCGAATGATGCCGACAAAGTCATCGGGGTCGATACTTGCCCCGCCAACCAAGGCGCCGTCGACATCTGGGTGGGCCATGATCCCCACCACATTGCTCGATTTGACCGACCCGCCGTAGAGGACCCTAACTTCAGCGGCCGGTTGCTTACCCCACTGGTCGGCAATCCGGCCCCTGATCGCCGCACAGACCTCCTGAGCGTCCTCCGGGGTGGCGATCTCCCCGGTGCCAATTGCCCAAACCGGTTCATAGGCGATCACTATGGAGGCGACCTGCTCGGCGGTTAGACCCAACAAGGAGCCGTCAAGTTGCTCAAGTACATGGGGTACTGCACTACCGTTTTGTCGAACTTCGAGGTGCTCACCCACACAGACGATCGGAATGATGCCGCTACGCAGGGCGGCCTTGGCTTTGGCGTTAACAATCTCATCTGTTTCATCGTGATATTGACGGCGCTCGCTATGGCCCACGACGGCAAATGAACAGCCCAATTTAGCCAGCATTGCGCCCGATATCTCACCGGTGAAGGCGCCTCCATCCCTAGCTGAAATATCCTGCGAACCGTACAAGAGCTCGTATTTATCGCCGTCAATTAGCGTCTGCACTGAACGAATATCAGTGAATGGTGGGAGCACAACGACGTCAACCGCAGCGAAGTCCTGATCATTAAGGGCGTAGGCCAACTTCTGCACCAGCGCGATGGCTTCGAAGTGGTTCATATTCATTTTCCAGTTGCCAGCCATCATTGGCTTGCGGTCTGCCACGATCATTGCCCTTCGTCGAGAACGGTGATCCCAGGCAAGATTTTGCCCTCGAGAAACTCCAAACTGGCACCACCACCGGTGCTGATGTGGCTAAAAGATGACTCATCCAGGCCAAGCATACGAATCGCCGCGGCCGAGTCGCCGCCACCTACAACACTCATGCCCGGTGAGGCCGCGATGGCCTCGGCCACCGCTTTGGTCCCGGCCGCGAATGGTGCGAGTTCAAATACCCCCATCGGTCCGTTCCAGACAACCGTGCCGGCATCGGCGATCTTCTCGGCGAACAGCGCCGCCGACTTTGGCCCGATATCCAGGCCCCGCCAGCCACTTGGTATCAACTCACTGGGTACGCATTCGACTTTTGCATCAGCACTGAAAGTATCCGCTATCACCACATCAATCGGTAGCAGTAACTCAACTCCTGAAACTTTAGCCTGCGCGATGAAGCCTTTGACCCTTTTGACCTGATTCGCCTCCAGCAGTGAATCCCCGACCTCATAGCCCAAAGCCGCCAAGAACGTGAAGGCCATTCCGCCACCAATAAGTATTCGATCAACGCGAGAAATTAAGTTGCCGATAACGGCGAGCTTGTCACTGACTTTTGAGCCCCCTAGAACTACTACGTATGGTCGAACCGGGCTAGCCAACAAGGCGCGGAAAACCTGCGTTTCCGAGACCACCAAACGCCCACCGGCACATGGCATCAATCTGGCAATATCGGTGACCGACGCTTGCTCGCGATGAACCACTCCAAAGCCATCTGAAACATAAATTTCACCAAGTGCGGCGAGCTCACGGGCAAGCTCTTGCCGTTCAGCGACACTCTTGCTCGTTTCACGCGAATCAAACCGAATGTTCTCCAAAAGCACCACGACACCAGGGTTCATTGCCGCGATGAGGGATTGGGTGTTGGGGCCGGTGATATCGGTACCAAGTTGCACCTCGCAGCCAAGTAGTTCACCTAACCGGGTTGCCACCGGCGCCAGGCTGAGCTCGGACTGGGCCACCCCTTTCGGACGCCCAAGATGCGCAATCACTACGACCTTGGCACCGGCCGCTCGAAGCTCGCCAATTGTTAGCAAACTGGCACGAATTCGGCCGTCATCGGTGATCACCCGCTCGCCAGTTTCTCCCGTAGCGAGCGGAACATTTAGATCTGACCGGACAAGAACCACTTTCCCGGCGACATCTAAGTCGTCGAGGGTGCGCATACCTACCCGCCTAAAGGGAGGAGCCGACGAACGCGGTGAGGTCAACCAAGCGATTGCTGTAGCCCCACTCATTGTCGTACCAGCCGACAACCTTGGCCAAGTTGCCATTGACATATGTCAAACCTGAATCGAAGATACAAGAGGCCGGATCCGTAACAATGTCACTCGACACTATTGGGTCCTCGGTGTAGACCAAGATTCCTTTGAGTGGTCCAGCTGCTGCTGCTTGAATAGCAGCGTGTATTTCCTCCTTCGTGGCCGCAGTCTTCAATTCAACGGTCAAGTCGGTCGCTGAGCCAGTTGGTACCGGCACTCGCATTGCATAACCGTCGAGCCGGCCCTTCAACTGTGGCAGCACCAAACTGATGGCCTTGGCCGCCCCGGTACTCGTTGGGATCATGTTGATCGCTGCCGCACGCGCGCGACGCAGATCACTGTGTGGGTAGTCGAGAATGCTTTGGTCGTTGGTGTAGGCGTGAATGGTTGTCATCAAGCCGCGCTCAATTCCGAATGAGTCATCAAGAACTTTGGCCATCGGCGCTAGGCAATTGGTTGTGCACGAGGCGTTGGAAATGATGTTATCGGTAGCCGGGTTGTATTTGTCTTCGTTAACGCCCATCACAATCGTGATGTCCTCGCCCTTGGCCGGAGCGCTGATGATTACCTTCTTAGCCCCGGCGGCAAGGTGCTTACCTGCTGCTGCTGCGTCAGTGAAGAACCCGGTTGACTCAATGACGATATCCGCTCCAACTTTGGCCCAGGGCAATGCGGCAGGGTCGCGCTCAGCGAAGACCGGGATGGTTATGCCATCGACGATGATGGCACCGTCAACCGCTTGAACTTCTACGCCGATTCGCCCCAAGATGCTGTCGTACTTCAATAGGTGGGCAAGGGTCTTGGTGTCGGTCAGGTCATTGATTCCGACTATTTGAATATCGGCTCCGCTAGCGCGAAGTGCGCGATAAAAGTTTCGGCCGATGCGCCCGAACCCGTTTATGCCAACCTTGATGGTCACTAGAACTCCTCGGTCGATTAACTTTGGGACAGAAACCTTAATGTAAGCGAAACGAATGCTACCGGCCTTTAAGAGTCTTCATCATCTGGGCCGAGTGCCGATTCGGTGTCCGGAATCCCTAGATCACTCGCCCGTTTATCGGCTAGCGCCAAGAGCCGGCGAATGCGACCAGCGATGGCGTCCTTGGTCATCGGCGGGTTGGCCAAGGCTCCTAGCTCTTCCAAGCTGGCCTGTTGGTGTTCAAGGCGTAAACGCCCGGCGACGGCCAAGTGATCAGGGACCTCATCACCGAGAATTTCCAAAGCCCGCTGCACTCGGGCCCCGGCTGCCACCGCGGCACGGGCCGAGCGGCGGAGGTTGGCATCATCAAAATTAGCCAGCCTGTTTGCGGTGGCCCGCACCTCACGGCGCATGCGCCGTTCTTCCCAGGCCATCATTGATTCATGGGCACCAAGGCGGGTAAGCATCGCCCCGATCGCATCGCCATCGCGAATCACCACGCGATCAACCCCGCGCACCTCGCGCGATTTGGCCGGTATCCCAAGCCTTCTGGCCGCACCCACCAATGCCAATGCCGCCTCCGGGCCCGGGCAGGTGATTTCAAGTGACGAAGACCGGCCCGGTTCGGTTAAAGAACCGTGCGCCAAGAATGCCCCTCGCCAAGCAGCCTCGCACTCGCCTACCCCACCGGAAACGATGACCGGCGGTAGCCCACGTACTGGGCGACCGCTGGCATCAACGATGCCGGTTTGCCGCGCAAGTGCCTCACCGCCTTCAACCACCCGAACTAAATAGCGCGAGCTTTTGCGTAAACCACTTGGTTGCACGACGACGATTTCACTCTCGTGGCCATAGATATCGAAAAGATCCTTCTTAAGGCGTCTAGCGGTTGCTCCGGTGTCGAGATCGGCTTCAATGACAATATGGCCCGCCACTAAGTGCAAGCCTCCGGCGAACCGCAAGATAGTTGCAACCTCGGCCTTGCGGCAACTCGCCTTGTTGATCTCAACCCGGCTGAGTTCATCTTTTACCGCCGCAGTCATTGCCATGGTGCGTATCTTGCCATGTATCGCAAGGACCGTTGGTCGGTACCGACTTTCGCCTTCAAAGCACCGATCCGATAGCCACCGCGAGGCGGTCAGGATCATGCTCACCGCGGCGGGTGCCGCGCGGGTAGGTAAGGGTATTTAATACCAGTTCAGCGCCAATTCGTTCGCAACTTCTGGTAAGTGCACCTAGGTCGTCGACGTGGCCAGAATCTGCGATCACCACATCAATGGTTAAAGCTGGGACCAGATCGGCGAGAACCACCAAATGACGCGCAACCGAGAGTCCCGACATTTCGGTGTCACTACTTGGATCCAAATTCAGCACGAGAATTCTTTTAGCAGCACTTTCTGTTATCGCAACTGCTAATTCGGGAAGTAATAGATGCGGCATTACCGAGGTGTACCAAGAGCCCGGCCCCAGCACAATGACATCAGCGCGCGCGACCGCTTCAATGGCCTCCGCGCAAACAGGTGCATTAGCGGGTTCGATCCGAATACCCACGATGGTGCCCGGTGTGGTCGCGACCGCCACCTGACCTCGAACAATTGCAATATGCCCCGGATTCGTCCGGTCCAGCCCCTGTACATCAGCAATGATCTGCAAGGGCGCGGTGCTGCAGGGTAAGACCCGGCCCTGTGCCTCAAGTAGGGCGCCAACCCAGTCCAACCCAATCACCGGGTCATTGGTTTGTTCCCATAGTGCGCAAATCAGCAAATTTCCAATGGAGTGGCCGCTCAAATCGCCTTCACCACCGAAACGGTGCTGCACCACCTGGCTCCATGTCCGGCCCCAAGTGTCGTCAGCACATAGGGCAGCAAGGGCCATCCGCAAATCCCCCGGGGGGAGCACGCCGAATTCCTCGCGTAACCGGCCGCTGGAGCCACCATCATCCGCCACACCGACAACGGCCGTGATTTGATCAGTGAGTCGGCGCAGGGCTCTTAAAGTGGCGGCCAATCCGTGGCCACCGCCTAGCGCGACGACGCGTGGACCGGCCCCCTCAAAAGCCAAGACACCTCGTTTACTCACTCGCGACCTAGGTCCCGGTGCACCACGAGGGTTTCAATCCCATCAGTACGAAGTCGGGAGGCCAACTCTTCGGAAATCGCGACACTTCGATGCTTACCCCCGGTGCATCCGACAGCGATTGTCACATACCGTTTTCCCTCTTCAACGTATCCGGGCGCAATAACCCCAACCAGCTGCGTATATAGCTCCAGAAAAGTCTGCGCAGCCGGCTGCCCTAACACCGTGTTTGAAACCGGTTCGTCAAGTCCATTAAGAGGCCTCAACTCGGCCGTCCAGTGCGGATTTGGCAAAAATCGCACGTCGGCAACCAAATCTGCATCCACCGGGATACCGTATTTAAACCCGAATGACATGACGGTGGCATGCAGAGTCATTACATCCTCATGCCCGAATGCGGCCTCAATCTTGCGGCGCAAATCATGAACATTTAGCGCCGTGGTATCAATTACTACGTCAGCGATTGCTCGCATATCTCCGAGCGCGATGCGCTCTGCAGTCAGGCCGTCGGTAATTCGCAAGCTGCCTTGCAGTGGGTGCGGTCGCCTAGAACTTTCGAAGCGACGAACTAGTGACTCATCGGATGACTCCAGAAAAAGAGTCCGAACCGGAATCCCCTCCCGACCTAATGACTCAAGGGTACGGTTGAGATCACGGAAGAACGACTTACCGCGCACATCTACGACGACTGCGATCCGCGAAATATCTTCACTACCGCGGGCTAACTCAACAGCTTGCTGCAACATGGACGGAGGTAGGTTGTCGATGACAAACCAACCAATATCTTCAAGCACATGTGCTGCCGTAGACCTTCCAGCACCAGACATCCCGGTAACCAGAACCACATCGAAGCTGCCTGAGTCAGCACTAACCATCCGTGTTCACGACCCCTCCTTGGGTATCAAGTTGTGTCTGATCATTTAGCGCTGCAGCAATTGTCGCAGCAAGTACCGGGCCAATGCCAGCAACCGTACTTAATTCAGCGCTAGACGCCGCCCGTAGCGCACGCACGCTCCCAAAATGTCGAAGCAAGGCCTTAGCTCGGACCGGGCCCAGCCCCGCAATATCGTCAAGGGCACTGGCCGTCGAACGCTTACCGCGACGCTTTCGATGCAGTCCGATGGCCGTGCGGTGCGCCTCATCGCGCACCCGTTGGAGTAGGTACAAGGCCTCACTGGTTCGAGGAAGGATGACCGGGTCAGGGTCATCGGGAAGCCACACCTCTTCGAGGCGCTTGGCCAAACCGATCACTGGCACATCGGTTACTCCAGCCGCCATCAACGCATCCTGTGCCGCCCGTACCTGTGGTTGACCGCCATCGATCACCAATAGCCCCGGCGGGTAGGCGAAAAGGCGCCTTTGTTCGTCGGCTGGTGCATCCACGATTTCATCATCACGTGACTTAAATCGCCGGGCCACCACCTCTGCCACCGCACCGGTGTCATCTGCCGTGACCGTCTTAATGATGAAGGTTCGGTAGTCACGTTTCTTCGGCAAGGCGTCCTCGAAGACCACCAAGGACGCAACGGTGTCTTGGCCCTGCAAGGTCGAGATATCAATACATTCGATCCGCAAGGGTGCGTCGGCCAAGCCCAGCGCCTCCTTCAGCTCCTGCAGGGCCTTGCTCCGCGCAGAAATATCCGAGGATCTCCGCAACTTATGAAGCGTCAACGTGTGTTGCGCATTGGCGGCAGCTGTCTCCATTAACGCTCGCTTATCGCCGCGCTGTGGTACGCGTACCGATACTGCTGAACCGCGTTTTTGCGTGAGCCACGCCTCCCACACGCTATTGGACTCTAATGCTACAGAAATCAATACTTCACGGGGAATATCGATTTCGTCATCGTAGATTCGTTGCAGTACTCTCCCCAGATAGCCGCTGCTAGTGATCTCCTCAGACTTCTCAAGAATGAAGCCCCGCTCACCACGAATCCGGCCGTCGCGCACATGGAAGATTTGGACTCCGGCTTCAAGTGTGTCTTCGACCATCGCCACGACATCTGCATCAGTGCCATCCGCGAAGACAACGGCATTGCGCTCCATGACTGCCCGAAGTGCTCCGGCCCTATCTCGCAAGCGGCCGGCTTCCTCATAACTTTGTGATTTCGAGGCGGCCAGCATTGAACGCTCAAGGTCTCTGATAAACGACTCGCCCTGCCCTGCCATAAATGAGCAGAAGTCATTAACCAGCACTCGATAATCCGCGGGGCTGATTCGGTCTACGCATGGAGCACTGCACTTGCCGATGTACCCGAGTAGGCATGGGCGCCCCACCTGCTTGGCCCTCCGATAGACCCCGTCACGGCAGGATCTAATGGGGAATACTTTCAATACCTGATCAAGGGTGTCGCGGATCGCCCAAGCGTGGGCGTAAGGGCCGAAGTACCTCGTGCCTTTTCGCTTGGCCTCCCGCACAACTGAAACCCGCGGATACTCCTCACCAACGGTCACCGCAAGATATGGGTATGTCTTGTCATCACGAAATTTTACATTGAAGCGCGGGTCGAACTCTTTAATCCAGGCAAACTCAAGAGTCAGTGCCTCAACCTCGGTACCGACCACCACCCAGTCAACGCTCATTGCACTTTCCACCAGTGATCGTGTTCTGGAGTGCAGCGTTTCCGGATCGGCGAAATAGCTACCCAACCGCGACCGCAAGTTAGTCGCTTTACCAACGTAAATGACGCGCCCGCGCACATCACGGAAGCGATAAACCCCAGGGACAGTGGGGATATTTCGCGGGCGTGGCGGGGTCACAAGGCTTGACGTTAGCCCAAGGACTAATTACGCCAGGACGATGCTGTCGCCCTGCACCGTGATGGAGGCAGCCGTCAGCCCTTGCACAGCCGGGCCTTGCACCACGGCGCCATCATCGGCCGAAAACAGTGAGCCGTGGCACGGACAAACAATTTGGTTTTCCGCCACCTCGGAAACTAGGCAGCCCTGATGCGGGCAAATCGCGGTAAAAGCCTTGAAAGTGCCAGCGACCGGATGGGTAATTACGATCGGTGGTTCGGGGACAATCACTCCTCCACCAACGGGTACCTCACTTACCGCTGCCAATGCCCCCGACACCGGTGCGGCCGGCGCCTCGGTTGCCGGTGCGGCCGGCGCCCCGGTAGTCGGTGCGCCAGTGGCCGCTTCGGTTGCAGTTGAATCTGCTCCGCCGCAAGCCGCCAAGGCCCCACCTGCAAGTACCAAGCCGCCCGCGGTCAAAATCGCGCGGCGCTGCACATCTACCTGATCGGTTTCCATGATTTCTCCTTCGTCGTCAGCCGGCCTTGGACCTCTTAAGTTTAGGTGCAGGGATACCAAGTCGCTCGCGGAGAAAATCACCGGTAAAACTACCCGCCGTTGTCGCTACGGATTCCGGGGTTCCGGTTGCTATCACCATCCCACCACCTGATCCACCTTCGGGCCCCATGTCGATTACCCAGTCGGCCGTCTTGATGACATCGAGATTATGTTCAATGACAACCACGGTGTTGCCCTTGTCAACGAGTGACTGCAGCACACCGAGTAATTTGCGGATATCCTCGAAGTGCAGTCCGGTGGTTGGCTCGTCGAGCACGTAGATGGTGCGCCCGGTGGAGCGCTTTTGGAGTTCAGCAGCCAACTTCACCCGCTGTGCCTCACCACCGGACAGGGTCGGTGCTGACTGCCCCATCCGCACATAACCCAGCCCGACATCCACGAGGGTTGACAGGTGCCGGGCAATCGGTGGCACGGCCGCGAAAAACTCAAGGGCTTCTTCAATCGGCATATTGAGCACATCCGAGATGGTCTTGCCCTTGAAATGCACCTCGAGTGTTTCGCGGTTGTATCGCGATCCAAGACACACTTCACAGGGCACATATACATCGGGCAGGAAATTCATTTCAATTTTGATGGTGCCATCACCAGAACAGGCCTCGCACCGCCCGCCCTTGACATTGAAACTAAAGCGCCCCTGCAAGTACCCGCGCACCTTTGCCTCGGGGGTCTCTGCGAATATCTTGCGTACGTGATCGAAAACCCCGGTGTAAGTTGCCGGGTTGCTGCGCGGGGTGCGACCGATCGGGCTCTGATCAACATGCACCACTTTGTCAATATGCTCAAGCCCGGTGACCTTCTTGTGCTTACCCGGCACCAACCGTGCCCCGTTTAGATCACGGGCCATCACATTAAACAAAACATCATTGACAAGGGTTGATTTACCCGACCCACTTACTCCAGTTACGGCAATCATGGTGCCCAGCGGAAAGTCAACTGTTACGTTACGCAGATTGTGTTCAGCCGCTCCATGCACGGTAATAACCCGTTCGGAGACCGGCCGCCGAACCATTGCCACGTCGATACCGCGAGCACCCGATAAGTATTGTCCGGTGATTGACGCGGGCTCGGCAAGTAAATCCTCGAGGGTGCCGCTGACCACGATTTCACCACCGTGCTCACCGGCGCCCGGCCCGATGTCGACGATCCAGTCGGCGGCGCGAATAGTGTCCTCATCGTGCTCGACAACGATCAGCGTATTACCTAAATCCCTAAGCCTGATCAGAGTTTCAATCAACCGGTGATTATCACGCTGGTGCAACCCAATACTTGGTTCATCAAGCACGTATAAAACCCCAACCAGCCCTGAGCCGATTTGCGTTGCTAGCCGAATCCGCTGGGCTTCGCCTCCGGCTAAGGTACCGGCTGGGCGATCAAGTGACAGGTAATGTAAACCGACATCTATCAAAAATTGGAGCCGCTCATTCACCTCTTTGAGCACCCGCGTAGCAATCGTGGCATCGCGCTTGGAGAGCTTTAAACCGATTAAAAGCTCTGCCATCTTGCCGATTGGTAATCCGGCGATCTCGGCGATCGAGTGTCCGCTGATTGTCACTGCCAGTGACAAAGGCTTGAGCCGGGCGCCATCGCAAGCCGCACAAGGTACTTCACGCATGAATCCCTCGAAGCGCTCTCTGGAGGCGTCGCTGTCCGATTCTGAGTGGCGCCGCTCGATGTATGGGATCACACCTTCGTAGGTTGTGTAATAGGAGCGCTGACGGCCGTACCTATTGCGATACTTGACATGCACTTCGGTGTCGTGGCCATAGAGCAGCGCCTTTTTTGCGCGGGCCGGTAATTTCTGCCACGGGCAGTCCATATCGATATCAAGTTCTTCACACAATGTCTCGACAAGTCGCTTGAAATAATCGGACACATTGCCACCCGCCCAGGGTGCGATGGCTCCTTCGCGCACACTCAACTCACCATTTGGCACCACTAATTCGGGCTCGACTTCGCGCCGAGTACCCAAACCGGTGCACTCTGGGCAGGCCCCGAAAGGTGAGTTGAAAGAGAAGGACCGCGGCTCAAGCTCCTCGAATGAAACACCGCATTTCATGCAGGCAAGGTGCTCACTAAATATTCGTTCGCGGTTGGGATCCTTCTCGGATAGATCAATGAAGTCAAGAACAACAACCCCACTTGATAGGCGCAGCGCCGTCTCCACAGAATCCGTCAAGCGTTGACGCGACTCAGCTTTAACCGCGAGGCGGTCTACCACCACATCAATACTGTGCTTTTCTTGTTTTTTAAGTATTGGCACCTCATCTAGGCCGACTACGACACCATCAACGCGCACCCGCGAGTACCCCTGCGACTGCAGTTGCCTGAACATCTCGCTGTACTCACCCTTGCGCTCACGCACCACCGGCGCCAGCACCTGAAACTTGGCGCCCGCGGTTAATCCAAGAACCTGATCGACGATTTGCTGGGGCGCCTGTCTCGCGATTGCTGAACCGCAGTCTGGGCAGTGAGGCTTGCCGATACGGGCATATAGCAGCCGCAAGTAGTCATAAACCTCAGTGATAGTGCCAACGGTTGATCGTGGGTTACGCGATGTTGACTTCTGGTCAATTGAGACCGCCGGCGATAGCCCCTCGATGAAATCCACATCGGGCTTGTCCATCTGGCCCAAAAACTGGCGAGCGTAAGCAGAAAGGCTTTCGACATATCTACGCTGGCCTTCAGCAAAGATCGTGTCAAAGGCGAGACTGGATTTTCCGGACCCTGATAGGCCGGTGAAGACAATGAGGGAGTCGCGCGGTAACTCCAGCGAGACGTCTTTAAGGTTGTGCTCGCGGGCACCGCGAACCACCAACTGGTCTGGCACTAGGAAGCCTCCGGCGAATCGGGTTTCCGCCTTGAATTGGACGGAGACGTAAATGTATACCGGAAAGGTAAAAGTTGGCGGCCCCGCCGATGTCCACGAGCTGCCCTACCTCATTATCAGCAAGCTCGCTGTGGGGCCCTACAACAACAATGCGTACCTCCTTCGCTGTCGGCGAACAGGGGTTCAGCTCCTAATTGACGCCCCGAGTGAACCAGTGCAGCTTCTTGCACTCATTGGAGCCGACGGCCTCCAGACCGTGATTACCACCCATAGCCACCTTGACCACTGGGGAGCACTTGCGGAGGTGGTTGCAGCCACCGGCGCTCAAACGGCTGCACACGTACTCGACGCACCCGATATCCCGGTCCCAACCGATCGACTGCTGGTTGATCAAGATGAAGTCGCTTTTGGGGACTGCACCCTGACCGCCATCCACCTGGTCGGGCATACCCCCGGGTCGATTGCCCTTCTCTACCGTGATCCAGATGGCCCCCCACACCTATTTACCGGTGACTCTCTATTCCCGGGCGGGGTTGGCAATACCGAGAAAGATGCGGTCCGCTTTACCTCGCTCCTAGGTGATGTGACCACGAAACTTTTCGACCGCTTACCCAATGAAACGTGGGTCTACCCCGGCCACGGCCATGACACCGATATTGGTAGCGAGCGACCCAATTTAGCCACTTGGCGTGAGCGCGGCTGGTAAACATTATTGGCGCTGGCCTCGTCGATCTCGCGCGCCTAGTTAGTCGGGGGATTTGGTGCGCAAGCTCGCGACAATGGTAATGCTGAGCACTGCAACTATAAAAAACAATGAGAACCAAACAGGTATTAGTGGAACTGGTATCTCGGTGGTTGCATGAATGGCCTCAAGAACTAACTTGACGCCAATGAACGCCAAGATTATCGCCAAGCCCTTGTTCAAGTGATGTAGCTTGCCGAGGAATCCCTTGAGCAGGAAAAATAATTGGCGTAGGCCCATCAGGGCAAAGGCATTAGCTGCAAATACGAGATAGGCCTCACTGGTTATCCCGAATACCGCCGGGATACTGTCCAGCGCGAAGAGCAGATCGGTGGTACCGATGGCAATCATCACCATGGCCATCGGCGTTAGCATCCGGTGACCATCAATACGCACAGTTAGCGCCGTGCCGTGAAACTCAGTGGTGGTCGGAAACCTTCGGCCGACAAAACGTACAAATCCATTGCCTTCAGGGTCAGGGTCACCACCCTTATCCGTCCAGACTTTATAGGCTGTATAAAACAAGAAGGCACCAAAAAGGAAAAATACGCCGGTGAATCGGGCAATAAGTTCGGCGCCAATGATGATAAGAACGGCCCGCAGGATCAGCGCAATTACAATTCCCACTAGCAATACTCGATGCTGGTGCACGTCTGGTACCGCGAAGGCCGTCATGATGATCAAGAAGACGAAAAGGTTGTCAACACTAAGTGAATACTCGGTCAGGTATCCGGCCGTGAACTGCCCAGCGAAAGACCATCCAAAGTAGAACCCCACAAATATCGCGAAAAGGACAGCCAGGGAGATGTAGAAAACTACCCAGCGTGCCGCATCCGTCGAACTAAAATGGTGCGGGCGTCGATCAACAATTATTAGGTCAACCGTGATCACCCCGATAAGTCCAACTACGGTCACAACCCACAGCCACATCGGCACATCCATCAGGTAGCCTCCCTCATCCCGCGCAACTCACGCTTTAGATCGCCGACTTCATCCCGCAAACGGGCGGCGAGTTCGAAATGCAAATCGGCCGCGGCCTGATGCATCTGCTTGGTCAAATCGTCGATGAGTGAAACTAATTCGGTTTCGGGCGCACCCGCCATGCGCGAGCCCTTGCGTCTAGTCGTTGATTCTTGCATGAGTGCCGCAGTGTCTGCATCCTCCCTAGCCAAAAGATCGGTTATGTCAGCGATCTTCTTTCGGAGCGGTTGCGGATCTACACCATGTGACTCATTGAAGGCAACCTGAATTGCCCGTCGACGATTGGTTTCATCGATCGCTTTGCGCATAGAGGGCGTGATTTTATCCGCGTACATGTGCACCTGACCCGAAACATTTCGAGCGGCTCGCCCAATCGTCTGAATCAAAGACGTTTCAGATCTCAAAAACCCTTCCTTGTCGGCATCAAGGATGGCAACAAGGGAGACTTCTGGCAGATCAAGGCCCTCCCGCAAGAGGTTGATGCCCACCAGTACATCGAAGACTCCAAGTCTTAACTCTCTGAGCAGTTCAACTCGGCGTAATGTGTCGACCTCCGAGTGGAGGTATTGCACCCGAACCCCATTTTCGACCAAGTAATCAGTTAGATCCTCGGCCATTCGCTTGGTTAAGGTGGTAACGAGCACGCGCTCACTTCGAAGGGCGCGCTGCCGAATCTCATCCATCAAATCATCAATCTGCCCTTGGGTCGGCTTAACCACAACTTCTGGGTCAACCAACCCGGTTGGCCGAATAACTTGCTGCACCACGTCGCCTTCGACCTTGCCAAGTTCATATGACCCGGGGGTGGCCGAAAGGTAAACCGTCTGGCCGATGCGCTCCGAGAACTCGGTGAAGCGAAGCGGGCGGTTATCCATGGCACTGGGCAGCCTGAATCCATGCTCAACCAAGGTGCGTTTACGGCTCATGTCGCCTTCATACATGGCACCGATCTGCGGCACCGTTACATGCGACTCATCTATCACCATCAGAAAATCATCGGGGAAATAGTCGATCAGGCAGTTAGGTGGGCTACCAGGCTCGCGACCATCGATATGGCGTGAGTAGTTCTCAATACCGGCGCAACTGCCGACCTGGCGCATCATTTCGATGTCGTAGGTGGTTCGCATCCGCAGCCGTTGCGCCTCAAGAAGCTTTCCTTGGCCTTCGAATTCGGCAAGTCGTAGTTCCAACTCAGCTTCGATATCCGCCACTGCGCGATCCATTCGCTCCGGGCCGGCCACGTAGTGAGTTGCCGGGAATACGTAGATCTCTTGATCCTCGGTGAGGATTTCACCCGTAACCGGATGTAGGGACATCAACCTTTCAATCTCATCGCCAAACATCTCAATTCGTACGGGACGATCTTCATAAACCGGGTAAACCTCAACTGTGTCGCCACGGACCCTAAATGTGCCTCGCTGAAATGCGATGTCATTTCGCGTATATTGAATGTCAACGAACGCCCGGAGCAATTTATCGCGCTCCATGGTCTCACCTACGCGTAGCCGCACCATGCGATCGACGTACTCCTGCGGAGTCCCGAGACCGTAAATTGCCGATACCGTTGCAACAACCAAAACATCACGCCGCGTTAGCAGACTGTTCGTGGCTGAATGACGCAGTCGCTGGACTTCTTCATTCAGCGAAGAGTCCTTTTCGATATAGGTGTCACTCTGTGGCAGGTACGCCTCAGGTTGGTAGTAGTCGTAATATGAAACGAAATACTCAACCGCGTTATTCGGCAATAATTCTCGAAATTCAGTGGCCAATTGGGCGGCCAAGGTCTTATTAGGGGCCATCACCAAAGCTGGCCGCTGCAGTGCTTCGACCAGCCAAGCGGTCGTCGCGCTTTTGCCGGTACCGGTGGCTCCCAGCAGGACATTGTCACGCTCACCGGCCAAGATCCGCTTGGTCAGCTCAGCGATAGCGGTCGGCTGATCACCCGAGGGCTGGAAAGGCGCGATGACCTCAAATGGTGCGACCCGTCGCTGCAGGTCAGTCACCGGCCGGGTCATGACCTAAACCTACCCGGCTCTTGCGGAGTGTGCCTTTAGCGCAACTTGAGATCTGCCCAGAGCCCTGCAACGCTGGCCTTGAGTTCGTCAAGTGACCCGCTGTTATCAATAACGTAGTCGGCAATGGCCAGTCGTTCATCGCGTGATACTTGTGCCTGCATCCGCCGTTCGACATCGCCTTGATCCAAACCTCGCAGTGACACGGCGCGCTCAATTTGCAGTTGCTCGGGTACATCGACCACTACGACAAGGTCGACCAGATCGCGTTGGTTCGTTTCAACAAGCAGCGGCATGTCATAGACCACCACGGCAGACTCAGGGACGGCCTGTATGCGCCTGGCCGACTCCTCACCTATTAGTGGATGCATGATCGCGTTTAGGCGCTTAGTGGCCTCAGGATCGCTAAAAGCCAGCTTTGCCAATTCACCGCGACTGAGCGTGCCCACCGGCGTCAAGACACCTGGTCCAAACTCGGCAACTAAGGCATCCAGGGCGGGTTGGCCTGGCTCGACGAGTTCACGGGCAATTGCATCAGCGTCAATGACAATGGCGCCGTGCTCTAGGAGCAGCGACGCCACTGACGACTTACCAGATCCGATCCCGCCCGTGAGCCCGATGCGCTTCATGCACCCAGCCTAGGCGAGCCACGATTACTACCGCGAAAGTGAAAGGGCTACTCCCCCGTCAGCTTGTCACGAAGTGCCTGCAGGGCCTCATCCGAGGCGAATGCGCCTTCTTCAGCACTGGACTCCGTGGAGTACGAAGACGCCCCCTCGCCAGACTCGATTACCGCAGCCTGATCAGCAACCCGTGCTTCGTCAATCTGCTTACGGTGAGCCTCCCAGCGCTGATGTGCGTCTGAGTACTCCTTCTCCCAATCGGTGCGCTGGGTTTCAAAGCCAGCTTTCCACTCACCGGTCTCAGGATCGAACCCATCTGGGCCGATGTATGCGCCTGCCTCATCAAATGCTGGCGCCATTCCGTACAGGTAAGGATCGAATTCTTCGACAGCGACACCATCACTTGAGTCATTCGCCTGCTTGAGCGACAGCGAGATACGACGACGCTCAAGGTCAATGTCGATGACCTTGACGTAGATGTCATCGCCAACCTGCACGATCTGCTCCGGCATTTCGATATGGCGCTCGGCCAGCTCGGAGATGTGCACCAATCCTTCGATGCCTTCCTCGACGCGCACAAATGCACCGAATGGAACCAACTTGGTGACCTTGCCTGGTGCCACCTGCCCGATCGTGTGGGTGCGTGCAAAGTGCTGCCACGGGTCTTCTTGGGTTGCTTTCAAGGACAGCGAAACCCGCTCGCGATCCATATCAACCTCGAGGACCTCAACGGTTACCTCTTGGCCAACTTCAACAACCTCGCCCGGATGATCAATGTGCTTCCAGGACAGCTCCGACACGTGAACGAGGCCGTCAACGCCACCTAGATCAACAAAGGCACCGAAGTTGACGATGGATGAAACCACGCCGCTACGGATCTGACCCTTTTGCAGCTGAGTCAAGAAGGTTTGGCGAGTCTCACTTTGAGTCTGCTCAAGCCACGCGCGGCGGGACAACACCACGTTGTTGCGGTTCTTGTCGAGCTCAATGATTTTCGCTTCAAGGGTCTTACCGACATACGGCAGCAGATCACGGACGCGACGCATTTCAACCAGGGAAGCTGGCAGGAAGCCCCGAAGCCCGATGTCGACAATGAGACCACCCTTGACTACTTCAATCACGAGGCCTTCAACGACGCCGTCCTCTTCTTTGATCTTTTCGATCGTGCCCCAGGCGCGCTCGTACTGGGCGCGCTTCTTGGACAAAATCAGTCGACCTTCTTTATCTTCCTTTTGCAGGACGAGGGCTTCAACGTGGTCGCCCACGGAGACGACCTGGCTAGGATCAACGTCATGCTTGATGGAAAGTTCACGGGAGGGAATAACTCCCTCTGTCTTGTAGCCGATATCAAGAAGAACTTCGTCGCGGTCAACTTTTACGACGATACCTTCGACGATGTCACCATCATTAAAGTACTTGATAGTCAGATCGATGGCGGCGAGGAAATCCTCAGCCGAGCCGATGTCATTGATGGCAATCTGGGGACTTGTTGCTACTGAGGTGGATGTCATGGAGTAAAAGGCTCCGGTGGATAGGGATGCAGGGAACTGAATCCGGTGGCGCTGCGCACCGGTGCCCCGGCCCGGCCCTATTGGACTTGAACCTAAGAACTTGCTTGACCCACTAGGTCTGGGGCCCCGCCCTGCGCGTAACCCACAAAGGATACGCCACCTCGGTAGTAACCGGCCCGACGGGGCTGCTACCGGTGCTATGTGGGTGACTACCTACTTAGCTGGCGTAAACCGGTGGCCAAGTAGCAGAAGACTCAGTGTGCGGCGGCATCCCAAGATGGCCCAAACCCAATTGAGACGTCTAACGGCACCGATAACACGGCGGCGCCAGCCATGGCTTCGCGCAGCAGCGCTTCTAGCCTGACTCGTTCACCAGGAAATACTTCGAGTACTAGTTCGTCATGGACCTGAAGCAGCATCCGGCTTTGCAATTTCTCCGATTTGAGCTCGGCATCAACACTAAGCATTGCCAGCTTGACGATATCGGCGGCCGTGCCTTGTATCGGCGCGTTCAATGCCATGCGCTCAGCCATATCGCGGCGCTGGCGATTATCGCTACTTAGATCGGGCAAATAGCGCCTGCGCCCAAACATGGTTTGGGTGTAGCCGGTCTGTCGGGCATTTTCAACTACGGCCGCTAAGTAGTCGCGAACACCACCAAACCGTTTGAAGTATTCATTCATTAGTGCACCGGCCTCCTGCGGGCCAATCCCTAGCTGCTGTGATAACCCAAATGCCGATAGCCCGTATGCCAAGCCATATGACATGGCTTTGGTGCGTCGGCGCATTTCAGGGTCAACGGCATCCGGCCTGACCCCAAAGACCCGGCTGGCTACCGTGGTGTGGAGATCCTCGCCGCTAATGAATGCGTCAATGAGCCCGACGTCTGCTGATGCATGCGCCATGATTCGCATTTCGATTTGACTGTAGTCAGCCGTCATCAGGCCCTCGTAGCCCACTCCGACGACGAAGCACCCACGAATCCGCCGCCCCGCCTCGGTGCGAATCGGGATATTCTGCAAGTTCGGGTCGGTGCTCGATAAGCGACCGGTTGATGTCGTGGTCTGATTGAAAGTAGTGTGAATTCTGTGCTTGGCATCAGCCAGAGGGAGCAGCCCAACTACGGTTTGCCGCAGTTTTGATCTATCACGCCAATTGAGGAGCTGTTCGATCAGGGGATCACTCGTTTGGGCATAAAGTGCTTGCAAAGCTTCGGCATCGGTCGTATAGCCGGTCTTGATTTTCTTCGTTTTTGGCAAGTTTCGATCAACAAAGAGAACTTCTTGCAACTGCTTCGGCGACCCTAGGTTGAATGGGCGCCCAACGATTTCATGGGCGCGCGTTTCGGCGTCATGCATTGTTGCGCCAAATTCGGCTGAGAGGGTTCGTAACTCTGTAATATCAACGGCGATACCGGCGTGCTCCATTCGAGCAAGCACATCTACAAGTGGCAGTTCAATCTCGGCGAGAACTTTCAGGGCATCTTCACTTTCAAGGGTCTTTGTTAATTCGAGGGTTAACTCCCCGATCACGGCCGCTTGCTCAGCGAGCCCCTCATGTGATTGAGCATCGTCAAAACTCAATTGGTCACCGGTGGTCTCGGTAAGCAACTCGCGGCCGAGTAACCGCTGGGCCAGATCAGCGAGGACGAAGGAACGTTGACCGGGCGCCACTAGGTAGGCGGCCAACGCGGTGTCAAATGCCAAACCTTCAATGGTCGAATCGGCACTGGCCAGCGCTAGCGCCGGCCCTTTAGCATCGTGCGTCCACTTCGATATCCCCGGATCGGCTAACCACTCAAGGACCGCGCTCTTGGCCGCAAGATCAGTGACTTCGATGACCGCCGCCGCACCGACCGAGTCGACGATGCCGACCGCGTCCAGAACTCCAACCCCGCGCCCCCAGACCCCTGCGAACGCGACCGCACACGGTGGGTGCAACCCAGCCAACCAACCCTTCGCGGCAGATCCGGCAACACCAACCGCCGTGATCGACTTACGCTCAGACACCGCGGCGCCACCGATCACCTGCGCCCCGGTACCTTTGGTCGCTTTAGGGCGACCCGCGAATAACCGATCCCGAAGGGTCCGAAATTGCAAGGCCTCGAACACCTGCTCAACGCCCGCCTCATTCCAAGGCCGCAGTTCACAGTCGGTGATTGCTAGGTCAATTGGTACATCAGCGCGCAGCGCGGTTAGGTCGCGGTTGATAATGACCTGAGGCAATGCGCTACGAAGTGCATCACCGGCCTTGCCGGGTACCTCGGTCACCCGATCTATCAACTGCGCAAGTGAGCCGTATTCGTTGATCCATTTGGCGGCGGTTTTCTCACCGACACCGGGGATACCTGGAAGGTTGTCACTCGGATCACCACGAAGAGCCGCGTAATCTGGATATTGCGTCGGGCTCAAGCCGTATTTCTCCTGCACTGCATCTGGTGTCATGCGCGCAAGATCGGAGACGCCTTTTTTTGGGTACAGGACGGTGACCTGATCGGTTACCAATTGGAAGGCATCACGATCCCCGGTGACAATGAAGACTTCACCACCGGCAACCAGAGCTCGACCGGTCAAAGTCGCGATGACATCGTCAGCTTCGAACCCATCACATTGAACCGCCGGGATACCCATCGCCCGCACGACCTCTTTAATTAGGTCGACCTGGCCTTTGAACTCCGCGGGTGAGGCCGCGCGATTTGCTTTGTACGCCGGGAACTCCTCCGTGCGAAAGGTGTGGCGCGAAACATCAAAGGCGACAGCCACGTGTGTTGGCTGCTCATCGCGCAGCACGTTGATCAGCATTGAGGTGAACCCGTAAACGGCATTGGTGGGTTGCCCGGTGGAAGTTGAAAAATTCTCGACTGGAAGCGCATAAAACGCTCGATACGCAAGTGAATGGCCATCAAGTAGCAATAGCCGCATTTTCGTCACCCATTGATCCTAAAGGCGCTTCGCTATTCCACCTGACTTCGCCGGTGAAATGGCCCTAGAGTTCGTCCATGAGCCAATCCACCGAGGGCCACTCGGCGCTGCTACGCCAGTTGGCTGGCGCCGGCGCCGGGGCACTGGCCGAGCGAATGCAGATCATGGTGACCGAGGCGGGCTCCGGGCGCGTGGTCGCGACCATGCCCGTTGAGGGGAACACCCAGCCTTATGGCCTTTTACATGGTGGAGCCAATGCCGTGTTGGCGGAGAGTTTGGGCTCTATCGCTGGCGGAATCCACGCCGGCCCAGGTCGCATGGTGGTGGGTGTCGACCTTTCGTGCACGCACCACCGGGGCGCGCGTAGTGGCCTGGTGACCGGCGTCTCCACCCCCCTTCATGAGGGGCAGACCGTAGCTACCTACAGCATCACCATTACCGACGATGGCGGTCACCTGCTGTGCACCGCACGGTTAACATGCCTTATCCGAAAATTACCCGGTGATTAACTCGCCCAAGGCAGGGCTATCGGGTTATGCTCCGGACGCTCGACAGATAAACGCTAGGGGGGTTTCGCATCCGTACCGGGATTAGGCCGCGGTTTTACATAGGGGCCTTTCTTACCGCCATCGCGGCTTGTTTATTGCTGGCCTTTGCCCCTTCGGCCGCGGCCGCTGGCACCGCGATCGTGGGCACCCTTAAAGGCCCCGATGGTGCTGCGCTGACAAATGTCTCCCTTACGGCGGCGGCCGAAGGTTTTACCGAGACGGTCTCCACGGGGGCGGATGGGGCTTTTCGCATCGAAGTCCCCAAGGGCGGTACCTATCAGTTAACAGTTGATGCGGCCACTTTGCCCACCGGCATCACCTTTAGCAAGGCAGCGGATCAAGACAGATCGATTTTAGTGCTAATGGGCGATAAGAAAGTGCTCTTCACTTTTGCGAGCGGCACCGATGGGGGTAGCGCTACAGCGAGTTCATTCACCTGGGCGCGGATCTCTCAATTACTCGTGGACGGCCTATTTTTCGGGATTTTAATTGCCCTTGGTGCGGTGGGCTTGAACTTGATTTTCGGTACCACCGGCTTAACAAACTTCTCCCACGGCGAGCTCCTGACCTTGGGTGCATTCACCGCGATCGTACTCAATGAGTTGGGCTTGAACCTAATAATTGCCGCTCCGATCGCCGTTGTCATCAGCGCGATTTTGTGGGGCTGGGGTCAAAATAAGATCCTCTGGAAGCCCCTGCGGCGGCGCAAGACCGGCCTGATCGCGAGCATGGTGGTAACTATCGGCCTGGCGATAACGATCCGCTACACACTGTTGCTTTTCTTCGGTGGCTCCCCACGCAGTTACCAGCAATTCGCAGGTCAATCTGGCTTGGAGTTTGGGCCCGTGAGTATCACCCCGAAATCGATCGTCTTCGCGATTTTGGCCGCGATAGCCATCGCTGCCACGGTTATTTGGCTGCAACGCTCACGCATAGGTAAGGCCACCAGGGCTGTTTCTGATAATCCAGCGCTGGCATCGGCCACCGGTATTGACGTTGAGCGAGTCATCTCCGTCGTCTGGATCCTTGGGGCGGGGCTCGCAGCTTTCGCTGGTATCTATCTCGGGTCAACCCAAGACACCACCTGGAATATGGGCCAACGTCTGCTCTTGGTTATGTTCGCGGCGGTAACCCTCGGCGGGCTTGGCACCATCTACGGCGCCATTGTTGGCGCCCTAGTTGTCGGCATGTTCGTGCAGTTGTCCACCTTGTTCATCCCCACCGA
This sequence comes from Actinomycetota bacterium, assembly GCA_009700485.1. Lineage (GTDB taxonomy): Bacteria > Actinomycetota > Actinomycetes > S36-B12 > S36-B12. Next base: position 324 of record WLLZ01000007.1, on the reverse strand, counting down.
AATGAAGACCGTCGGTGCCCTGTTCTTGATGATCATCATTTTGCTGGTACGACCACAGGGCATCCTTGGTCGTCGAGAGCGGGTGGGATAGCACATGGATTTCTCATTCGTACTAGGTCAATCCATCACCCAGGCGCTCGGTGTTACGGCGATCATCTACTGCCTGGCCGCCATGGGTCTAAACCTCCAATTCGGCTATACCGGCCTCCTTAACTTCGGGCAGGTGGCCTTCGCGGCAATTGGCGCCTACTCCATTGGCGTGGTCGTAATCAGTTTCGGCGCCAGCCTCTGGGCTGCGATCCCCATCGGCTTTTTGGCTTCAGT
>WLLZ01000069.1 GCA_009700485.1 Actinomycetota bacterium | reverse complement strand
TCCGGGGGCCGCTTCTCATTGAAGGCGGCTCCACCCTCCTTGGCTTCATCGGTATCGATAAACAGATCGAGCACGTCAAATGCGAGCGACTGGAGTCCGACGAGGTGGTCAGTGTCCGCATTGAAACTGTGCTTTAGAGTCTTGATCGCGGTGGGGGATAGGTCCCGAACCTTGCGGCCCCAGGAAAGCGCTAGCGGCATTAGCTCAGCTGGCTCGACAACTCGGTTGACCAAGCCCCAGCGCTCGGCGGTGGCGGCGTCGTATTGATCGCAGAAAAACCAGATCTCGCGGGCGCGTTTTTCGCCTACTACCCGGGCCAGGTAGGCGGTGCCGAAGCCGGCATCGAAGCTACCGACACGTGGGCCGACTTGGCCGAATTTCGCGGTACTTGCGGCTAACGACACGTCGCAGAGCACATGCAGGACATGGCCACCACCGATTGCAAACCCATTGACGGCCGCTATGACCGGCTTGGGCACCTCACGGATTAACCGGTGCAGTCGATCGATTTCAAACATCCCCATTTCGGTTTCGCCGTAGCCGCCGGTCTCTGCGCGTTCCTTTTGGTCACCGCCACTGCAAAATGCTTTCGGGCCAGCGCCGGTCAAGATGATGGCGCCCACGGATTTATCAACCCAGGCGTAGCGAAAGGCGTAGATGAGTTCATCAACGGTTCGACCACGTAGCGCGTTGTAGCGATCGGGTCGGTTAATGGTGATGACGGCAACCCCATCGGTGGTCGCATAAGTGATATCTGTGAACTCATCAAGCTTTATCATCAAACCTCCACGAGTACTGCGATGCCGAGCCCGACTCCGATACATGCTGTTGCAATGCCCAAACCACCCCCGCGCCGCTGAAGTTCACGGCAGGTATCGACAACTACGCGCGCCGCGGAGGCCCCAACCGGATGGCCGATGGCGATGGCGCCGCCATTTGGGTTTACTTTTGCCAGATCGATTTCGGGTGCATCGTGCAGCACGGTGAGCACCATGGCCGCGAAAGCCTCATTTATTTCAAAAAGGTTGATATCGGCGAATGAGTGCCCGGTGCGCTGAAGCAACTTGTGCATTGCGGGCACCGGTGCGCTCGCAAAATCATCCGGCTCGGTGGCAACTACCGCAGAACCCAAGATTGCACCGATTGGAGCCAGCCCAAGTTCGAGTGCCTTTTCTTCGGAAGTAATCAAGGTGGCGACGGCGCCATCATTAATAGGTGATGAGTTACCCGCCGTCACGGTGCCGTCGGTGGTAAATGCCGGCTTCAAGCGTGCGAGGGTTTCGGCGGTGCAGTCGGCTCGGATGGATTCGTCAATGCTGACGCCGTTAACCGCGAAGGCGAAGCCATCGTGGTAGCCCTTGGCCCAAGCGGTGCTCGCAAGTTCATGTGAACGCACCGCCCAATCATCTTGCTCAGCGCGACTAATGCCCCGCGCGGTAGCGCTGCGCTGCGCGCAGGCTCCAAGGCTGTCGGTCCAATGCGCTGGGAAGGCGGGGTTGATCATCCGCCAGCCGACGGTGGTTTGCTCGAGCCGCATTGCTGGATCAAGAGGTTTATCTGATTTAGGTAGCACATACGGCGCCCGGCTCATACTTTCGACGCCACCGGCGAGCACCATGTCCATGTCACCGGCTCGAATGGCGCGGGCCGCTTGGACGATTGCTTCGGCACCGGAGCCGCAGAGACGATTGACGGTGACTCCGGGCACGGTCAGCGGTAGACCAGCAAGTAGTGAGGCCATCCGGGCGACATTGCGGTTGTCTTCGCCGGCTCCGTTGGAGTCGCCCATGATGACGTCATCGATGTGAGTTGGGTCCAGTTCCGGGGTGGCGGCGATAAGGGCCGCGATCGTTTGACCCAGGAGGTCATCGGTGCGGATGCCAGACAGGCCACCGCGATACCTCCCAAATGGAGTCCGGCGGGCTGCTGCTAGAACAGGACGGGGGGTGCTCATGTGTCGTATTATTGTCGATCGACAAGGATACGCGTTATGCCCGGGTCTGTGAAATGATCAAGGAGGCTTGGTGGGATCGCCATTGCACTCTCCTATTCGGTCCCCCTGGCGAGAAACTGCCCTAAGGCAGAGTATGAGTCTAGCGATCGGTGGCCGAAGGGTGCAGTTATGACAGTGCGAAGGATCAACCCGCCCGAACTCGCCCCACCCATCGGTTTTACTCATGCCGTGGTTGCTGAGGGCACCACTTTGGTGTTACTCGCTGGGCAGACTGCTCTGAATGTCGACGGCGCGATTGTCGGCGAAACCATTGTCGAGCAATTCGAGCAGGTGCTCACAAATTTGCTGGTAGCCCTTGAGGCGGCCGGCGGCACCCCATCGCAGTTGGCGAAGCTGACCATCTATTCGGTTGATCCGGTTGACTATCGAGGGCACGCTAAAGAAATCGGGCAGATTTGGCACCGGCTCATCGGTCGTGATTACCCAGCAATGACCTTGGTCGGGGTAACCCGGCTTTATGACGACGCAGCGTTGCTAGAAATAGAAGGGATCGCGATCCTCCCGTGAGCGATCTGCGGGCAATTTGGGCGGCTGAATCGATCGCGGTAATTGGTGCCACTGATAGACCCGGCGCGATGGGTCGGCTGCCCATCGAATACTTGCAAAAGTATGAGTACCCGGGCTTCATTGCACCGGTTAATCCCAGAGGTGGTCAGATAATGGGGCTGCCGGCGTTCAGTTGCATGGCCGAAATCGGACGGTCGGTGGACTTGGCGCTGGTAATGGTGCCCGCCTCAGCAGTACTCGCGGCCGTCATCGAATGTGCCCAGGTAGGCACTTCGGTGTGCATTGTGATGTCGTCGGGATTCGCGGAGGCCGGTGCTGACGGCGTAAAGGTGCAGGCGGAATTGGTGCGAGTTGCGCGCGAGCACGGCATGCGACTTGTCGGCCCCAACTGCATCGGTGCGGTGGGCGGACCAGCTCGGGTACTAGCCACCTTTAGCCCGGTGTTCTCGGCGGCATCGACGCCGATACCCGCGGGCAATATTGCGGTCGTTAGCCAATCAGGCGCCCTTGGCTTTGGTGCGCTCTCACTCGGCATTGAGCGTGGCGTACCAATTGGCATTGCAGTCACCACCGGCAATGAAGCCGATGTCACCGCCGTCGATGTCGCTGCGAGGTTAGTTGATGACCCATCGATCGATGCCGTGCTTATGTACATCGAGTCATTAGGTGACATAAGTGCACTCGCCAGGGCTGCTGCGGTGAAGCCAATTGCAGTAGTAAAGGCAGGACGCAGTGAGGCAGGGGCGAAGGCCGCGGCCTCACATACCGGCGCACTTGCGTCTGCGGACAAAGTGGTTGATTCGGCACTTCGGCAGGCGGGCATCGCACGCGTTGCTGATATTGACGCATTGCTTGACGCGGGGGCGCTATTTGCGACGGGTGCGCGCATGCTCGGAAAGCGGATCGGGATTGTCACCACCTCAGGTGGCAGCGGAATTTTGGCGGCCGATGCGATCGAGGCCTGCCGAATGCAACTTGCTGAACTTGAAGCCGCAACCATTGCTGACCTAAGTGCGGTCGTGCCCAGTTATGGCAATGCGACTAATCCTGTTGATGTCACTGCGGCGGTAATGGCTGAGCCAGGACTATTTGAGAAGTGTGTTGACCGATTGGCTGCCGATCCAGGCGTTGATGCAATTGTCGCCTGTTTCGCTGTCTTGGTTGGTGCGGATGTCACCCGAATTGCTCGCGCCCTCGGCGCCTTACGAACTCGTACCGGGCTACCTGTACTGGCGGTACGAACCGGTGCTGCCTCCCTCGCACCCGAAGGTGCTGCGGTTCTAGCAGCCAATGGGGTGCCCGTTTATCCAACACCCGAAAGAGCGGTAGCCGCTTTGCAGGCTTTACACGCCACCTCGCAGCGACGCACCCGAGCCATTCCCGCTGGTTCCATCGCGCAGGTGCCGGAGGTAGGAGCTTCGGAAAAACAGGTAAAGCAAATTCTCGCGGCGGCCGGATTGCCTGTTCCTGAGTCGGTGCTGGTTAGCAGTGCATCCGAAGCGGTTAAAGCCATATCGCAAGTTGGTGGATTAGCTGTCTGCAAAGCCATAGTGCCTGGACTCCTGCATAAAAGTGATGCGGGCGGGGTGGTGCTGGGAGTGACTGAAAAAAATGCGGTTGATGTATTCACTCGTTTGGAAGCACTCGGGGGCCAGGTGCTGGTCGAAAGATTCGTTCAAGGTGGGGTCGAGGCCATTGTGGGTGTTACCCCAAGTGCACTTGGGCCAGTATTAACAATTGGCGTTGGCGGGGTGCTTACCGAGATCGTCGCCGATGCGGCGGTTCGGTTACTCCCGGTTGATGAGTGCGATGTGCGCGAAATGATCGCCGAGACCGCCTTGGCCCCGATGCTTGCGGGGGCGCGTGGCGCAGCTCCGAGTGACCTAGAGGCTTTCGTCCGTATGGTGCTCCTGCTGGCTAGTTGTACGCGTGAGTGGCCCACTGGATTCGAACTCGATCTAAATCCTGTTGCTGTATTAGCCGATGGCTGCTGGATATTGGACGCCATGTACGCAGATTCACTTGATTTTAATTTACTTCAGCAAGTAGAGGGGCGCTAGATGGATGTCGGCCGGCTCGTAGCACGATCAATGCGCAGGTACCGCGACCGTATTGCCCTAGACGGCCCCGAGGGCGCGAGTACTTTTGGGCGCACCGGATCACGTGTCATGCAACTTGCCCGCGGCCTACGGGCCCTTGGCCTGGAGACTGGCGACCGCCTACTTGACCTTCAGTCAAATCAAAATACGTATATTGAGACTGACTTAGGCATTAGCACCGCCGGCTTATGCCGAGTTGCGCTCAACTACCGATTGCACCCAACCGATTGGGTGCGTATTGCGACCGACTGCACCCCGCGAGCTTTGATCCTAGATGCCAAGTTCTGGGACGATGCCGAGGGCGTGCGAGCGATGGTAGATCACGTCATCGTTATCAATGGCGGAGCTGACGGTACTGACGGGGCCACGCCATATGAGAGATTTCTCGAAAACCAATCAACCGAGCCATTGCTACTTAATGTAGATCCTGATGCATTGGTCTCACTGAACTATTCAAGTGGTACGACTGGCAATCCGAAGGGTGCGATTCGAACCCACCGAAACCGGATGGCGAGTCTGCACAATATTGTCACCGACTTCTTAGGCAAGGTGCCCGATGAACACAGCTGTTGGGTGCATGCGGGCCCGGTAACCCATACCAGTGGGCTTTTTGTGTTGCCCTATTTCGCTTTCGGTGGGCGGCAAATTGTGCAGGCCAAGTTTGAGCCGGAGTCACTCGTTGATGTGTTCGAACACCGAGGCGCCAATGCCACGGCGCTCGTGCCGACCATGGTGGCGCGACTCCTAGCGATGCCGGATATTTCGCTTGAGCGAATGGCGAATCTGGATATCCTCGGGTATGCGGGTGCCCCAATGCCGCCTGAGCAAATCAGGCAATGCTTTGAGCGCATCACCCCACGGATGTCGCAGTACTACGGTTTGGTCGAAGCGATCCCGCCGGTTACCGTGCTGGGGCCAGCCGACCATCAGCGCGGGATTGAAGGTGACACGGAAATCCTGACGAGCGCCGGGTTGCCCTGTAATGGTGTCGAAATTCGGATTGTTGATGAGCTGGGCCAGGACGTGCCAACCGGTGAAGTCGGTGAGGTCATAACTCGCGGTGACCATGTAATGCGTGGTTACTACGGGCAAGCTGGGCAAGACGCGACCGTGACAAAGGCGGTGCGTGATGGTTGGCTTTATACCGGTGACTTAGGTAGATGTGATGCGGATGAACGGCTGTTCTTGGTTGACCGTAAGGGCGACATGATTATCTCGGGCGGCTACAACATTTATCCACGCGAAATCGAAGATGTCATCGCGGAGGTGTCTGGTGTGCATGAGGTGGCGGTTATCGGTGTCGAAGATGCCGACTGGGGTCAGCATGTCACGGCTCTGATCACTATTGCAGCAGGCGCAAATGTGACAGTGGATCAAGTGCTTGAGCACTGCAAATCACGAATGGCGTCATATAAAAAACCGAAGGACGTACGAATAGTTGCGGAGTTCCCTCTCAACTCTACGGGCAAGATCGCCAAGAAGGTGCTGCGTGAGCAGCTAAATGCGGAGGCGTCACAGTGACAGCGCAGGCACGTGAGCAGCAAGGTGAGTTCCCTTATACCCGGGGCATAAATGCTGATCCGGGTGTATGGACGATGGGGCAGTACGCAGGTTTCGGTACGGCGCGCGAAACCAACGAGCGTTTTCGCGCATTACTTGATCAGGGGTTAACCGGCTTCAGTGTGGCACTAGATCTACCTACTCAGATGGGCCTTGATTCCGATAATCAGCTTGCCCGCGGTGAGGTTGGCAAAGTGGGGGTGGCCATTGACAGCCTAGCCGATATTGAAGTGCTCATGGATGGCATTCCACTTGAGAAGATCAGTCAAGTTCGAACCACCGCTAACTCGATCGGCTACATCTGGGCCGCCATGTTTGAGGCACTGGCGAAAAAGCGGGGGATAAATCCAAATGAATTCGGATTATTCATTCAAAATGATGTACTGAAGGAGTATTTTGCTCGCGGAACACAGATATTCCCGGCGGCAGCTGGGTTAAAACTCTCAGTCGATGTTATCGAACACATTGCAAATAATATTCCACGCTGGGTGTCACTCGCTATGAGTGGCTATCACATTCGTGAGTCAGGCTCCAGTGCAGTCCAAGAGATCGCATTTACTTTCTCTAACTCGCGCGCTTACTTGGACGAAGCTGTCCAGCGCGGCCTAAGTGTTGATGCGGTGGCGCCGACCCTGTTCACTTTCTTGTCCAGCAATATGGATTTCCTGCCAGAGATCGCCAAATTCCGGGCGGCGCGCCGGGTATGGGCGAAACTAATGCGCGATACCTATCACGCGCAGGATCCGCGCTCAGAACAGTTGCGCATCTTCGTTTTCACGGCTGGGTCATCGCTAACAGCACAGCAGCCGTTAAACAACGTGGTGCGGACCTCAATCGAAGCCATGGCGGCCGCACTCGGTGGCGTGCAGACGATGCATGTCTGTGCCTATGATGAAGCACTCGGTGTGCCTACCGAGGTGGCGGCAACGTTGGCGTTACGCACTCAGCAGATCGTGGCCTTTGAAACCGGTGTCACCTCAATGGTTGACCCGCTTGGTGGCAGTTACATACTCGAGCAATTGACCGATGATCTGGAAACCGAGATATGGGCTGAGATGGCGAATATTGCTGAGCGAGGAGGAGCCCTAAGTTGCATCGAGTCGGGATACTTCCAGACTGAGCTAGGTGACAGCGCCTACAAATACGCGAAATCAATCGACACCGGCGAAAAGACGGTTATCGGTGTTAATACTTTTGTTACCGAACCGGTGGCATTCGAGGTGTTCACCCTCGACCCGGAAAGTGAACGCACCCAGATCGCAAGCTTGCAACGGGTGCGCGCGACCCGCGATCAAGATGCCGTCACGGCCGGGTTGGCTGCGGTGCGCGCAGCGGCTACCGCCGGGGCGAATGTGGTGCCGGCATGTGTGCAGGCGGTCACCGCATATGCCACTGTTGGCGAGATAGTCGATGTTTTGCGTGACATACACGGGCCTTGCGTGCCATCTACCATGTTCTAGCAGTCTTAGCTTGCGTTGCCAACGACATCAACGACATATTGCTGCGCCGCCGGTGCTAGCTGATCGTGTAAGTCATAGAAAAGTGCGGTCGCTTGGTCACCCGACCAGGCTTTGGGCAAGTATTCACGCGGAAGCCCGGGGTCGTTGTACGGCAGTGGCCGCCAAGCGGTGAGGGTTCGGGTGTAGTCGGTAAAGGCTTTTACATTAATGGGTGGCTTCGCGGCCCGGTTATATTTGGCGCGCAGACTTTTAAATTCGGCGGTGAAGGATTCGTATTCACGCGCGATTGCCGGTAAATCCCACCAGTGGTTCACGGCATCGGCGGTGCATCGAAATGCGGTGTGCTCTGCGTTGAAGATGTCAACATGATCTTCAATGCCGAGTGCTTGTACTACGTAGCGCGCATCAGGTTCTAGAGCTCTTGGTGCTATCCAAAGCCCACCCCCCACTTGCGCGAAGCCGACTTTGGCCAGTCGCGAGCGCAGGCGGTAACGCACGTCACGTTTACTTTCAGGGATCGAGAAGGCGGCTAGCACCCAACCATCGTTGGGCGGCGGGGTTCGACGCTGTAGCACTCGAGCATCTCCAACGTCGAAAGTTTGCCTGGCAGATTCACTAAGTGAATACCCGGCAACGCCACCTTTTTTCTCCGAGATCAAGATTCTGCGGCGCTTGAATCGAGATAAGGCGCTACGCACCGCTGGGTCGTCGACTCCGACATCATTAAGCAGGTAAATAAGTGTGCTAACAGAGAACCAGCCACCGAGGTTTCGCCCGTAGGCCCCGAAGATGGAAATGATCAGTGACTGAGGCCGTAGCTCACGTGGGGTAGCCATCTGCTACCTCCTAGGTTAGTTCCAAGTGGGCCGGTGCCGGCCCCGTCGACCAGCGATTTATAGTGTACTTTCGACGGTCGTCGAGATCTGGCAACACCGGGAGAGGGGTTCGTAATGGCTGGTCCAATTCGGGTTCTTGTTGCCAAGCCGGGGCTCGATGGGCACGATCGGGGCGCCAAAGTGGTGGCCCGGGCCCTGCGTGATGCCGGCATCGAAGTCATCTATACCGGTCTACATCAAACTCCTGCACAGGTGGTTGACGCTGCGGTACAAGAAGACGTTGACTTTATCGGGCTGTCGATCTTGTCTGGTGCCCATCTCACTTTGTTTGCCGACGTCATGGAGCTGCTGCGGGCCCGCAAGGCCGGCGACATCATCGTTTTCGGTGGAGGGATCATCCCCGAGGATGACATCACTGAATTGGAGGCCTTGGGGGTAGCCAAGATCTTCACCCCGGGGGCCACCACCGCATCAATCGTCGAATGGGTCGAAGATCACAGTCGCACCCTTACCGCGAGTAACTGATCGACACTAGGCTCGGGGCGTCACCGACGTGATTTCGGCCTCAGGGAGTTTAAGTGGATCTGTACGAGTACCAAGCTAAGCAGCTTTTCGGCAAGCATCAGATCCCCGGCACCCCCGGCGAAGTGTGTTCAACGCCCGAGGCCGCCCGTGAGGTGGCCAGCAAGATTGGCGGCCAAGTGGTCATCAAGGCCCAGGTAAAGACCGGTGGGCGCGGCAAAGCCGGTGG